>DATJLQ010000037.1:0-10579 GCA_035509415.1 Alphaproteobacteria bacterium
AATCTCCTCCCCTTGCGGCAGCTGGGCGCGTTTCTTCGCCCCGCTCAGTGCGACATCAGGACCGGCAGCGACTGTTGGTGCATGAGATCCATGCTCACCCCGCCGAACAGCCCCTCGTAGAGCCTCGAATGGCCGAAGGCCCCGGCGACGATGAGATCGGCGTCCTGGGTGTCGAGGCTGGCGAACAGCGCTTCGACCGCGGTCAGGTCGCCGGTATTGGTCCAGTCCGAGATATGCTCGGCCTTGACGCCGTGCGCCGCCAGGTGATCGACCAGCATCTCGGCCGACTTGCGCAGGACGCTGGGCCGCGACGAAAAGGCGAACAGCGTGACCTTTTTCGCTCTCTCGAGAAGCGGCATAGCATCGTGGACGGCGCGCAGGGCCTCGCGCTCAGCGTTCCAGGCGATGACGACATTGTCGCCGACCGGACCCGGCGTCCAGTCCGGCGGCAGGATCAGCATCGGAACGCCGGATTCGATGAGCGCGCGGTCGAGGGCGCCGCGGCGAATGACGTCGCGGGCGAGACTCTCCGGGCCGGGCGCAATCGTCAGGTCGACGCAATGGGCGAGGAGGTCGGCCTCGCCCGGCTTGTCCGCCGGCACGAAGACGGCCGTCGGCGCCGCCTGCCGGGTCGCCTCGGCGAACATCCGCTCAACCGCCCCCTCGCTTTCCTCCTCCTTGCCGGCCGGCGGCGCGCTGACGTCAACCCCGATCAATCGCGCGCCGTACGTCTTCGCGAGCGAGACAGCGAAGCGGGCGCGCTCCGCCGCCTCGGCCGTCGGATCGAGAAAGACAAGGACGTCCTTGTAGGCCATATTCTCCCTCCCTATCGCAGCCCGGGCGTCGGCCGCCGGTTCCGCGGCCCGGCGAAGCGGCGCCGGGACGGGGTCGGACCGGCGAGAGCCAGGCTTTTCAACTCTAGCACGCGGCGCGCCCCTGTCGACGACCCCATTTGAGTTCAAGTCCGCCTTTGCGGCCACCATTTTCACATCACGATTTTCCAGCTATGGGACAGGCCGGAGCGCGTGGAATGACCGGGATCAGAATCGCGGCCAAAACGGCGGCAAGGGTTGGCCGCAACGATCCTTGCCCTTGCGGCAGCGGCAGAAAATACAAGCACTGCTGCCAAATCAAGGATCCGGGCCTGGCGACACCTGCTGGAGCAGTCCAGGGATCTCCCTCGGTTCCGAGGCGAAGGCTGGAAGGGCTGACGCTCGCAGCCAAGGCGCACTGCGACGCCTATCGCTGGGCTGACGCGATTCCCTTGCTCCACGAAGTTGTCCGGTTCGATCCGAACAACGCGGAGGCGCACTATAACTTTGGCGTCGCGTGTCAGGCCTGCGGCCGTTCGGCCGAGGCGGTCGCTCACCTGCAGCGTGCAGTGGAGCTGCGGCCGAGCTTCGAATTGGCGCTGGCCCATCTTGCCGCTGGCCTTGTCCAGCAGATGCGCGAGCCCGAAGCGTTGGCCGCCTATCGCAGGTTGAGCCGAAGGGCCGAAGATCCTCTGGCGCGCCGGCTTTATTCGGCTCGGGCGCTTTCGATGGAGGGAAAGCGCGACGAGGCGGAGAAAGAGCTTCGTCGCCTGCTCGCTCTCGCGCCGCAACTGGCCGAGGCGCGGACTTTCCTCGGCGAGTTGTTGTCGAACCGCGGGGCGTTCGAGGACGCGGCCGACCAGTTGACCCTGGCAGTCGAAGGATTCCCGGCCGCTTTCCAGAAACTGGCCGCCGTCAAGCGCTTCAAAGAGGCCGACCGGCCGCTCGTGGAGCGCATGCGCGGCCGCGCCGAGCGGCCCGGCCTCGACGTGTTGGCGCGCGCCAGCGTTCAGTTCGGCCTGGGGAAGGCCTTCGACGACCTCGGCGACTACGCCGAGGCGATGCGGCGCTATGAGGCGGGAAACAGGCTGAGAGGGATATCGGAGCGCCTCGATCGCGCGGCGCTCGTCGCCCGGTATGACGCGATCATCGCCGATCACACGGTTGAGGCGCTCGAAAGTGCGCGGCGATCGCTCGTCATGCCGGCGCGTCAGGGAGGCGATCTGCCGGTGTTTGTCGTCGGCATGCCCCGGTCCGGCACGACTCTGGTCGAACAGATCCTCTCATCGCATCCCGCGGTCGCTGCTGGCGGCGAGCTGCCTTTCTGGGCGCGCCGGAGCTTCAACTCGCATACCTCCGGAATTCGCCCCCTCGAGGCGGCCGAACTATCCAAGCCGCCGAGGACTATTGCGCCCAGCTCCGCCAAATCGGACCCGGCGCGCTGCGGGTGACCGACAAGCGGCCCGGGAATTTCGAGGTGCTCGGGCTCATCCGGCTCGCCCTTCCGGAAGCGCGCATCATTCATTGCCGCCGGAACCCGGTCGATACGTGCTTGTCGATATTCTTCGCCAACTTCGGCGCAAGTCAGGACTATGCGTGGGATCGCGGCGACCTGGCGTTCGCTTATCGTCAGTACGAGCGGCTCATGGACCACTGGCGCCGCGTATTGCCCTCCGATCGATTCACCGAAGTCCACTACGCGACGCTGGTCGCCGACCAAGAGGCGGAAACGCGCCGGCTCATCGGCTTCTGCGGCCTCGACTGGGACGACGCCTGCCTCGCGCCCGAGCGCAACGAGAGGGCGGTGAAGACTGAGAGCCTGTGGCAGGCCCGCCAGCCGGTCTATACCACGTCGGTCGAGCGCTGGCGGCGCTACGAACCGTGGCTGGGCGAGCTGCGGGAGCTGTTGCCGGGCGCGGAAACCCATGCCTCATAGGCGAGCGGAACCCGTGCGGATCCCCTGCTCGCGCGAAAGCCGCCGGATGGCGAGCCGATCGCTCAGTTATCGAGGAAGCTTCTGAGCTTGCGGCTCCGGCTCGGGTGCTTGAGCTTACGCAAAGCCTTGGCTTCGATCTGACGGATGCGCTCGCGCGTCACCGAGAACTGCTGGCCGACCTCCTCGAGCGTGTGGTCGGTGTTCATGCCGATGCCGAAGCGCATGCGCAAAACCCGCTCCTCGCGCGGGGTGAGCGAGGCCAGCACCCGCGTCGTCGTCTCGCGCAGGTTGGACTGGATCGCCGCGTCAATCGGGAGGACCGCGTTCTTGTCTTCGATGAAATCGCCGAGGTGGCTGTCCTCCTCGTCGCCGATCGGCGTCTCGAGGCTGATCGGCTCCTTCGCGATCTTCAGCACTTTCCGCACCTTCTCGAGCGGCATCGCGAGCTTGACCGCGAGCTCCTCGGGCGTCGGCTCGCGTCCGATCTCGTGCAGCATCTGGCGCGAGGTGCGCACCAGCTTGTTGATGGTCTCGATCATGTGCACGGGTATGCGGATGGTGCGCGCCTGGTCCGCGATCGAGCGCGTGATCGCCTGGCGGATCCACCAGGTGGCGTAGGTCGAGAACTTGTAGCCGCGCCGGTACTCGAACTTGTCGACCGCCTTCATGAGGCCGATGTTGCCTTCCTGGATGAGGTCGAGGAACTGGAGGCCGCGGTTGGTGTATTTTTTCGCGATCGAGATCACCAGGCGCAAATTCGCCTCGACCATCTCCTTCTTGGCGCGGCTCGCCTCGCGCTCGCCCTGCTGCACCGAATGCACGATGCGCCGGAACTCGCCGATCGGGAGGCCGCATTCGTCGGAAAGGCGGCGCAGGCCGGCGCGCAGCTCCTCGATGCGGTCGGCGTATTTCTTGGCCGAGAACCGCTTCCAGCCGGCACCCGGCAGCTCGCGCAGGCGCTCCATCCAGTTGGGATCGAGCTCGTGGCCCTGGTACTCCGCGAGGAACTGGTCGCGCTTGACGTTGGCGCTCTCGGCCATGCGCATGAGCTCGCCGTCGAGCTGCATGCAGCGCCGGTTGAGCCCGTAGAGCTGGTCGACCAGCTGCTCGATGCGCCCGTTGTTGAGGCGCACGTTCTGCATCAGCTGCACGAGCTCGCCACGCAGCTTCTTGTAGCGCTTCTCGGCGGCGGGAACCAACGCCTCGCCCTTCTGCATCGCCGCGATGCGCTCCTCCTGGAGCTTCGACATGCGCTTCCAGGTACGCGCGATCTGCTCGAAGGTCTCGAGCACCTGGGGCATCAAATGCTGCTCCATGGCGGCGAGCGACATGGCGTTCTCTTCCGCCTCGGCGTCGGGATCGGTCTCCTCGGCGGGCTCGGGCGCCGCCGGCGCGGGCTCGGCCGCGGCACCCTCGGCCGTCTCGGCGCCCGCCTCGGTCGCGGCGAGCGCCGCCCCGTCGGGTCCGGCGCCGTAGGTCGCGTCGAGATCGATGATGTCGCGCAGCAGGAGCTTCTGGTCGCCGAGCGCGTCGTGCCACAGCACGATCGCCTTGATGGTGAGCGGGCTCTCGCAGATCGCGCCGATCATGCGCTCGCGCCCCGCCTCGATGCGCTTGGCGATCGCGATCTCGCCCTCGCGCGAGAGCAGCTCGACCGAGCCCATTTCGCGCAGATACATGCGCACCGGATCGTCGGTGCGGCCGAGCTCGTCGTCGATGTTGCCCGCGGTGCGGCCCTCGCCGTCGCTCTCGGCCTCCGGCTCGGCCTCGGCCTCCGCTTCCGCCTCGGCGGGCTCGGCCGGCGTCTGGGCGTGCGCGGGCTCCTCCGCCTCCTCGCTCTCGACGACGTTGACGCCCATCTCGCTGAGCATCGACATCGTGTCCTCGATCTGCTCGGAGGACGCCTGGTCCGCCGGCAGCACCGAATTCAGCTCGTCGTAGGTGACGTAGCCGCGCTCCTTGGCGCGCGCGACCATCTTCTTGACCGCGGCCGCCATGCCGTCCATGAGGGGACCTTCGCCCGAATCGGGACCGGCCTCGCCCGGCTCCTTCGCCTTGCCTTTGCTCTTGGGTTTGGCGCTCTTGCCGCCCTTGGCGAGGGCCGCGGGCTTCGGCTGAGCCGCTGGGGGCGCTGCAGCGCCCTTGGCCGACCCGGCCTTGTGCGCGTCGGCCTTGTGCGCGTCAGCCTTGTGGGACTCGGCCTTGTGTGCGTCCGTCTTGTGCGCGTCCGCCTTATGGGACTCGGCCTTGTGCGAATCGACCTTCGCGGAGTCGACCTTGTGGGGCTCGTCCGCCTTGGCCGACGCCTTGCCGCCGAACCGTGAAATGGCCTTGGCCAGCTCGGCCTTGGCCGAGGAGAGCTTGCTTGCGATGCTTTTGGTCACCATACCGTCACTCGCCCCCGAATTCGGTCCGTCCTCGTCGATCCGCGCCCCGGCCCCAAAGCGGGTCGCGCCCCACTTCCCAGGTCTCAATGGCTGTCGCGCAAGCGGCCCTCGTCCCGGCCGCCATCGCCCGAGTCCATGTCGTCGATCTGCCGCTTGAGCGCCCGCAGCCGGCTCAGATTCTCTTCCGTCATATCCTCGGCGAGCTCGCGTTCCGCCTCGTCGATGTCGAGCTGGACGCGGCGCCGCGTCAGCAGCTCGTGACTGTGACGCCACTCCCGCCCCGCCTCCTCCGGCGCACGCGCCGGGTCGGCGAAGGGAGCGGCCTCGTAAACTTCGGCGCTCAGGACGCGCTCGAGAACCGCGCCGAAACCAAGGTCCTTTAAGTGGCTTTTGACCCCCTCGGAGTCAATATCCGGGGCCCAGCTCTTTATGATTTCGCGCCTCAGCCTGTCAAGCTCGCCGGGCGGCAAATCGAGGGTGCCGAACGCCTCCCCCACCTGGTCGAGGATGCTCGGATGGTTGATCACGGCGGCGACCAGCCCCTGCTGGTGCCTGAGCAGCAGGACCCGCACGTCGCCCGAGGCCGCAGGGCCCGAGGGCAAAACCGGCTCGCGCGCGGGAAAGCGGCCGCTTTGGCCGGCCCGGAGGCGGCCCAGGAGCCGCTCGCGCGCGGCGCGTCCGACATCGACCCCGGCCGGACTTCCCGCCCGATAGCCCTTGGGGCCGAAGCCCTCGAAGAAACGGTCGCGTAGCGCCCGGCGATAGGCGCGACTGACGGTTCCGTCCTCGATGCGGCCCGCGATCTCCTCGATGCGTTGCTCGAGGCGCGCGCGCCGCTCGGGCGTGTCGCCTTGGTTGGTCGCGCGCTCCATCTGCCACACGAAATCGACCAGCGGCCGCGCCTTCTCGAGAAGGGCGCGCAGCGCCGCGGGCCCTTGGGTCAGGATCAGCGTGTCCGGGTCCTCGCCCTTCGGAAGCTCGACGAATTTGAGCGACTTCCCCGGCCTGAGCAACGGCAGCGCCCGCTCGGCCGCGCGCGCCGCGGCGCGTTGGCCGGCGGCATCGCCGTCGAAACAGAGGATGGGCTCGTCGACGAGACGCCACATCTCCGTGAGCTGCGCCTCCGTGAGTGCCGTCCCGAGCGGAGCGACCGCGTTCGCGAACCCCGCCTTGTGGAGCGCGATCACGTCCATGTAGCCCTCGACCACGACGAGCTCGCCCGCGTCGGCGGCACCGCGCCGCGCATGGGCGAGGCCGTAGAGCATGCGTCCCTTGTGGAACAGCTCGCCGTCGCGCGAGTTCAGATATTTGGGCTCGCCGTCGCGCAGCACCCGGGCGCCGAACGCGACCACGCGCCCACGCGCATCGGCGATCGGGAACATGACGCGGCCGCGGAAATAATCGAAATTCTCGCCGCGCTCCTCGTTCCGGCCCAGGAGCCCGGCCTCGAGCAGCATGGCCACGGCGTAGCCTTCCTTCAGAAGATGCGCCCTGAGCGCGTTCCCGGCGGGCGACCAGCCGAGGCGGAAACGCGCGATGGTCACGTCGTCGAGGCCGCGGCGCTTCAGATACTCGAGCGCCTCGCGCCCCGCGGGCGACGCGAGCTGGCGCTCATAGAAGGCGCATGCCGCCTCGATCGCGGTGCCGAGGGATTTGTAGCGCTCTGCCTTGGCGCGCTCCTGGGGCGTCGATTGGGGCACCTGCAGCCCGGCCTCGGAGGCGAGCCGCTCGATCGCGTCGAGGAAGCTCATATGCTCGGCGCGCATCATGAAGCCGATCACGTCGCCATGGGCGCCGCAGCCGAAGCAATGGAAGAAGCCCTTCTCCTCGTTGACCGTGAAGGAGGGCGTCTTTTCGTTGTGGAACGGGCACAGGCCGGAATATTCGCGCCCCTTGCGCTGGAGCTTGACGCGCCGGCCGATCACCTCGGCCAAGCCGACGCGCGCGCGCAGATCGTCGAGGAATTGGGGTGGGAGCGCCATGGGTCGAGCAAGCATCCGTGTGATTAGCGACGAGCCTCGGACGCCCCGACGGCGCCCTGTCCTTGCCCTATGCCCAAGCGAAATCCGCTATCCATGCGCGCGCCGCGGCCCCGGCAACGCGCGACGCGATCCGTCTCAGCCCGCGCCGAGCTCGGCCTTCACCAGGCCGCCCGCCTTGGCGAAATCCATGGTCCCGGCATGGCGCGCCTTCAAGGCGCCCATGACCTTGCCCATGTCCTTGATCGAGGTCGCACCGGTCGCCGCCACCGCGTCCTTGATCGCCGCCGCCATCTCGGCGTCCGAGAGTTGCTTCGGCATGAAGGATTCGATGACCGCGATCTCGTCGCGCTCCTTCTGCGCGAGCTCGGGCCGCTTCCCCTTCTCGTAAAGCTCGATCGATTCGCGCCTCTGCTTCACCATGCCCTGGAGCATCTGCACGATCTCCGGATCCGGGATGCCTTCGACCAGGCCCTTGGGGCGCACCTCGATGTCGCGCTCCTTGAGCTTGGCCAGGATGAGACGGAGCGCCGAGACGGCGCCCATGTCCTTCCCCTTCATGGCGGTCTTGAGCGCGTCGGTGAATTTTTCACGCAGCATGGGGCACAAAAGGACAAGCGACGGCGCGGGACGCGGGAAAGCGTGCAACTTAACTGAAACAGGCCCGGAATGCAAACCCTTATCGTGACTTAACCGATTGAATTGACAAGAAATTTTTCACCGAGTCGGGCTTGACGGCGGCACGGGTTTTGCCTATCAAAGCGCGAACCCGCCGGTTTGCCGCCGGCGCGAGGCGCTTCAAGGAACATCCGATGTCCGACCCGCGGCCCGCCGTCACGCGCCAAGCCCCTGGCGCGACCGCCGTTCTTGTGCTGAGCGACGGGTCGGTCGCCTGGGGCCGCGGCATCGGCGCGCACGGAAAGGCGGTGGGCGAGATTTGCTTCAACACCTCAATGACCGGCTATCAGGAAATCCTGACCGATCCCTCCTATGCCGGCCAGATCATCACCTTCACCTTCCCCCATGTGGGTAATGTCGGCACCAACGCCGAGGACATCGAGACCGCGACCCCCGCCGCGCGCGGCCTGATCCTGCGCGACGACGTGACCGAGCCGAGCAATTGGCGCGCGGCGCAGCCCTTGAGCGCCTGGCTCGCGTCCCACGATCTCGTGGGCGCCTGTGCCGTCGACACGCGCCGCTTGACGCGCCGCCTGCGCGACGGCGGGGCCGCCAACGGCGTCTTGTGCCACGCGCCCGACGGGCGCTTCGATCTCGCCGAGCTCGCGGCCGAGGCCGCGGCCTGGCCGGGCCTCGAAGGCATGGATTTGGCGAAGGACGTGACCTGCCGCCAGACCTATAGCTGGGACGAAACGCGTTGGGCGCTCGGCCGCGGCTATGGACGCCAAACGACCCCGCGCCGCCACGTGGTCGCGATCGATTACGGGGCGAAGCGGAACATTCTGCGTTGCCTCGCCTCGGCCGGCTGCCGCGTGACCGTGGTGCCGGCGACCGCGAGCGCCGACGACGTGTTGCGCCACAAGCCCGACGGCGTGTTCCTCTCGAACGGGCCGGGCGATCCGGCGGCGACCGGCGAGTACGCCGTGCCCACCATCCGGAAGCTCATCGAGCTCGGGATGCCGACCTTCGGGATTTGCTTGGGCCATCAGATGATGGCGCTCGCGGTGGGCGCGCGCACCGAGAAGATGCATCACGGCCATCGCGGTGCGAACCACCCGGTCAAGGATTTCGAGACCGGCAAGGTCGAGATCACGAGCCAGAACCACGGCTTCGTCGTGGTCGAGGATTCGCTGCCGAAGAACGCCGAGGTTACCCACAAATCGCTCTTCGACGGCTCGGTCGAGGGCTTCAAGCTCACCGACAAGCCGGCCTTCGCGGTCCAATACCACCCCGAGGCCTCGCCCGGCCCCCAGGACAGCCATTATCTCTTCGAGCGGTTCGTGAAGATGATGGACAAGAATGCCTAAGCGCACCGATTTATTTTCACTTGAAGATGCGTGCCCCTCCCGCCTTGAGAGGGCGGGCGGCGATGGGAATGCATTCCCGGGTGGGGGATCGCGCGAGCTTCGCCCCTCGATCTTCACTTGCCCCTCCCCCCTTGAGGGGGAGGGAGGCAACGCGAATGCGTTGCCGGGTGGGGGGTCGATTGGCGTTCGGAATTTGACCGCGTCACCCCCCTCCCTATCCTCCCCCTCAAGGGGGGAGGGGTTTTTCCGCGCGGAGCGCATCGCGGATCGTCCCGAGAGCCCCGTCCGTATTGCCGAGCACATCGTTATTCCAGAATCTCAATACACGATATCCGCGCCCTTCGAGCCACTGGGTGCGTTTCGCATCGCGGACTTCATCGATCGCGTGCTGGCCCCCGTCGACTTCGATGATCAGCCGCGCCTCGGGACAGAAAAAATCGACGACGTAAGCGCCGATCGGCTGCTGGCGGCGAAAGCGAAATCCGTCGAGCTGGTTGCGTCGAAGCCGCGACCAAAGTCGAATTTCGGCATCCGTTGGCGTCTTGCGCAAACGTCGAGCGGTCGGCAAAACCATGGGTTGATGTTCGCATTTCGCGCATCGCGCCACTACCCCCCACCCTACCCTCCCCCTCGAGGGGGGAGGGGAATTGGGCGCGCGGCACGGCAGGCACCCCATGCCTAAGCGCACCGATCTCAAATCGATCCTGATCATCGGCGCGGGGCCGATCGTGATCGGCCAGGCGTGCGAGTTCGATTATTCGGGCACGCAAGCCTGCAAGGCGTTGAAGGACGAGGGCTACCGGGTGATCCTGGTGAACTCGAACCCGGCCACCATCATGACCGACCCGGGCCTCGCGGATGCGACCTACATCGAGCCGATCACGCCCGAGGTGGTGGCGCGCATCGTCGAGAAGGAGCGGCCCTCGGCGCTCTTGCCGACCATGGGCGGCCAGACCGCGCTCAACACGGCGATGGAGCTCGCGCGCCGCGGCGTGCTCGAGAAATTCGGCGTCGAGATGATCGGCGCGCGCGCCGAGGTCATCGAGAAGGCCGAGGACCGGCAGAAGTTCCGCGACGCCATGACCAGGATCGGCCTCGCGTCCCCCAAGAGTGCCATCGCCCACACGCTCGAGGAGGCGAAGGCGGCGCTCGGCGAGATCGGCCTGCCCGCGATCATCCGCCCCTCCTTCACCCTCGCCGGCACCGGCGGCGGCATCGCCTACAACCAGGACGAATTCGTCGAGATCGTGATGGGCGGGCTCAAGGCCTCGCCCGTGACCGAGATCCTGGTCGAGGAATCGGTGCTCGGCTGGAAGGAATTCGAGATGGAGGTGGTGCGCGACAAGGCGGACAACTGCATCATCGTTTGCTCGATCGAGAATATCGACCCGATGGGCGTGCACACCGGCGACAGCGTCACCGTGGCGCCGGCGCTGACGCTCACCGACAAGGAATATCAGCGGATGCGCGACGCCTCGAT
>DATJLQ010000038.1:0-10632 GCA_035509415.1 Alphaproteobacteria bacterium
TCCGATCCCCTTGCCGAAACGAAATCCGGGAGAGACCTCGATGATCGACGCCTATAGCTGGGCCACGCCCAACGGCCACAAGGTTCACATCATGCTCGAGGAATGCGGCCTTGCCTACAAGGCGCATCCCATCAACATCGGCAAGGGCGAGCAGTTCGCGCCCGACTTCCTCAAGATCAGCCCCAACAACAAGATTCCGGCGATCGTCGATTCCGACGGGCCGGACGGGAAGCCGATCTCGCTGTTCGAATCCGGCGCCATCCTCATCTATCTCGCCGAGAAGACCGGCAAATTCCTCCCCAAGGTGCCGCGCGCGCGCTACGCGACCCTCGAGTGGCTCATGTTCCAGATGGGCAGCATCGGCCCGATGTTCGGCCAAGCGCATCACTTCCGCAATTACGCGCCCGAGAAGCTCGACTACGCGATCAAGCGCTACACCAACGAGGCGGGCCGCCTCTACGGCGTCATGAACAAGCGGCTCGGCGAGAGCAAATATCTCGCGGGCGACGACTACACCATCGCCGACATCGCGGTCTGGCCCTGGACGCGCTCGATCGCGAACCAGGGGCAGACGATCGAGGATTTCGCGAATTTCAAGCGCTGGTTCCTCGAGATCGAGGCGCGCCCGGCGGTGCAGCGCGGCATCAAGGTGCTCGCCGACCTGCGCCCGCCCCAGATGGACGACAAGGCCAAGGAGACCCTGTTCGGCGCGACCCAATACGCCAAGCGCTGAACGCCGAACGCCGAGCCTCCGACGCCGAGCGCCCGACGCCGAGCACTCGACGCCCGGTGCTCGACGAAATGCGCCGGGTCGCGATCAGCCGGCGTAGCCCTCGACCGCGACGACGTCGGTGAAGGCCGCGCTTTGGCGCAGCTTGATCAGCGCCACATACTCCGCCGACGCGTACCAGCGCTTGAGGGCATCCATGTCGGGGAATTCGAGCAGCACGAGGCGCGTCGGCGTCCAGGTGCCCTCGAGGCGCTCATGGGCGCCGCCGCGGACCAAAAAGCGGCCGCCGAACTTCTCGATGCTCGGCTTCACCTGGGCGCGGTAGGTGTCGAAGGTCTTTTGGTCGAAGATGTTGAGATTGGCGATCATGTAGGCGGCCATCGTTCGCTCCCTGGTCTTGCGGCATTGCGGATTTCGTGCCCGATTATGCCGCCCGATTATGCCGCAAGCCCGCGCCGTTGCCAGCGCCCGATAAGCACCCGACCCGTTGTCCCCGCGCATTGACAGGGCGGGGCCGCGCCCGCTAAACAACGCCTCCGGCCCGCCGCCTTCGAGCGGCGGGGCCGGCTTCGGCCTGGAGTGGTGGGTGAGCGGCTGAAACCAGCGGTTTGCTAAACCGCCGTACGGGCTTAAACCCGTACCGAGGGTTCGAATCCCTCCCACTCCGCCACTCGAAGACAGAGCCGGGCCCGGCGATCGGGCGCCAAACGCGGGCGCGGCATCGCGCCAGAGACGCGCAAAGCTCGTGCAATCGGACGAACGATGGACGCCCTTCCTGTCCTCGGCCGTGGAGATCACGCCGCAGTGCCAAGCGCCTTGGCGCGCTCGATCCGCGCGCGCTCGCGGGGACTGTTCATCGCCTCCCACAGATCGGTGCGCCGCTGGACGTTGAGCCAATAGTCGGGGCTGTTGCCGAACACGCGCGCGAGGATGAGCGCCGTCGCCGCCGTCACGTTCCGGCGGTCGTTGCACAGCTCGTTGACGTGCTTGCGCTGAACGCCCATCGCCTCCGCCAGCGCGGCCTGGGTCAGCCCCATGGGCTGCATGAACTCCTCGGTCAGGATTTCGCCTACCGTGGCCGGCTTGCGCTTCGTGGTCAGCATGGCTCGCCTCATCGATAGCTGTGGTCGTCGAGATAAACGCCTTCGGCCTCGCCTCGGCTGCCGTCCCACCGGAAGATCAGCCGCCATTGGCTGTTGACGCGGATCGAGTGGAAGCCCACGAGGCTGCCGCGCAGCTTCTCGAAATGATTGCTGGGCGGCGCCCGCAAGTCCCGGTCGGTCGTCGCGTCGTCGATCATCTGGAGCTTGCGAAAGAGCCGACCCTCGAGCTCGGACGGGATGTGCCGGGAGCGCGTATCCTCGACGAAGAACGCCCGCAGCCATGCGTCCCGAAAGCTCACGATCATCCGGTCGCTCCGTGTGTGTCTATGTACCACTCATTGGTACAAAACGCAACCGCGCGAGCGCGCCCCGCGGCCGCTGGCGCTCGGATCGTTGATATCGTTGATCTTGCGCCCGAATCCGAGAGCGGGCGGCGCGCGGCGCGAGTCCGCGAATCCGCTTCGGCTCACGCCCGGGCGCCCGATCGACAGTCGGCCTTTCTCTCGATATCACGGGCCTATAGCTTAGACATCGTGCTCATCATTGTTGGGCGGGGCCTGCCAGTATGCTGTCGACCGAGCCGGCCTCGACCCCAGCCCCCCCATCGACGGAGGCGTCCCGCATATGGCCCGATCCCGCACCGAGACCGCATCACCGCCCGACGCCGACGCGCGACGCGCGGCACGGCCGACGATCGTCTATTCGGTCGCGCAGCTGGCACCCTTCGACGCTGGCTTCTACGCGCAAGCGCGCGAGGGTGCGGCCAAGATCGCCGAGCTCACGGTGCCGCCGCGCGACGCGCGCGCGTTCGAAGTGCCGGCGGGGCATTTCTTCCGCGTCCTTTCGATCGAGGGACCGCAGGTGGGCGACCTCAATCTGTGGAACGCGCGCGATCTCGGCGAGCGCTTCTTCAGCGGGAAGACGCGCGCGTTGCATGCGACCCACCTCTCGACCGGCGACCGGCTTTGGAGCACGCTGCCGTACCTCCGGCCGCTCGCGACCATCACCCGCGACACGCTCGGCTGGTACGGCTGGGACGCGGACGGTGCGGGCGTGCACGACGTGATCGGCACGCGCTGCGATCCCTATACCAACTTGCTCCTGAAGCACGTCGAGTATCACCAATGCTGCCACTCGAACTTGACGCGGGCACTCGCCGCCGCGCGCGCCCTGCCGCTCGCCGAGGCCGAGCGTCACGTGCACGACGTGCTCAACATCTTCATGTGCACCGGCTTCACCCGCGACACGCACCAGTATTTCATGAAGGCGAGCCCGGTGCGGCCGGGCGACTTCATCGAATTCTTCGCCGAGATCGATCTGCTTGCGGCACTTTCGGCCTGCCCGGGCGGCGATTGCGGCGCCAGTCATTCCGACGACGCGGCGCAGTGCTACCCGCTCAAGGTCGAGATCTACCGTGCGCGCGCGGGCGCGCTTGCGGGCTGGAGCCCGGCCGAGCCCAACGCCTATTCTCGGACGCACGGAGCCGGGTGACGCAAGGGGCCGACGCGGCGTGCAAGCGCCGCATCATAGCTTCCGGCTGTCGTAGGCCCAATGAAGCAGCGCCTGGCGCTGCACGCGCCGGCAGTCGAAATCGCCTCGATCGCAATTGTTGCGGATCTGGGCCACGTGGCGGCGCATCGCGATCCAGCGCTTGATCTGGCGCGCGTCCTCGGCCGGGATGCGTCGGCCCATATAGTAGCGGCAATACCATTGGAACCAGCCGCGCGGGTCGCAATCGGCGATCCAGCCTTTGGCGCGCCAGACCGACAGCGGCTGGCTCGCGTTGACGCCGAAATAGTTGAGCGTCGGGTCGTGCGTTTTGACGCCGTCCTTCTGGAGCCTTGCGCGCGCAAACCAACTCTCGGGAAACTCCTTGCGGCAATCGCGCAGATAGACGCCGCCGAATATCCCGAGGGCGAGCATCTCCTTCGGGCTGAGCTCGGGCTTGAAACGCGGGTTGAATTGGCACCCCGCGGGCGCGGCGAGGCGATAGCGATAGCCGCGCTGCATCCGGTCGCGGACGATCACCAGCGTGCCCGTACGCACCCGCTTCACGGCGATGCGTCGCGCACGCTTCGGTCGAACAGCTCGTCGAGCGAATAGCGGCGCGGGATCAGGTCCTGGCGATAGGCGAACTCGACGA
Source organism: Alphaproteobacteria bacterium (assembly GCA_035509415.1). Classification (GTDB taxonomy): domain Bacteria; phylum Pseudomonadota; class Alphaproteobacteria; order JACZXZ01; family JACZXZ01; genus DATJLQ01. Next base: position 3,977 of record DATJLQ010000038.1, read on the forward strand.
TGGTCTCGAGCGCTTTCCGGTTCGCCTCGCAGCCGAAGGGGAACATGTCGATGGCACCCGGCTTGGCAATGCCCGACGCCGCCTTGGCCTCGGACAAAAGCCGATAAAGCTCGCCCGCGACCCAGGGCTTGGCGCGCGCGACCGACTCCCTGATCGTCACGTAGTGATTGACCGGCACCACGCCGTATTTCCGGTACCAGGCTTGGGCCGCCTGGTCCGGCTCGGGGATGAGCGGCTTCAGGCGCGCATCGGTCGAGAGCTCGCCGATGGAGGCGTCGATCTCGCCCGCGAGCAGCATGCCGGTGAGCGTCTGTCCCTCCGGCGCGCGCTCGACGTTCTTCGGGTCGCGATACTCCGCGACGTGCGCGTCCTCGAAGGTGACCCAAGTGACCTTGCGCCAATCGAGGCCGTATTCTTGCTCGAGCACGCCGCGTAGCCAGGCACCGGTGGTCTGGGTGAAGGCGCGCACGCCGACGCGTTTTCCGTGGAGGTCCCTCGGGCCGAGCGCGCCGCGCTCGGCGTTGTAGAGCATGTGGCCGTGCTGGAACCGGCTCAGCATCGCGGCCGGCAGCAGCAACAAAGGCTTTCCCGCGGCCTTGGCCTGGAGGAAGGTCACGATCGCCATCTCGCACGCATCGTAGCGCAGCTCGCGCACCATGGGCTTGAAGGCGCTGAAGGTCGGCTTCATCTCGACGAAGTCGAGGGCGAGCCGGGGCGAGCGGAGCGCGCCGGACTTGAGCGCCTCGGTATGGGGATAGGTGCCGAGCACGATGCTGAGCTTGGCGCTCTCGGCGGAACCGGATTCGGGCATGACTTCGCTCCTCGCTCCTCGTCTTTTCACATACGCCCGTTCACGCGCGCCCGCTCACGCGCGCCCGCTCATGCATGTTTGGCCGCCGCACCCTTCGCGAGCCGCGCATCGAGCCGGCTATAGACGCGGCGCGCATTGCCTTCGTAGATCGCGCGCCGGTCCGCATCCCTGAGCCACGCGACCGCGTCGACGTAACGCTTGGTGTCGTCGTAAAAATGGCCGGTCGTGGGATCGATGCCGCGCACCGCCCCCACCATCTCCGACGCGAACAGGATGTTCTTGACCGGCACGACCTTGGTCAGGAGCTCGATGCCCGGCAAGTGATAGACGCACGTATCGAAGTACACGTTCTCGAGCAAAAGCTCGTCGAGCGGCGGGCGCTTCATGTCCTGGGCCAAGCCCCGATAACGGCCCCAATGATAGGGCACGCCGCCGCCGCCATGGGGGATGATGAATTTGAGCGTCGGGAAATCCTTGAACAGGTCCGAGGTGAGGAACTGCATGAAGGCGGTGGTGTCGGCGTTGATGTAATGGGCGCCGGTCGCGTGGAAGTTCGGGTTGCACGAGGCGCTCACATGGACCATGGCCGGCACGTCGAGCTCGACCATCTTCTCGTAGATCGGATACCACCATTTGTCGGTGAGCGGCGGATCGGTCCAGTTGCCGCCCGAGGGATCGGGATTGAGGTTGCAGCCGACGAAGCCGAGCTCGAGGATGCAGCGCTCGAGCTCCCCGACCGAGCGCTTGGGCTCGATTCCGGGCGATTGCGGGAGCTGGCACACGCCGACGAAATTCTCGGGGTACAACCCGACCACGCGCGCGATCATGTCGTTGCAGAGCTTCGACCAGTCGAGGCTCACGCCGGCGTCGCCCACATGGTGCCCCATGGCCGAGGCGCGCGGCGAGAAGATGGTGAGGTCGGTGCCGCGCTCGCGCTGGAGCTTGAGCTGCGCCCCCTCGAGGCTCGCGCGAATCTCGTCGTCCGCGATCGCGAGTGCCATGCTGGGCCGCGGCTTGGACTTGTCCGCGAACGCCGCCACCTGCCGCTTGCGGAACTCCTCGAGCGCCTTGGGTGCGGTGGTGTAGTGGCCGTGGCAGTCGATGATCATGCGCTCCTCCGGATTTTCTTCGTGGCCTCGTGCGCCGGCGCGCCGGGCGGCGCGATGGTAGCACGCTCGCGGCGCTCGGCAAGCTTGGGGCTGTGGGATTTTGGGCCCGCGCGATAGACTGGCGGCGCGGACGTTCCGCATGGTGAAAATATGCGGCTTTCGGCGATCTCACGGGGCGCGGGCGTGCCGGGGCCGAGCTTCGACGGCACGGTGCAGAGCGTCTTTGCGCGCGCGGCGAACCTCGAGCTCGGGTCGGGCGCGCTCGTCTCGCTGGTCGCGGCCGAGCTCGGCGATCATCCGCGCGCCTGGCGCGTCGACGCACATTCGGGTTTCAACTTCGCGCATCTGCTTGCCGCCGGCGACCGGGCCGCATGCCGCGCGGGCGTGCTGCGCTTCGAGGGCAGGGCGCTTTCGATCGATCTCGGCGCCGCGCGCCCGTGGCGTTGCGGCATCGCGAATTTGGCGCTCGACCCGAGGAAGCCGGCCGTCGCGCGCGCGCTCGAGGTGGCGCGGCGCAAGCTCGAGGCGCACCCGCAATACGCCGAGCTCGAAAACATCGCGCGCACCCGGATCGCGCAACTCGCCGACGCGACGCTTAGGTTCGACGATGACGCGGCCGCGCGCGCGATTGCAAGACTCGTCGGCCTCGGTCCCGGGCTGACGCCTGCGGGGGACGATTATCTCGTGGGCTTTCTCGCCGGTCTCTGGAGCCTCGAAGGGAGCGTCGCACGCGCCGCGTTCCGCGTCGGCTTCGCGGGCCACGTCGCCGCCGCCGCGCGCGCGACGAACCAGATCGGCCGCGCGTTTCTCGATGCGGCCGCGGAGGGCGAGGTCTCCGCGCGGCTCGCGACGCTTGCCGGCGCACTCGCCCACGCGCGTCCCGATGGCGAGATCGACGCCGCGTGCGACGCAGCACTCGCGGTCGGCGCGAGCTCTGGCGCCGCCGGCGTCGCGGGTCTTCTCGATGCGGTCGCGACCTTCGGAACGGAGCGCGCCGCCGCGCGCCCGCGCGTCACTTCTTCTTGAGAGCGCCCTTGCTCGAGCCCGGCTTCGCCTTGGCGAGGGCCGCGACCACCTTGGCCGAATCCCCGACCCAGCCGAAAATGCCGCCTTGGGCCTTGATCATCTCGAGTGCCGCCTTCTGGAACGCCGGGAAATAGGAGGCGACGCAATCCTCGGGCACCAGGCAATCGAAGCCGCGATCGTTCGCCTCGCGCACGGTCGTGTTGACGCACACCTCGGTCGTGACGCCGCATACGATGAGCTGCTTGATGCCGCGGTTCTTGAGCATGGAATCGAGGTCGGTCGCGAAGAAGGCGCCCTTCCCCGGCTTGTCGACCACCGGCTCGCCCGGCTTTGGCTTGAGCGCGTCGATGATGTCGTGGCCGTACTCGCCGCGCACGAGAATGCGCCCCATCGGCCCCTTGTCGCCGATGCCGGCCTTGAGCTTGCCGCGCGCCTTCTTGGCGGGCGGCAGGTCGGCGAGGTCGGGCCGGTGTCCCTCGCGCGTATGGATCACGAGCATGCCCGCCTTGCGCGCGGCGGCGAGGAGACGCTTGATCGGGTCGATCGCCTTCCGGAGCAGCGAGACGTCGTTGCCGAGCGCCTCGCCGAAGCCGCCGGGATCGACGAAGTCGCGCTGCATGTCGATGATGACGAGCGCGCAGCTCGCCGGGTCGAACGCGAAGGAGTAGGGCTCGGCTTTGACTGACAGCATGTTGGCCTCCCGTGTCTCGACGGTTGAGCCTCCCTACGCTTGTTTTTGTCGTTGAGTCATTGTTGCTGTTGCTGCATCTGCGCCGCCTCGTGGGATGCGAGATAGGCGCGCCAGCCGCCCAACGCCGTGATGTCCTGCGCACCCGCGACCGCGTAGCCCTCGCACAGGAAGCCGCGCACGTAGCTCCCGTCCTCGAGCTCGATGGTGCCGATGCCGAGCGGGGCCGGAATCGCGTCGACGAAGCCGCCGAAGCGCTCGGCTGGCATGTCCCAGATCTCGACCTCGATGGCGCCGCCGCGCTCCGTGCGCACGAGGCCGGGACGCGCGGGCGGCCCGCCGGGAAGCGCGTAGAGCCGGTAATGGCGCGCCGTGTGGCCGCGACGCACGAGCTTGGCGCCGCGCTCGGTGAGCTGATGGTTGAGCGGCAGTCCCTGCATATGGGCCCCGCACACGGCGAGGCGCACGCTCGCGGCTGCGGGCGCTCGCACCTTCGTTGCCGGCGCTTCCGCGGGCAGGGCCGCGTCGGTCGCGCCAAGCGAGACACCCGCCGCGCGATGGAGCGCTGCGCCCAAGGCCAAAAGCGCTTCGTCCTCGAAGGCGGGAGCGGCGAGGGTGACGCCGAACGGAAGCCCGCTCGCCTCGAACCCCGCGGGCACCGCGAGTGCGGAGAGATCGAGGAGGTTCATGAAATTCGTGTAGTAGCCGAGCTCGCCATTGAGGCGCAACGGGTCCGCGCGCAGCTCGGCGATCTTGTAGCCGCGCCCCGCGGTCGGGGTCAGCAGCACGTCGACCTTGCGCCAGGTCGCCTCGGTCGCGCGCTCGAGCTCGCGCAGGCGATAGAGGCCCGCGAAAGCGTCAGCCGCGCTCGGCTTCGCCCCGCCCAGGATGATCTTGCGCGTGACCGGGAACACGGACTTCGGATGGCTGCGCACGAACGCGCCCACCGCCGCATAGCGCTCGGCGACCCAGGGGCCTTCGTACAAGAGGCGCGCCGCCTCGAGGAAGGGTGCGAGCTCGATCTCGACCGGCTCGGCGCCGAGGGACGCGATGCGCGCGACCGCCTGCTTGAAGAGATCGGGACCCGACTTCCCGCCGAAGAATCGAAGCTCCTTCGCGCGCGGGACCCCCACGCGCAGTCCGGCAAGCGCGTGCGGCAGCCGGCCGCTCCCTTCGGGCCGCGCGCGCGAAAAGGGATCGTTCGCGTCGTAGCCCTCGGCCACGTCGAGCACCGCGCGCGCATCGGCGGCGGTGAGCGCGAAGATCGAGACGCAATCGAGCGAGCGGCAAGCCGGCACCACGCCCGCCGCACTCAAGAGACCGCGCGTCGGCTTCAGGCCCAGGATGTTGTTGAACGACGCCGGCACGCGGCCCGAGCCCGCCGTGTCGGTGCCGAGCGCGAAGCTCGCGAGCCCGGCCGCGACCGCAACCGCCGAGCCCGAGCTCGATCCGCCCGGCACATAGTCGGCGTTGAAGGGCGAGAGCGGCACGCCGTAAGGCGAGCGCGTGCCGTTGAGGCCGGTCGCGAACTGATCGAGATTGGTCTTGCCGACGGGAAGCGCTCCCGCCGCGACGAGCTTCGCCACGACGTGTGCCGAATCTTTGGGCACATAGGCGAAATCGGGGCAGCCTGCCGTGGTGGGGATGCGCGCGAGATCGATGTTGTCCTTGATCGCGAAGGGAATGCCGTAGAGCGGCTTGCCCTTGGGGCCGGCCTTCGCGAGCGCCTCGGCCATGGCACGGAGCTTGCGAGGCGGGAGCGGATGAATCCACACCGCATCCTCGCCGCGGCGCGCGATGCGCTCGACCAGGGCGTCGACCAGTGCCACGGGATCGAGGCTCGCCGCGCGATAGCGCGCGCCGAGGGTGGCAATGTCCAAACTGTCGGATGGGCCGAGCACCCTGCCTCTCAACATCCTGCCGGGCGCCCGCGATGCGCGCCAAGCACCCCCAAGCGCTCCAATCGGGCGCCGAGACTTGCGACGCGGCGCCGCCTGAAATTAGTATACAAAGTGCTCCCCGCCTTGTCAGGCGGAAAGCGCCGCGCACCTTGGCTCGCGGCATCCTTCGAGACGTGCCGCCGCCTCATCCTGAGGGCGAGCGTCTCGAAGGATGGCAGCTTGGCTCCTCAGGTTGAGGGTGTTCGGATGATGCGCGGTCGATTTCGGGAAAGCGAAGGCTGAAGCATGGCCGGTATCGTCAAGGTGATCCGGAGCCTCTATCGGGATTCGGTCTCGCTCATGCAGCTCTCCTCGCGCCTCGCGTCGCTCGCGGGCGTGCGCCAGGCGTCGGCCGTGATGGCGTCGGAGAACAACCTCGAGTTGCTACGCGCGGCGGGGCTCCTGAGCGGCACCGGCGCCGAGGGTGCGGGCCCGAGCGATCTCCTCATCGCGCTCGAGGGCGATGATGGGGCGGCGCTCGAAGCGGCCATGGGCGAGGCGGAGATGGCACTCGCCTCGAAGCCGACACCGTCCGCGGGCGGTCATAGGCGGGCCGAGCCCGCGCGCTCGCTCGCGATGGGGCTCGACGAGATGCCCGGCGCCAACATGGCGCTCGTCTCGACGCCGGGCGATTACGCCGCGGCCGAGGCGGAGAAGGCGCTGAGGCTCGGGCTCAACGTCATGATCTTCAGCGACAACGTCTCCGAGGCGGACGAGGTCGCCTTGAAGCGCCTCGCCCACGCGCGCGATCTTTTGGTCATGGGGCCCGATTGCGGCACGGCGATCGTCGACGGCGTGCCCTTGTGTTTTGCGAACGTGGTGAAACGCGGCTCGGTCGGCGTCGTGGGTGCCTCCGGCACCGGGCTTCAGCAGGTGACCTGCCTCGTCGACCGCTGGGGCGAGGGCATTTCCCAGGCGATCGGCACCGGCGGGCGCGATCTCCACGCCGCGGTCGGCGGGCTCTCGATGCTGCAAGGGATCAAGCTCCTCGCGCGCGATCCCGAGACGCGCATCATCGTCCTCATCTCGAAGCCGCCCGCTTCCGAGGTCGCGTCGCACGTGCTCGATGCGGCGCTCGCCTC
>DATJLQ010000039.1:0-8044 GCA_035509415.1 Alphaproteobacteria bacterium
GAGGCGAGCGAGCTCATGAGCGCCAGATGGCCGCGCCCGCGCGCGACCATGCGCTTCGCCGCCGGCTCGATCGTGTTGACGACGCCCGCGATGTTGGTCGCGAAGATGCGCCGCACCTGCTCGACGCTGTCGCCAGCACCACTGGTGCCGCCGGATATGCCCGCGTTCGCGATCGCGAGGTCGAGGGGCAAGGCCTCGTCCTGGGTCTCGATCCAGCTCCGCATCGCGTCCGCGTCGGTCGCGTCGACCACGGCGCTCGCGGCGCGGGCACCGCGCTCGCGGCAGGCGAAGGCGACGCGCTCGAGGCGCACCGCGTCGCGCCCCGAAAGGGCGAGCCGCACGCCCGTCTCGGCATAGGCGAGGGCCAACGCCTCGCCGAGGCCGCTCGAGGCGCCGGTGATGAGGACGTGGCGCGCGCCTGGCGGCCGCTTCATGGGTGCGTCTCCGGGTCGGTTCGCTGACAAGCGCGTGGAAACTCTCGACCGCGCGACTATACAAGCTCGCGCCGCTAGCGGGAGGGTCAGGCTGGAGGCGATGGCCGCTTGTTGCCTCGTGTCGCGCCAGATATAGTGGCGCCCCGCCGCCCGACGGCAAGCTGAGGGGGGAATTTGACGTTTTCCAGCATGACGGGATTTGCCCGCGCGGCCGGGCACGATGGCGGCCTCGGCTGGACCTGGGAGCTCAAGAGCGTCAACGGCCGCGCGCTCGACATCCGCTTCCGCACGCCCTCGGGCTACGACCGGCTCGAGGCCGCGGCGCGCGCGAGCCTCAACAAGCGCTTCAAGCGCGGCTCCTTCACCGCGTCGCTCGCGCTCACCCGTGCTGCGGGCGAGGAGAGCTGGCGCATCAACCGCACGCTCATCGAGCGTCTTTTGGCGCTCGGATCCGAATTCGCGGGCCGGGTCGATTCGGCGCCGCCGCGCTTGGACGCCCTCCTTGCCGTGCGCGGCGTCGTCGAGCCGGTCGACGATGCCGAGGACGAGGACGCGGCCGAGCGGCGCAACAAGGCACTCGAGGCCTCGTTCGAGCGCGCGGTCGAAGCGCTCGCCGAGGCGCGGGCGGCCGAAGGGGCGCGCCTCGCGGCGATCCTCATCAGCCAGCTCGACGGCATCGCGCAGCTGGTGGCGGAGGCGGGACGCGCCGCGGCCGCACGGCCCGACGCCGTACGTGCGCGCCTCAAGGAGCAGATCGCGGCGTTGCTCGAATCCCATTCGGGCTTCTCCGAGGAGCGGCTCAATCAGGAGGCGGTGCTGCTCGCGGCCAAGGCCGACGTGCGCGAGGAGCTCGACCGGCTCGGGGCCCACATCGCGGCGGCGCGCGAGCTCATCGGCAGCGGCGACGCGGTCGGGCGGCGGCTCGATTTCCTGTGCCAGGAATTCAACCGTGAGGCCAACACGCTGTGCTCGAAATCCTCCGACCTCGCGCTGACCCGCACGGGGCTCGACCTCAAGGCGGCGATCGAGCAGTTCCGCGAGCAGGTGCAGAATGTGGAATAGCGCTCGGCCCGCGCGAGGGATGCGATGAGCGCGCCCGAGATCAAGCGGCGCGGGCTCATGCTCGTGCTCTCTTCGCCCTCGGGGGCGGGCAAGACCACGATCGCGCGCCGGCTCCTCGAGCGCGACAAGAACCTGACCATGTCGGTCTCGGTCACGACGCGGCCGCGCCGGCCGGGCGAGGTCGAGGGCGTCGATTACCGTTTCATCGATCCGGTGGCGTTCGGCGAGATGCGCAACCGGCGCGAGCTGTTGGAAAGCGCCAAGGTGTTCGATCATTATTACGGCACGCCGAAGGCGCCGGTCGAGGCGGCGCTCGCCGCCGGGCGCGATGTGCTGTTCGACATCGACTGGCAGGGGACCCAGCAGCTGAGCCAATCGGCGCGGAGCGACCTCGTCAGCGTGTTCGTGCTGCCGCCCACCACGGCCGAGCTCGAGCGGCGCTTGAAGAGCCGCGCCCAGGACAGTGCCAAGGTGGTCGCGGAGCGCATGGCGAAGGCCGCCGACGAGATGAGCCACTGGCCCGAATACGACTACATCGTGATCAACCGCGAGCTCGAGACCAGCGTCGCGCAGGTCGAGGCGATTCTCCAGGCCGAGCGCTTGAAGCGCGCGCGCCAGATCGGCCTGGTCGATTTCGTGAAGGGGCTGAGGGAAGGGCAGTAGGGCGGTCGCCCCATGGGACCTCGTTTTTCGAGACGCCGCCGAGCGGCGGCTCCTCGGGACAAGGCGCTCGGCGCGTTTTGAGCGCGAGACAACCGGTTCCGACCTCATCCTGAGGAGCCCGCGGAAGCGGGCGTCTCGAAGGATGCGAATGACCGGACGCGGCGAGTCACCGCGCCGCGGCGTATCCCCTCGCCAACGCGCAGAAACCTTCGACCGCAATCTCCTCGGCGCGCGCGGTATCCGGCAAGCCGGCACCCGCGAGCAGCATTGCCACATCGACACCGAGCGACCTCAAGCTCGCGCGGAGCATCTTGCGCCGCTGGCCGAAGGCGGCGGCGGTGACGGCCTCGAGAGCCTCGAGGCGCGCGGGCGCAAGCGGCTCGGGCCTGGGCACGAGGCGCACGAGCGTCGAGGTCACCTTGGGCGGCGGCGTGAAGGCCTCCTTCGAGATGTTGAAGCAAAGCTCGACCTTGCACAGCCATTGGGCGAGCACGCTCAAGCGCCCGTAATCCTTCGAGCGCGGCTTGGCCGCGAGCCGCTCGGCCACCTCGCGTTGGAACATGAGGGTCAAGCTCTCATAGGTGCGCGGGTCGCGCGCGAGATCGGTGAGCCAGCGCACGAGGAGGGCGGTCGAGATGTTGTAGGGGAGATTGGCGACGATGCGCCGCGGTGCGGCCCCCAGCGCCGCCGCGTCGATCGCGAGCGCGTCGCCGTCCACGATCTCGAGCCGGCCCGGATAGGAAGCGGCGAGCTCGCCGAGCGCCGCCACGCAGCGCGCGTCGCGCTCGATCGCGACCACGCGGGATGCGCCGAGCTCGAGCAACGCGCGCGTCAGGCCGCCCGGGCCGGGGCCGATCTCGATCGTGGTCCCAGTTGCCAGATCGCCCGCCGCGCGCGCGATGCGGCGCGTCAGATTGAGGTCGAGAAGGAAATGCTGCCCGAGCGAGCGGCGTGCCGCGAGCCCGTGGCGCGCGATCACGTCGCGCAGCGGCGGGAGGCTCGGCGCGTCACGCAAGGGCGGGCTTCAGCGCCCCGGCCGTGGCGCGCCGTGTCGCCATCTCGCCCGCGAGTGCGATCGCCGCGATCAGGCTCGCCGGGCTCGCGCGGCCCTCGCCCGCGATGTCGAACGCGGTGCCGTGGTCGGGCGAGGTGCGCACGAAGGGAAGGCCGAGGGTGACGTTGACGCCGTGCTCGAAATCGATGGTCTTGAGCGGGATCAGCGCCTGGTCGTGGTACATGCACAGCACCGCGTCGTAGCGCTGGCGCGCGCGGGGATGGAACAGCGTGTCGGCCGGGAGCGGGCCGAGCGTCTCGATGCCTTGGCCGCGCAGCGTCTCGATCGCGGGGGCGATGATCTCGATCTCCTCGCGCCCCATCGATCCTTCCTCGCCCGAATGGGGATTGAGGGCTGCGACCGCGAGGCGCGGCCGCGCGATGCCGAGGTCGCGCGCGAGCGACGCCGCGGTCACAGTGCCGCAATGGACGATGGCGCGGGTCGTGAGCCGCGCGAGGGCTTCGGCGAGTGCCAAGTGGATCGTCACCGGCACCACGCGCAGGCCTGGTACGGCGAGCATCATCACGGGCTCGGACGCGCTCTCGACAAGGGCCGCGAGGTATTCGGTATGGCCCGGATAGCGGAAGCCCGCATCGTAGAGGCTCTTCTTGTGGATCGGGTTGGTTATGAGCGCACCCGCCTCGCCCGCGCGCGCGAGGTCGACCGCGCGCCGGATCGAGGCGAGCACGGCGCTGCCATTGGCCCCCTTGGGCCGGCCGGGCGCCACCTCCTCGACCAGCGGCTCGTGCAGTACAGGCAGCGCTGTCGCGAACAGCTCGCGTGCCGCCTCAGGCTCGGTCACGAGCTCGACCGGAACCGCGAGGCCGAGCCGGCGCGCGAGCGCCTTGAGCCGGTCCACATCGTCGATCGCGAAGAAGGGCGGAAGTGCGTGCTCGGCGCGTGCGCGCCAGGCCGCGAGCAGGATTTCGCCGCCGATGCCGGCGGGCTCACCCATGGTGATCGCGAGCGGCGCGGGCGCTGCCCCAAGTGCGCGGCGCTGGGCGCTCATACCCGGACGTCGATGAAGGCTTCCTGGCGCAAATCGCGCAGGTAGCGCCGCGTGAGGAGGTCGAGCTTCTCGAGCCCGAGGCGCTCGCGCACCTGGTTGGCGGTCGGCAGGCCGCCTTCGCCCGAGCGGCTGCACACCATCATGACGAAAATGCCGCCGTTGAGCGTGATCGGCTCGCTCGCCTTGTTGAGCGGAAGCTTGAGCGCCACCGCGCGCAGGACCGGCGCCAGGTCGGCCGCGGTCAAACGCTCGGGCAGCACGGTCTTCGCGTCCGGCAGCGCCTTCTTCAAGGCCAGGAAATCGGGACAGCTCGTCGCCGTCTCGGCGACCGATTGCGCGACCGAGCGCAGGCTGTCGAGGTCGCGCGGCGTCGCGTTGGGCGGGCCGGGCAGGAAGAAATGCTCGATGGTGAGCTCGGCCTTGTTGGGATCGGCGGCGGTGACGCCGACGCGCTCGTCGAGGAGGCGCACTATGTGATAGCCGGTGACCGTGCGGATCGGGTCCGACACCTGGCCCGGCTTGAGCTTCGAGACCGCGGCCTCGAGGTCGGGATCGAGCGCGCCCTGCTCGACCCAGCCGAGATCGCCGCCGCTCGCCGCCGTGGCGCTTTGCGAGAACTGGCGCGCGACCGCGGCGAAATTGGCGCCGGTCCTGATCTGCTCGGCGAGGCGATCGGCCGTGCGCTTCACGTCGTCGGCCTGGCGCGGCGAATCGACGCCGAGGAAAATGTCCTCGAGATGGTATTGCGGCTTGTTCTCGTCCGCCTTGAGGCGCTTCAGGTAATCGTCGACCTGGTCGTCGCCGATCTCGATCGTCGGCTGGATGCGCTGCTCGACCACCTTGTGCCAGGCGAGGCTCGCGCGCACCTGCTCGACGAGGGCCGCGAGCGGGATGTCGTTGCGCTTCAGGAGCTCGTGGAACTGGTCCTTGCTCATGTTGTTGCGCGCGGCGATGCGCCCGATCGCGTCCTCGATCTCCTTGGTGCTGACCGTGATGTTGAGGCGCTTCGCCTCCTGCTGCTCGAGCGTCTCGTCGATGAGCGCGTGGAGCACCGGCGCGGTCAGGCGCTGGCGCGTCTCGGGCGTGTCCTGGAGCCCGGTCGAGACGATCACGAGGCGGAGCCGCCCGTCGAGATCGAATTTCGAGATCACCTGGTCGTTGACCACGGCGGCGATGCTCTCGGTGAAGTTCTGCGCGAGCGCGCGCGGCCAGGGCAGCGCCGCGAGCAGCGCCACGACGAGCGCGAGCGCTGCGCGCCCCGAGGCCGTGCGGAGCGCTGAGGCGCGGAAGGAAATGGATCGGGTCACGTCGTCGCCATGGGCACCGGGCGCCGGCCGGTCGGCGCGCTGCCGCCTATATAGCCGCTCGCGACAGCGCGCGCAAATGGCTGGGGGCCGCTCACGGGGCCGGCCCGGGAACGCGCGCGTAAAGCGTCAAGTGGACCCGCTTCCCGCGCGCGAGGTTGAGCCCGTCGATCTCGCCCACCGGCCGGGCGGCCACATGCGCCGCGGCGAGCGTCGCCGCGAAGCCGCTCGCGAAGGGCGCGTCGACCAGGGCGAGCGCGCACTTGTCGGCGATCAAGGCGCTGGCCGCATCGCGCCCGTCGCCGAACGCGATCTGCGGCCCCACCAGGAACACGAGGCTCGGCTCGCTGTAGCCGGCCGAGACGAGATCGGGCGTCGGGCAGGGCGACGCGCGCGCGACCGCCGCCGCGACCCGGCTGCTGATCCAGATCTCGCTCAGGCGCGGCAGGACCCAATCGTAGAGCGTGCCGGAGAAGAGGAGGGTCGCCGCGATGAGGGCCGCGAGGGCCGGCTTGCGTTGCCCCCGGCGATAGAAGCGGAGCGCCGCTCCATAGAGCAGCAGCAGGATCGCGGCAAGCGCCCAGGCGACCCCGTCGATGCGCTGCTCGAGTGCCGCTGGCAAAAGCGGCAGCAGGAGGCAGATCCCGGCCGTGAGCGCCATCCAGCCGACGACGAGGACGCGCAAGGCGACGCGCCAACGCGGACGCTCGAATTCCGGCCAGGGCTCGAGGGCCGCGCGCGCGGCGAGGATGGCGATCGCCGGGAACAGCGGCAGCGTGTAATGCGGGAGCTTGGTCGGCACCGCTTCGAACACGAGCCAGCTCGGCACCAGCCAGGCGAGGCAGAAACGCACCTCGGCCTCGCGCCAATGGCGCCACACCCAGGGCACCGCGAGGCCCGCGAGCAGCGATCCCGGCCAGAAGGTCGCCCAGAACGACACCAGGAAGAAGCCGGGAAAGAGCCCGTGGGATTCCTGCGCCCCCGCGACCTTGCCGAGCAGGTCGCGCCCCACCGATTGCTCGAGGAAGGCGCCCTTGGTCGCGATCATGATCGCGATGCCCCAAGGGAGCACGATCGCGAGCGTCAAGAGGAAATAGGGCCAGGGACGCAAGCGCCCGAGCCAACGTCCGCTGCGCTCGAGGAGCGCCAGTCCCGCGGCCGTGAGGCCGCTCACCATGAGGATGATCGGCCCCTTGATCATGACACCCGCGCCGAGGGCGGCCCAGAAGAGGGCGGCGTTGGCGCGGCCCGGCGGGTCGGGCGACGCGCGCGCGCGATAGGCGCGGGCGAGGCAAAACTGAGCAAGGCAAGTAAAGGCGAGGAGGGTTGCGTCGGTCTTGGCGAGGCGCGCCTCGATGCCGAGCAAAAGGCAGGTCGCCATGAGGAGGCCCGCGCCCAGCCCCGCGGAGCGCCCGAAAAGGGCGGCGCCGGTCGCGGCCGTGAGCAGCACCGCAGCGGTCGCGGCGAGGGTCGAAGGCAGCCGGTAGGGCCAGATGCGCCGGTCGTCCGGCCCGTGGGAGAAGATCGCCGCACTCGCCGCCTGGAGCCAGTAGATACCGACCGGCTTGTTGAGGCGCGCCTCGTTCTGGAAGCGGATGTCGACGAAATCGCGGCTCGCCAGCATCTGGCGCGCGCTCTCGGCGAAGCGCGGCTCGTCGCGGTCGAAAGGCGGCAGCGTGGTGAGCCCCGGCAGATAGAGCGCCACGCACAACAGGGCCAGCAGCGCGCCGTCGCGCAAGCGAAGTGTCATGTTTGGGCGGCTCGGGCGCGTATCATCGCGCCCTGGGACTTACAAGAAATCCGCGCCGATTTCCACGGATAAGCTTGCGGGACCCGGGGACTTGGCTAAGATGGGCCGCCGTCGTCAAGAACAGAACAGGGGAACGGCGCATGCGTCGCCTAGGGGTGTCGGTCGGGCTCGTTGCGGCACTGGCCGCAATCGGAGCGGGGGCGTTGGCGCGCCCGGCGGAAGCGGCCGACGAAGTGGTCGACGCGATCGTGGCGGGGAGCGTGCTCCTCCTCGGCGAGTCGATGTTCGTGCCCACGCCCACCAAGGCCGAGCCCGATTTCGTCTCGGTCGAGGGCGGCCGCTTCGATCCGATCGAGAACGTCGCCCCGTCGAACGAATTCGGCCTCGAATACCGCTTCGGCAGCTTCTGGTGGAAGTTCAAGCCGTTCCTCGGCGCCTACGGCGACAGCAAGGACAGCTTCTGGGGCTATGGCGGCATCCGGCTCGACACTTATTGGGGCCGCCGGATCATCATCACGCCGAGCTTCGCCGCCGTGGGCTACGCGCGCATGAACGGGAAGAACCTCGGCAGCCCGGTCGTGTTCCGCTCGGGCTTCGACTTCCAGTACCGCTTCGACAACGACATGCGCGTGGGCGTCGGCTTCCACCACATGTCGATGGGCCAGGTGTTCGGCTCGTACAATCCGGGCACCGAGCTCGTCGGCGTCACCTTCTCGATGCCGGTGAAGACGCTGATGCACGAGGTCTGGAGCTCGAGCGGCCGCTAGT
>DATJLQ010000040.1:0-13317 GCA_035509415.1 Alphaproteobacteria bacterium
TCCTCGCGCGCGAGCTCGCCATGCCCGATCTCGAGTTCGCCCAATCTTTAATGGGGCGGGGCGGAGGCGCGCAAGCTCGACCCTGCGGCGCAGGCCGGGATCGACCAAATCTACGTCTCGACCGGCGTCAAGTCGGTGGACGAGGTGCGCACCTCGCTCGGATTGGCCCCCATCGGCTACGGCAACGCGGTGATGGGGCTCCAGCCCTATCCGCTCGGACCGGGCTCGGCAGGTGCGATCAACGGCAAAGCGCTCAAATACAGCCCCGACTAGCCGCGCGTGCCGTCAGGCCAGACCGGCGGCGGCCAGTGGTGGACCAGCGAGGGCGATGGGAACGGCAACGGCGGCGATGACGGCGACGGTCACGTTGACGGCGCGACGAGCGACGGAAACGTCGGCGTGCTAGTCGCTCAAGCCGATATCGGCATCGCCAACGATGGGACTGAGGTCGCGGCCGGCCCGACGGCGCCCGGAAAGACCGACGGCGTCGACTGGAACTTCATCGCGCAGCAAGAGGGCACGAGTCTCGATGGGTATACGGTCAAAGGGAGGGATGGTCTCCCTTCCGCGAGCAGCGGCGTCACGGTCGCGACCGGAGTCGACCTCGGCTCGATGAACCAAGGCGACCTCGACCGGCTCGGCCTGTCCGACGAGTTGGAGGCGAAGCTTGAGCCCTATCTCGGCCTCAAGGGAAGCGACGCGCAAGAGGCGCTCGACAGCGATCCCTTGACGCTCACGCCGGACGAGGCCGACGCCTTGACCGAAGCCGTGACGACGCACAATTTGAGTGCGCTTCGCGATCAGTACAATGGCGCCGTTGGCCCGAACGGCGTGCAGTTCGACGATATGCCACCCGAGGCGCAAACAGCGATCGTCGATGTCGCGATGCAATGGGGGCCGACATTTGGTGGCCCAAACAACAGCTATGCCCGAAACTTCTGGCAGGCGGCAATCGCGCAAAATTGGGCGGCCGCTGAATCAGTCCTACGCGAATGGGCGTCGCAAAGCTATAAGGGGACAGATTTCGAAAATCGACGAAACGCCGAGGCCGATCTGCTCGGGCGGATTCGCTGAGGTCAAAGCGGAATGTCGAGCCGAGCGGTAGCCCATACCGGCTCGTCGTACTCACCGTTAAATTTCTCGCTGAGGTGTAAATTTCGATTGACGCATCAATCGGGATATCGACAATGGATTGAGTGCGGTGCCCCGTCTCGGCCGCGATCGGAAGAGGCGCCACGTGCGATCTCAAGTCATAGCCCGGCGAGGATATATTGCCTTGGGCTTCGCTTTGCTCGTATGGCTTTGCCTTCTTGGGGTCGGCTCGGCGGAAGATAGCGGCCATCAAGTGCGCTTCATCAAACCGCTGACGCCCGAGTTGTTGCAGATCGCGGAGGCGTATTACCTGAACGACCCTTATCTCACCAAGTGGTATCAGGACATCGAAAAGAGGGCGATTCCACTCGACGATCTCGGAGGCGCGTTCGCGGATATCGACGATGACGGCCAGCCGGAGGCAATTTTCCAAGAGGGCCAGGACTTCGGCACCTGTGGCACGGTCGGGTGCGAAGTACGCGTATTAAAGAAAGTCGGAAACCAATGGCGCCTGATGGGCTCATTCGACGACGGAATCGCCGATTTCACCATACTTCCCGAGAAGGATCACGGCGTGCATCGGATTCTGTCGTATAGCGGTCACGATAATCGTGCGGGTACGGTGATTTGGGACGGCAGGGAATTTCATTGACGAATTCGACGTGCCCGGTTTTGCCCAGGCGTTGAACTATAATCATTTTGTCGGCACCTATGTTTCGCAGATTCAAGTGAACAAGTTCACGGTCTGCTTCGTTTTCACATCGACGGAATATTCCGATATTAATTCGAATACCGTCTTCGACCATTGTTGCGCAGCCACGGCGAAGATTGCGCGCTACGACGTCGAGGGACCTGCGGAAGATTTCACGGCGTACACGCTGTTGGAAGTCCCGGTTACCGGCACCGAGATCGTGTCGGACGACGAATTGAGGCTGACGTTCGGAAACAAAAATACATTGACCGTTTTCCGCAGGAACGACGGTCATGAATCGATGACCATCAACACGCCGCAGGGCGTGATCGTCATCGACTAGCCGCCCGGGCTGGCTCGGACTCGGGCTCTACCGCGTCGGGCAGTCCATCGAGCGCACGACCCTCGGAGCAACCGCGCATTACCATTCCACCCGTTGGCGACGGGGGCAGAGGCGGCTACGGCGGAAATCCAGGGCCCATGAATCCAAAAATTCCGCGCGACGCGCTTCCCCCCGCAGTTGAATAGCCCTATAAGGTTGCAGCCGGAGGGCGCCATGGAAGACTTGGGCTTTAAACAGCGCGACGAATACGACTTCTTCAAGGGCGCCTCGCTCGGGTCAATCTTCATCGGCCCCTACGACGTCCAATTCCGGTTCGATCGTAATATTATGGTCGCCTTGACCTCGGAGTTCGATCATTACGATCCGACGACGGGGACGAAAACGACATATGACGCGAACGGGTCGCGCAAATTGATTATGACCGCGCAGGCCGTGATCGGACATAAGGTCCGCGACGTGCAAGTCGTCTCGGACGACGAGCTCAAGCTCATATTCGATAACGATCACTCGATCTCATTGATCCGCCGACGGAATGGATACGAATCGATGACCATCTCGCGCCGGCCGGACCCGTTGATCGTCATTCATGGCGATCCGCCCACTTCGGACCGCACACCGGGGTAATCCGCGACAGCACCTCATCGACCGCATTCTCGCGCGCGCGCTCGCCATGCCCGATCTCGAGTTCGCCCGATCTTTAATGGGGAAGGGTCGAAGCGCGCGCTCGGCGCCCGAGGCCTGAACACCGCGATCCGCCGCGTCGACGCGGTCGGCACACCCGTCCTTTGGCGCACGCAACCCAGAGTGGCATTTTTGCCGGTGCCGCCGGATGCCTCTCGCGCGCCCGCCGCGTGCTCGGTATAATTGAGAAAAAATTCTGTAAAGCAACTGCAAGCGCCGGTGCCCGAGGGCGGCCGGCACCGGCGCCGGCGCCCCGATTGCCGCATCCATAGCGCCGGCCGAGGCCGGCTCTCAGCACAGGAGGCAATGGCAATGTCGATGCAACTCTTCGTTCCCATCACCAAGGTCGACGCGGCACAGCGTCTGGTCTACGGCACGATCGCGGAGGAGATCCCGGACAAGGCGGGCGAGCTGTTCGACTACGAGAGCTCGAAGCCCTATTTCGAGCAATGGTCGGGCGAGATCGCGCGCGCGACCGACGGCAAGTCGGTGGGCAATCTGCGCGCCATGCACGGCGCGATCGCGGCGGGCAAGCTGAGCCGGCTCAGTTTCGACGATGCGGGGAAGCGCATCGAGGCGGTCGGCAAGGTGGTCGACGACGCGGAATGGCTCAAAGTGGTCGAGGGCGTCTAT
This sequence comes from Alphaproteobacteria bacterium, assembly GCA_035509415.1. Classification (GTDB taxonomy): domain Bacteria; phylum Pseudomonadota; class Alphaproteobacteria; order JACZXZ01; family JACZXZ01; genus DATJLQ01. The sequence continues at coordinate 3,441 of DATJLQ010000040.1, forward strand.
ACCGGTTTCTCGATCGGCGGCAATTACGTCGAGCGCTGGCCGGACGCGGACGAGCCCGCGCTCACGCGCTATACGGCCGAGCCGATCGAGGTCTCGCTGGTCGACAATCCCTGCATTCCGAGCGCCACCTTTTCGGTGATCAAGACCGACGGCTCGGTCGAGGAGCGGAGCTTCAGGACGGGAGGCGAGACGGCGGATGCACGGGCGGACCGGGGCGCCTCTTCGGACGCCGGGCACGCCGACGGCGCCGCACCGGTCCAGCCGCGCCAGATTTGGGATTGCGGCATCGCCGGCCACGCCCATGTGGCGAAGGCCGAGGCGGCGCGTTGTATCGCCGCGCGCGCGGCCGCGTCGCCGAGCGCCAATACGCCGGCTTCAACCGCGCCGAGCGGCCAAGAGACTCTGGGCAAGGCAGATGCATCGCCCGCCAACGGTTCGATCGGCGACGCGCTTGCGAGCGACGGCAGCGCGCCGCAAACCGATGCCGGCCTCACGGAGGGCGTGTTCGGTCCGCCGATCGACCTCGAGGGCGCCGTCGGACCCGCGAGCGCCCTGCCGCGTCTCCTGGCAGAATTGCGCGCGACCCTCGGCGCCTCGAGCCTCGAGGATGCAAGCGCGGGCGGCAAGCCCTTGTCGCCAGCCGTACGCGCGGCCCTCGCGGCCTTGGCGTCGGCGCTCGAGGAGGACGACGAGGACGAGGCGATCGCCGACGCCGATACCGGCACCGATATCGATTCCAGTGCGACGCCGTCCAAGCCCTCGGCAAGCGCGCGCCGCAAGCCGAAAAATGCCGCGGCGGAAAACGCGTCGGGTGCTGGGACAGACCTCGCCGCGGTCCAATCGGTGCACGATCTCGCGGCGGCGCTCGGGGCCGCGTGCGACGGCAAGGCGGGAAACGCCCATGTGGGCGCCTTGACGCAGATGCTCGCGCGGCGCGACCGGCTGCACCGGGCCGAGCTCGCGAAGCGCCTCGACGAGCGCGAAAGCGCCTTTGCCGAGATGCGCAGCGCCCACGAGGCGCAGCTCGCCGCGATCAAGGCCAAGCACGGCGAGGCCCTGGCCGCGATCGCGGCGCTCGAGACGCGCCTCGCGACCCTCGAGGCGCAGCCCGTCGAGCCCAAGGGCAAGCTCAAGATGATCGAGAAGGGCACCGATCTGGGTGCCAACGGTGCCGCCGCGCCGGAGATCGACGCTGGCGATACGCTCGCGCTCATCAAGCAGGCGCAGAAGAACCCGAAGCGCATCGGCGTCTGGTAACCGCGGCACGCGGGGGCGGCGCCTTCGAGCGTCCGTAAAGGTCGACGGCGTCGCGCCCGGGGACGGCGCTCGCCTCGACCGATGCGGCGTCGCGAGGGAGCGCTGGCGCGCCACGCCCGAGAGGACGGAGCACTCATGTTGCCATTCAGGCGTTACCGCTTGGCGCAACCCGGCGGCGATGGGCGCCATCCCTGTCTCGACGGCGATGGCGCTTATCTCGGTCCCGGCACGGCGCTGGTCGAGCGTCGCGCCGGTGCGGACGGAAGGCTGCGCTTCGCGCCGCGCCCGGAGGCGATGCTCGATCATGTGCTGGGCAAGGGCTACGGATTCGAGGTCGATTGCGGGCGCATCATGGGCAGCCTTCGCACGGTCGCGCGCGCCCTCGATGCGGGCGACGTCACGCTCGCGCTCATCGCGCTGGTGCAGGCGGAAATCGAGCCGCTGCCCGACGCGGCGGCGGCATTGCGCCTCGAGAATGCCGACATCGAGCTGCGCAAGATGCTCGCGCGCGAGGCGCGTGCGGTACAGGCCGCGCGCAAATACAGTCCCGACCAGCCGCGCGTGCCCGCGGGCAATCCCGACGGCGGCCAATGGACCGGCGAGGGTACAAGTAACGCCACAATCGAGGGTTCGTCGCCGGCCGACGACACACGGGCAGCCCGCAGCAAAGACGGGCCGTACGGCGAGCAATCACTCAATCTATACTTCTAGAAGAGCCACCGGTTACAATCGACCCGCCATTCCCCGAGTTCCCGACCGACCCGACGGTGCCGCCGGGGCCGGGTTGGATTTGGAAGGGAGGACCTGGGAGCCAACCGGGTGATTCAAACGGCGCATGGGTCGATCCGAAAACCGGCGGAAGCCTGCACCCGGATACGGATCACCCGCCGCCGGTGCCGCCCCACTGGGATTATCGGCCCTTCAAAAATGGCCCCCAATACCGCTGGTATCCCGACGGTCGCGTCGAGTTGACAGCATGAGGAGCCGGCCATGACAATCTTGAAGGAGCTTCCGCTCGGCGCGGCCGGCGTCCAATACGTTGTCCATAATCTCGACCAGCACGCGGGGTTGGCTCCAGCGATGTTGGCGGTGCTTCCTTCCGGCGGGACAACCTTCGCTCCGCTTCCCGAAGGTGTGAGCCTGCCACGTGCAACTGAGTTTCGCACCGGTGGCCTCCTCCATTGGAAGGATACGTCGACATGGCTCGGCCAGCGCGTGACAACCTTGGCCGACGCGGCGCCGAGCGCGGTCTTCGTGGTTCAAGACGCGTGGGGCATAAGCCCCGGCGATCGGGTAGCAGACAAAATTACGGAAGAGCATTTCTTCAACGGCATCGCCACGCACTTTTTCGTGCGTAAGGCCGAGATAAATCCGAGCTCAATTGCGGGCACCTTCTGCGCCGGATCGAGCTTTCTCGTCATCGGGGCATTCGCGCCGATCGACGTCGCGGCCTCGGCGATACCCGCCGACCATGTCGTGGGGAATCCGTTCGTCGACAACCTGGCCCGTCACGTTGAGGAAATCTATATTTCCGCTTACGACGGCGAAGGCATCGTCGTCTGGCAGCGGCCCTGAGCGACGCTCTACGCCCCCGGGTTCTCGAGGCTGAACATCTCCGCGTCGTCGTCGTAGGAGAAGAGCTCGGCGTAGCGGCCCCAGCTGATGATCGCGCGCAGCGTGTTGTGCGCGTCCTCCTCGGCGAGATGGTCCTCGATCTCGGTCTCGAAGCGGATACGCGGCGCCCGATGGCCCGGGCGCTCGTCGAGCACGCGCTTGATGTGCGCCGCGAACGGGATCGAGCGCACCAGCTGCTCGGCGAAGATCTTCTTGCGCAGCTCGAGCTCGGCGCCGGCGAACACGGTGCCGCGTTGGGTCAGCTGAATGTCGCCTTGAGCGAGCTCGGCGAAGCCGAGGATCTGCAAGGCCTCGGCGACCGGGAACAGATCGTCGACCTCGAGCTGGTTGGTGGCGGCGATCGCGGGCAGGTCGGCGTGGCCGTTGTAGGGGGCGGCCGCCACGGTCTCCATGAGGCCGGAGAGCAGGTTGGTCGAGACGTGGGGCAGCTTGTCGAACATGCCGAGGGTCGCGGCCTTCCCCGCCATGCCGGGGGCGGGTGCCGGGCGCGCGGTCATCTTGGCGTAGATGTCGTCGACCATCTGGCGGAAGGCGGCGTCGAGCCGGTTGCGAGGATGGGCGAACGGCACCTTGACCTCGGCCACGATGTGCCCCGGGCTCGAGCCCGAAAGCAGCACGCGGTCGCACATGAACACCGCCTCCTCGATATTGTGGGTCACCAGCACCACCGACTTGATCGGCATGCGCCGCTCCATCCAGAGATCGAGGAAGTCGGTGCGCAGCGTTTCGGCGGTGAGCACGTCGAGGGCGGAGAAGGGCTCGTCCATGAGGAGGATGTTGGGCTCGACCACGAGGGCGCGCGCGAAGCCGACCCGCTGGCGCATGCCGCCCGAGAGCTCGCGCGGATAGGCCGATTCGTAGCCGTCGAGGCCGATCAGGTCGATCGCCGCGAGGGCGCGGCGCCGCGTCTCGTCGGCGGGCAGCTCGCGCGCCTCGAGGCCGATTTCGGCGTTCTCGAGCACGGTGAGCCAGGGGAAGAGCGCGAAGGTCTGGAACACGAGCGCGATGCCCTCGGCCGGCCCGTCCAACGGCTTCTCGCGGTAGAGCACTTCGCCGTCGGTCGGGTGGATCAAGCCCGCGATGATGCGCAGGAGGGTCGATTTGCCCGAGCCCGAGCGGCCGAGAAGACCGACGATCTCGCCCTCGCGTAGGCTCAGATTGATGTCGTCGAGGGCGAGCTGCTCGCCGCCGCCCGGGCGCCGGAAGGCGTGGCGCACCCGCCGCACCTCGAGCAACGAGGCCGCGGCGCTGCCGGGCGGTGCGGAGGGGGCAAGATCGGTCACGGCCATGGCGAAACCCTCACTCTATATATGGCGCCGCGGCGCGGGCGAACCCGCGCCTCAATCGACCCGCAGCCGGCGCGCCGCGAATTCGTAAAGCGGGCGCCACAGGAGGCGATTGAACAGGATCACGAACAGCGACATCACCGCGATGCCGAGCACGATGCGGGGATAATCGCCCTTCTCGGTCATCTCGGCGATGTAGGCGCCGAGCCCGGCGGCCGTGAGCTTGGTGTTGCCCCAGCTCACCGCCTCGGAGACGATGCTCGCGTTCCACGCCCCGCCGGTCGCGGTGATCGCGCCCGTCACGTAGTAACAGAAGATCCCGGGCAGCGCCACTTTGCGCCACCAGAGCCAGCCGCGCACGCGCAAATTCTTCGCCGCCTCGATGAAGTCGGTCGGGAACACCGAGGCGCCGGCCACCACGTTGAACAGGATGTACCACTGGGTCCCGAGGATCATGAGCGGGCTCAGCCAGATGTTGACGTTGAGCTTGAAGTGCACGATCAGGAACACGGCCACCGGGTAGAGCAGGTTCGCGGGAAAGGCGGCGAGGAATTGGGCGATCGGCTGCACCTTCTCGGCCAAACGCGGCCGGAGCCCGATCATGACGCCGAGCGGAACCCAGACGACGGACGCGAGCGCGATCAGCACGATCACGCGCAGGAGCGTGTAGCAGCCGAGGCGGAACGCGGTCCAGAAATCGCTCCAGCCGAGGGTGGCGCTCACATAGACCACGAGCTCGCGCAGGCAATAGGCCGAGGTGACGCCGAGCAGCATGTACCAGACGATGTCGAGGGTGCGCTCCGAGGGTGCCAAGCGGCGCCAGGTGCCACGCCCGAAGCCGCTTCCGGCGGCGAAACGCAGATGGAGCACCCGGTCGACGAAGCGCCCGAGGGGCGCGGCGAGCGCCTGCACCACGCGCGCGCGGTTGACCAGGTTCAGAAGCCAGGATTCGGGCTTGGTCTCGCCCACCACGGTCTCGAAGCGGAACTTGTCGGACCAGGCGACCAGCGGTCGGAACATGAGCTGGTCGTAGCAGCCGATGACGATCACCATGGCGAGGATCGCCCAGCCGACCGCGTGGAGATTCTCGCCCGAGATGGCGAGCGCCAAGTAGGAGCCGATGCCCGGCAGCGTGATCTGCTTGTCGCCCACCGTGATCGCCTCGGCCGCGACCACGAAGAACCAGCCGCCCGACATGGACATCATCATGTTCCACACTAGGCCGGGCATGGCGAACGGCACTTCCAAGCGCCAGAAGCGCTGCCAGGCGCTGAAGCGGAACGAGCGGCACGCCTCGTCGAGGTCGAGCGGGACGGTGCGCAGGCTCTGGTAGAACGAGAAGGTCATGTTCCAGGCCTGGCTCGTGAAGATCGCGAACACCGCGGCGCATTCCGCACCCGCGACGCTCCCGGGAAAGAGCGCCAGGAAGAATGTGACGGTGAAGGAGAGATAGCCCAGCACCGGCACCGACTGGAGCACGTCGAGGATCGGGATCAAGACCAGGCCGAGCCGGCGCGATTTCGCGGCGAGGGTCGCATAGACCAGGGTGAACACGAGCGAGCAGCCGAGTGCCGCCAGCATCCGGAGCGTCGTGCGCAGCGCGTAGTTCGGGAGATTCCAGGGGTCGAGGGTGACCGAATGGGTCTGGAGCACCTCGATGGGGGCGGCCACCTGGCGGATCCCGACCACGACCGCGAACACGACCGCGAACAGGATCGGAATCGCCACCACGTCCCAGCGGTTCGGCACCAGCCGGCGGGTCTCGGTCGCGACCGTGAGATAGGGATGTTCGCGCATCGCCGGCTCTCGGATTGGGCTTGAAAATCGGGGCAGCAAGGCGGACCGCAGGCGCCGGCGGCGCGACGGGACCGTAGCGCCCGCTCTTTACGCCCCGAAATCGAACTTGTCGACCGCGATTCGATGTCAAAGGGAAGGCGCCGTCCGAGGTCCCTCAAACGGGGAAAGCGTCATGTCGACCTTGATCCCGACCTACCGGCTCGGCCCGGAGCGGGGCGACGGCCGCCATCCCTATGTGAACAAGTCGGGCGCCTTTCTCGGGCCCGGCATAGGGTTGTTGATCCGCCGCACCGACCGGATCGGACAGAGCCTGTTCGAGCCGCGTCCGCCCGCGGAACTCGAAGCGTTATTGGTCGCGGGCTTCGGGCCCGGCTTTCGAGGTGCCGGTTGGGCGATCCAGGGCAATCTTTGGGCGGTCGCACGGGCGCTTGACGACGGCGACATCGGCCGGGCTGCCATATCGCTCTTGCACGCTCGGCTGCCGGCACTGCCCGGCGGGATTTCGGCCGCGCGCATCGAGAAGACAGAGCGAGCTCTTGTCCGCGCCGCACGCCGCGCGCGTGCGGCGGAGACGAGCGCCGGCAAGGCGAATTTCAATCCCGACGAGCCGCGCGTCCCGGTCGGGCAGGCGGATGGCGGGGAATGGACCGATGGCGGCGCTTCGACCTCGGACGCCGCCGATCCCGACGCGGCCGGAAACCCGAAAGACAAGGCGTACGAACAGCCGCTCATGGATACCGGCGAGCAACTGGCGGGCGGCGCCGACCCCGGAAGAAGGAAGATCGATCCCTATCCGGCCGGACCCGACGGCCCTCACATCACGTTCATAAACGACCGACCGGCCAACCCGAGCCCCGATCAGCCCGTGACGACAGCGACCGCCCAGATGATCGAGGATGCGGTCGTTGCGTCGGGCGTCGATAGTGTTAATATCAACAGCACAACCGGGGGTGTACACGCCGCGAGCAGTTTGCATTACTTGGGCCAGGCGGTGGACATCGACGAAATCGACGGGCTCCCGGTGAGCGATCCGCGCAATGCCGAAAACGTCGCGAAGCTGCAGGCCGCGCTGCAGGAGCAGCCGAACATCAAACAGAATTTCGGGCCGGCGCAGATGACGATCACGAATCCGGATGGCACAACCTCGCATCCAAGCGACCCAAAGCTCGCGCAGCAGCACGAGAGGCATATCCATGCCGGCGGCCAAAGATAGTGCGATCAAATCCGTCATGGCCGCCATGTTGTTCGTGGCGGCGATTTGGGTTGCGCCGGCGCAGGCGGGGGAGCTGACGCCGGCCACCTCCAAGTTTATGAACGATTTCCTGAATTTCTCCCGGCTCGTGGCCCATACGGAGCGCGGCTTCCTGGTCAAGATTTACGCGCAACAGGACGAAGGCGAGTGCGACGGCGATCGTTACGAGACCTGCCCGAAAAAGCGGATCTGGATCGCGGTCTCCGAGTACAGCGATTATCCGCAACACAATGTCTATCCATTGCCGGCTGCCGACGATTGGGCATTCTTGGGATGGACCTCTCGACCGGGGAACGTCGGCGGCCCGGACGATTTCGTCGTCCTGCGCCTGCGCATGAGTCGGCGCGTGCCGCGGCCGCATCCGCCCGACAAGATCGGCACCTTCGTCTGGGTCAAGACGGACTACGAAATCCGCGTCAATCCCTGGCACGCCTATATCGAGGAGATCAAGGCGCCCGCGACGGAGAGCGCGAAGCCGAATTAGGCGCCTTCCATCGCGACGCGGCGATCGAGCCGCGGCGCCGTCGTGTCTCTATCCAAACCACCCCGAACCCCGCGTAGCCCGCGGGGTTTTTTCATGCCCTGAGCGCGGCACCCGGAACTCGGGTCCGCGCGCAGGGCGCATTCCCGCCCCCGAAGGAGGGCTCGTCCATCATGACCACCGAAACCGCTTCCGGCATCGCCGCCACCACGGCGCGCACGCTCGAGCTCATCAAGGAGGCGCAGGCGTCGCCGGCCCCTTATCCGTTCTCGAAGGCCTATCTCGAATCGACCTCGGCCACCTCGGGCCTCACCTATTACGACCTCGAGGCGGGGGCGAAGACGCTCTATCCCGTGCTGACCCCGCTCAGGAACCGCATCCCGCGCACGGGTGGGGGTGCGGGCATCCAGGCCAATTGGCGCTCGATCACCGGCGTCAACGTGCAGAACGCCGGCATCGGCGTGTCCGAGGGCAATCGCGGCGTGGTGCAGGCGATCACGACCCAGGACAACGTCGCGGCCTACAAGGGCATCGGCCTCGAGGATTACGTGACCTTCGAGGCGGACTACGCGGCCAAGGGCTTCGACGATCTGCGCGGCCTGGCGGCGATGAATCTCCTCCGCGCCCTCATGATCGGCGAGGAGAAGCTCCTCATCGGCGGCAACAATTCGCTCTCGCTCGGCACCACGCCGACGCCCACCACGTCGACCGCGACCTCGGGCGGCAGTCTCGCGGCCGCGACCTACAACGTCTACTGCGTCGCCCTCACCATGGACGGCTATCTCGCCTCCTCGGTCGCGGGCGGATTGCCGCTTTCGGGCTCGCGCACGCTCGCCGACGGCACCACCGAGAGCTACAACCAGGGCACGGCGCAGAAATCGGCCGCGGCGAGCCAAGCCACCACCGGCTCGACCTCGACCATCTCGGCCTCGGTGAGCGCGGTCAACGGTGCGGTCGCCTATGCCTGGTTCTGGGGCACGTCGGGGAACGAGCTCCTGGGTGCCATTACCACGATCAACTCGGTCACCATCGCGGCCGAGGCGGGCGGGACCCAGAACGTCTCGGCCGGCTTCGCGAGCGACTACAGCGCCAACAGCCTGGTGTTCGACGGCATGCTGAGCCAGATCATGAAGTCGGGCTCGAACGCCTACGTGCACACCATGGCGACCGGCACCGCGGGATCCGGCACGCCGCTCACCTCGGACGGCGCCGGCGGCATCGTCGAGATCGACGCGGCACTCAGGGCGTTCTGGGACAATTACCGCCTCTCGCCGACCGACATCTACGTCTCGAGCCAGGAGCAGGCCAACATCTCGGCCAAGATCCTGTCCGGCACCACGAGCTCGGCCCAGCGCTTCACCTTCACGGTCGACCAGGGTGCGATCGCGGGCGGGGTGATGGTTCGGAGCTACCTGAACAAGTTCTCCCTCGACGGCGCCCAGGAGATTCCGGTCCGGCTTCATCCCAACCTTCCGGCCGGGACACTGCTCTTCTACTCGGACGGCATTCCGTACCCGCTCTCGAACGTGGGCAACGTGCTGCAGGTCCGCACGCGCCAGGACTATTACCAGCTCCAATGGCCGGTGCGCAGCCGGCGCTACGAGTACGGCGTCTACGCGGACGAAGTGCTCCAGTGCTACTTCCCGCCCGCCTTCGGCGTGATCCGCAACATCGCCAACGGCTGATCGATCCCGACGAGGCTCCCGACGCCGGTTCATAAGCCATGACCGGCGCACCTTGCGCCCGGGCGGAGCGTGTTCCGCCCGGGCGTCCTTTTCGCGCCCTCGAAGGAAGGTCCGATGAAGCTCAAGCCCCCCGAAGGCTGCGCCGCGGTGTCGATCGGCGGCGTGACCTATGCGCTCGATTCCGACGGGCTGATCGACGTGCCCGAGGCGCAGGCCGAGATGCTGCTGCAATCCCACGGATTCACCGAGCTGGCCGCGACCGAGCCGCAAGCGGCGGCCGAGCCCGCGGCGCAAGCTCCGGCAATGCCCGAATCCAAGCCTGAGTCGCAGCGCGCGACGAAACCCGCCCCCAAGTCCGCCCCCAAGCCCGCGCCCAAGCGCGCATTGGCGCCGGGGACCAAATCCCGCGCGCGCAAGGAGTAGCCCATGGCAGCCGGCGACCTCACCAGCCTCGACAACGTCAAGGCCTGGCTCGCGATCCCGT
>DATJLQ010000041.1:0-3518 GCA_035509415.1 Alphaproteobacteria bacterium
GTCAATTTCACCTCATCCTTCGAGACGCGCCCTATGGGCGCCCTCAGGATGAGGTGAACCTCCATCGATCCAAACCCTCATCTTGAGGAGCAGCCCGGCGGCCTTCGGCCGGCCCTTCGATCCGAAGGCTGCGGCGCGTCGGGCCGCGGGCTGCGTCTCGAAAGACGAGGGTTTGGACCAACTGACCCACTACCCGGTCTTGTTGCCGCGCGCCGACGGTGGCATTCTTCCAGGAAAAGCGGCACCGGCCCTTGTAAGCGGGAGGAAAGGGTGACGATGAATTCGGGCGCGAGCCCGAACCCGAACTATAGCGTCAAGTCGATCGAGGTGATCGCGTCCGGCTCGGACGTGCTGGTGCGCCACTATACGCTGGCCCCGGGCGACGAGATTCCGTGGCACTACCACAATCACGTGACCGACTGGTATTTCGGCTTCGACGGCCACCTCACGATCGAGACCCGCGCACCCCGCGGCGGCTGCGATCTCGCCCTCGGCGTGCGCTACTCGATTCCGCCCAAGGTCGCGCATCGTCTCTCGAACAACGGCACGAGCGACTGCCGGTTCCTCCTGGTCCAAGGCGTCGGTCCCTACGACTTCCATAAGATTTGAGCGGACTGAGGTCGGGGCGCACGCCGCCTTGACCCTCGCCGCGTCCGCCCCCAGCTAACAAGCACCGAATTCCCCGCGACCGGCTCATAGGGAGGCAACCCATGGACAAGATCAATCCGCTCTTCACCGCGAGCGCGACCGCCAAGGGCGGGCGCAACGGCCACACCCAGTCGAGCGACGGCGTGGTCTCGTTCGATCTCTCGGTCCCGAAGGCGATGGGCGGACCGGGGAAGCCCAACACGGCGACCCCCGAGCATCTCTTCGCGGCCGGCTACGCCGCCTGCTTCGGCGGCGCCCTCGATTACGTGGGGAAGCAGCACAAGACCGACGCCTCCAAGGCCGCGATCACGGCCGCGGTCTCGATCGGCCCGCGCGAAGGCGGCGGCTTCGGCCTCTCGGTCCGGCTCAAGGTCGAGGATCGGAGCCTCGCCCAGGCCGAGCTCGCGGCGCTCGCGAAGGAGGCGCACGAGAAAATCTGCCCCTACTCCCACGCGACGCGCAACAACGTCGACGTGCAGATCGAGGTGGTGGGCGGCTGAGCGGCCAGGCGCTCACGCCGCCTTGTATGACTTCACCTTGATCTGGTCGGTGCGCTCGCGCGCTTGCCAAAGGTCGTAGGCGGTCTGGAGGCCAAGCCACGTCTCGGGACTCGACCCGAACGCCTTCGAGAGGCGGATCGCCATGTCCACCGAGAGTCCGGCATTGCCGTTGACGAGGTCCGAGAGCGCCTGGCGCGTGACGCCGAGCCCCTTGGCCGCCTCGGTGACCGACAGGCCGAGCGGCGCCAGACACTGGCGGCGGACGATCCCGCCGGGATGGGGCGGATTGCGCATGGGCATGGCCTCGATCCTTCCTAGCGATCGCCGATGTCGTCCACGTCGACCGCGTGGCCGTCCACAAACCGGAACGTCACGCGCCAATTGCCCGAAACCCAAACCGCCCAGCGCCCCTTGAGCTCGCCTTTGAGCGGGTGCAGCCGAAAGCCGGGCAAATTCATGTCTCCGGGCGCGTGGCTGCGGTCGAGCATCGCAAGAATATCGCGCAAGGTCTCGAGATGGCCGGGCGCCACCCGCCGCGCCGTCCTGCCATCGTGAAGGGCCTCGAGCCCGCGATGCCGGAACGACCGGATCATGGCGTGAGCCTAATTTGTCGCCTGTCGCTTGTCAAGTGACATGGGCCATATTTCGCTTGGGCGCGCGGCGCCTCAGGCCAGGAGCGCGAAGCCGACCGCGCCGTTCACCACACCCTTGATCGCGCTCATGATCTGATTGATCGCGGTCTGCACGGCGAGGAGCGTGAGCTCGGTCGCGGCGACGATCACGCCGACGCTCGCCTGCACCTGCATCTCGAGCAGCGTCTTGGCGCCGGCCTGGGTGAGCTGGGGCGGGATCGAGGCGAGCGCGGTCTCGATGGTCGCGATCTGCTGGGCGATCTTCTCGAGCTCGGGCACGGCGTAGGTCTGCATGTTGCCCCAGACCGTCGTGCCGAGCCCCTCGCCCGCTTGCGTCATCGCGCTGACCAGCGCGCCCACGTCGATCGCCATCACGAGCCTCCCGGCGTTGCCTTCATCTGCGCGTTCTTCTTGGCGAGCTCGACCACCATGGCCGAATGGATCAGCGAGCCCACCCCGCCATCGAGGAGCGGCCCGCGCGCGATGGCCGGAATGCCCGCCGCCCCCTGCTCCTGATGGAACTTCTCGAGATTGGCGATCGCGTCCCGGATCAGCTTCATGAGGATGACCGAGCAATCGTCCTGCGGATATTGGTTGACGTAGTCCATGACCTCGGTCGACGGCGACATCGCCGTGACCGCCGTGGCGATCGCCTTGGTCGAGGGGCAGGTGTGCAGCACCGCGTGCGCCTCGGCGCGCGCGATCAGCGTGTCCGCCTCGGCCTCCTCCTGGAAATAGAAGTCCTTGTTCGCGGCCCAGGTGCCCTGCGGCGTGCCGGCTTCCGAGATCATCTTGTCGACGAAGGCGGTGATTTCGGTGTTCATGCGGCTGAGGCCGGTGTCGATCTGCTCGTCATAGTCCGAGACCAGCTTGACCTGGCACGCCGCGAGGAGGACGCACGCGGCCATCGCGGCGGCGCGCGCCGCGCGGCGCCAATCGAAGCGAGCGTCCATCCTCGATGTCCCCCGGCTGTTCTTATTGGTTGTCATTGGCGCCGACTCTACGCGTTTCGCGTCCGCTTGTCACGGACGCGCGAATGCGTGGCCGGCGGTCACGTCACTTGATCGCCAAGGGATTGAGCGGCGAGCCGACGGCCTTGGTGATGGGCAGGGACGGGCCGCAAAAGAAGAACTCGTAGACCTTGTCCCTGGCGCAATCCTCGGCGAGCTCTTCCAAATAGAAGATTTCGCCCATGGTGAGCCCCATCATGGGGATCACGATCCAATGCCAGGGCTGGCTCGCGGCGTCGGTCTCGTTCGGGCGCACCTCGCAGCCCCAAGTGTCGGTACAGATGGCGGCGATTTCCTTCGCGTAAATCCACTCGCAGGTCTCGAAGGCGAGGCCGGGCGCCTCACCGCCCGCATAGGCGCCCCAGTCGCCCTTGCGCAACCGGTCGCCCATCTGGCCCGTGCGCACGATCACGAAATCGCCGCGCTCGATCTCGACCTTCTGGGCGCGCGCGACCGCGTCGAGGTCGTCGTTGGTGATCGCCATGCCGTCCGCGAGGCAATCCGTCTTGCAGTGGCGTGCCACGTCGAGCAGCACGCCGCGCCCGACCATCTTGGCCTTGGTCTTCTCGATGCCGTTCTTCTGCGCGCCGTCGGAATCGACCAGGCGCGCGTCGTAGCCGTTCCACATCTTGTCGTCGTAGAAGATATGGCCGAGCGCGTCCCATTGCGTGCCGCATTGGAGCGGCATCGAGACCGCGTCGTCGGCGTAGCGGATCTTCATGTGCTCC
>DATJLQ010000042.1:0-12518 GCA_035509415.1 Alphaproteobacteria bacterium
CGCCTCCTCCTTCGAGCGCATCTCGCGCGTCTCGCCGCGCTTCGAATCGAACAGGCGCGTCTGCTGCGCGACGGCACCCCCCGCCTCGATGAGGTCGACCTGGCGCCGCGATTCGTACTCGATCGCCTGCTGGACGAAGCGGATCGAGTTCACGTTCTTGATCTCGCAACGCGTGCCGAGCGGCCCGCCGGGCTTCCGCACCGAGACGTTCACGTCGGCGCGCATGGAGCCTTCCTCCATGTTGCCGTCGCAGGTGCCGAGATAACGCAGGATCGAGCGCAGCTTCCGCAGATACGCACCCGCCTCCTCGGCCGAGCGCATGTCGGGCTTGGAAACGATCTCCATGAGGGCGACGCCCGCGCGGTTCAGATCGACGAAGGTGCGCTTCGGGTCCTGGTCGTGGAGGCTCTTGCCCGCGTCCTGCTCGAGATGGAGGCGCTCGATGCCGATCTCGCGGCTCGTGCCGTCGGGAAGATCGATCGCGATCCTGCCCTCGCCGACGACGGGCTGCTTGTACTGCGAGATCTGATAGCCGGCCGGAAGATCGGCGTAGAAGTAGTTCTTGCGGTCGAACACGGAGCGGAGATTGATCTTGGCGTCGAGCCCGAGCCCGGTGCGCACCGCCTGCTCGACGCAATGGCCGTTGATCACCGGCAGCATGCCCGGCATGGCGGCATCGACGAACGAGACCTGGGCGTTCGGCTCGGCGCCGAATTCGGTCGCGGCACCCGAGAACAGCTTCGCCTGCGAGACCACCTGGGCATGGACCTCGAGGCCGATCACGATCTCCCACTCGCCCGTCTTGCCCGGGATCAGGTCCGACATGCTCACGCCCTCCCGGCGACGAAGGCGGGCAAGGCCTTGAAGCCCGCCGCCTTCTCGATCGCGGCGGCCACACCCAACACCGTCTCCTCGTCGAAGGCGCGGCCGATCACCTGGAGCCCGAGCGGCAAGCCGTCGGCCGAAAGACCCGCCGGCACCGAGCAGCCGGGCAAGCCCGCGAGATTGACCGTCACCGTGAATACGTCGTTGAGGTACATCGAAATCGGATCGTCCATCTTCTCGCCGAGCGCGAAGGCGGCGCTGGGGGCGGTCGGGGTCAGGATCGCGTCGACTTTCCCGAAGGCTTCGGTGAAATCGTTGCGGATCAGCGCGCGCACGCGTTGGGCCTTCAGATAATAGGCGTCGTAATAGCCCGCCGAGAGCACGTAGGTGCCGATCATGACGCGCCGCCGCACCTCGCGCCCGAAGCCCTCGGCGCGCGTGTTCTCGTACATGTCGATCAGATCATCGCCCGGCACGCGGAGGCCGAAGCGCACGCCGTCATACCGCGCGAGGTTCGAGGAGGCCTCGGCGGGCGCGATGATGTAGTAGGTCGCGAGCGCGTATTTGGTGTGCGGGAGGCTGATCTCGACCGCCTCCGCACCCGCGGCCCGGAGCCAAGCGAGCCCGTCCTGCCACAGTCGCTCGATCTCCGCCGGCATGCCGGCCACGCGATATTCCTTGGGGATTCCGATCTTGAGCCCCTTGAGGCTTCGAGCCAGCGCCGCCTCGTAGTCCGGCACGGGCTTGTCGATCGAGGTCGAATCCTTGGCATCGTGTCCCGCCATCGCACCCAGCATGATCGCCGCGTCGCGCACGGTACGCGTCATCGGCCCCGCCTGGTCGAGGGAGGACGCGAAGGCGACGATGCCCCAACGCGAGCAACGCCCGTAGGTCGGCTTCAACCCGACGAGCCCGCAAAAGGACGCAGGCTGGCGGATCGAGCCGCCCGTGTCGGTACCCGTCGCGGCGAGCGCCGCGCGCGCCGCCACCGCGGCCGCCGAGCCGCCCGAGCTTCCGCCCGGCACCAGCGGACGATTGTCGCCCTTGCGCCGCCACGGGTTCTCGACCGCGCCGTAGTAGCTCGTCATGTTGGACGAGCCCATGGCGAACTCGTCGAGATTGGTCTTCCCCAGCATCACCGCCCCCGCGCGCCAAAGATTGGCCGTCACGGTCGATTCGTATTGCGGCTTGAAGCCGTCGAGGATGTGGGATGCCGCGGTCGTGAGCACGCCCTCGGTGCAGAAGAGATCCTTGATCGCGACCGGAAGCCCCTCGAGCGCCCCCGCGGCACCCCGCGCGAGGCGCGCGTCCGACGCATCGGCCATGGCGAGCGCCGCCTCGGGCGTCTCGGTGATGAAGGCCTTCAAGGGACGCGCGGCCTCGACCGCCGCGACGTGCGCCGCCGCCAGCTCGCGCGCCGAGAAACGCCTCGCGCGCAAGCCGTCGCGCGCCTCGGCGAGGGTGAGGCCGGTCAACGTCATGGCCTACTCGACCACCTTGGGCACGGCGAAGAAGCCCTGGCTGCCCTCGGGCGCGTTGGCGACGATCTTCTCCGGGTAGCCGCCGTCGGTGATCTTGTCCGCGCGCCAGGGGAGCTTGGCGTCGACCGTGGAGGCGAGCGGGGCGACCGTCGAGGTGTCGACCTCGTTGAGCTGCTCGATCCAATCGAGGATGGTCGAGAGCTCGGCCGCGAGCGGGGCGACCTCGTCGTCCTTCAATTTGATGCGCGCGAGACGCGCGATCTTGCGTACCGTTGCGGCGTCGACGGACATGGACCTGACCGGAATCGGGGCCGGAAAGGCCGGGAAGGTAGCACCCGCCCCGGCCGGCCCGCAAGGCTAAGGGTCTAATGTCCGGTCTTCGCCTTCAATGCCGCGATCTTCGCCTCGATCGCGGGCCGGTCGGGCGCGCTCGGCGTCGCGCGCAAATAGGTCTCGAAGGCGAAGCGCGCCTCGTCGCTGTGGCCGAGCCGCTCGTCGAGGGCGCCGAGATTGTACCAGGCATCGCTCCACCAGGGCGACGCCGCGAGCGCCTTCTGATATTCGAGGCGCGCATTGTCGAAGTCGGCCTGGGTCTTGGCACCTTTGATCGCGGCGGCCGCGGCGTCCACGTGGTGGAGCGCATCGGCCGTCGGCGCCGGCGCGGGGCGCATCTTGAGGGCGTCGTCGATCGCGCGGTCGAGCACGGCCGCCGCGTCGGCGAGGTGCGCCGGATATTTCCCGAGCAGCGTCGTGTAGCTCGTCATCGCGGCCGAGAGGTCGCCGCGCTGCTCGGCCGCCGCACCCGCGGCAAGGGCCGCGTCCAACTCCGCCTTCGGGATCGCGGGCGCGGCCGGCTTGCCGGCCGAGACGGCGCCCGCGCATTGGGCCGCGACGAGGTGCATGTCCTTGACCTCGGAGGCGCCCGTGTTGGCGTCGACCGGGTTGATCTCGAACCCCGCCAAGCTCGGATCCATGCGCAGATAGATCGACTGCCCCGGGGCGATGCTGAAAAAGGCAGGCTTCGACACGTACTCGGTGCCCCAGAGCGCGTGGCTGCCGGGCGTCACGTCGCAATAGAACGCGCCGTTGAGCTGGGCCGGCGCCACCGGCGAGGTGTCGAGGATCACGGTCGGCGTTCCGGCCGAGCCCACGTAATTGTAGGGGCGGTAGAAGAAAATACGCGCCCGATCCGACGCCACGGGCGGGATC
This sequence comes from Alphaproteobacteria bacterium, assembly GCA_035509415.1. Lineage (GTDB taxonomy): Bacteria > Pseudomonadota > Alphaproteobacteria > JACZXZ01 > JACZXZ01 > DATJLQ01. Next base: position 3,516 of record DATJLQ010000042.1, read on the forward strand.
GACGCCGCCGCTTGCTGGAGCGTCGGGCCTGTCGCCATCTGACCGCAACCGCCTAGCGTCAAGAGTGCCAAGAGCGGCAATGCGAGCGCCACAGCCGCAAGCTTCCGTTCCCCCGTCATGGGATCGTGCATCGTGATTCCCCCAATGGAATGTTCGTTACGCCGCCGTCGCGCAGACGCGGGTCAACGGGCTGACGTTTTTCGCCCGCGCCTCGGCCGCTTTCAATTGCTTGACCGCGTCGTCCATTTTTTCGCGCAGTTTCTTCATGGCCTCGCTGTACGCCGCCGATTGGCGGTCGAGCTCGGCGAGCTCGTGCATGTTGAGAAGCTGGCTGCCGAGATCGGTTCCCGCGTCCACGAGCGAGCTCAACGCCGTCTCGAATTCGCCGTAACCCGACCCGATCTTGAGCGCCTTCTGCACGGCCCGATTGCCGAGACCGACGTCGAGCGCCAGCTTGGCAGTGCTCCAAAACGCTTCCGAAACGGTTTCGCTGTTCGCGATCTCCCAGTCGCCATGGATTTTGTCGACCAAGTCCGCCGGCTTGACCCATTTCTCGCTCAGCAGCTTAAGCTTCTCCTTCTGCTTTTCGAGCGCGCCGAGGACGATGTCGTCCTGCTGGCGCACGTCGGTGCTGGCCGCGACGCTGCGCTCGATTTCGGCGGCTTGGCCTTCGTCGTTCGCGAGCTTCTGCAGGGCGGCGCGGATTTCGTCCCGCTCGGCCTGATCGTTGAGCGCATTGATGCGCTTGTTCATGACCTCCTCGATCTCCCGATCGATGCTGTCAAGCTGGTGCGCGTTGTGCACGTCGAACAGCCCGACCGTCGCGCCATAGAGATGCCACCAAGCCTCGTTGCTGGTCTTGCCGACTTCCGCCAGCCACTCGGCGCGCTCGGGGCCGGTCTCGGCCATCAGCGCATTCATGCGCCGAAGGGCGGTGCCGAGCGCGGCGATTTCGTGGTGCAGCTCGGCGATGCTCTTGCACGATCGCGCCTTCAAGGCCTTGCGTTCCGCATCGATGGTGTCGCGCGTGACGAAGGCGACCTGTGTCGGGCTGCGCAGAACCGTTGGCGCCGTATTGTCGCTCGGCAGCGCCACCGGCGCGGCACTGCCCTGGCTACCGCCGGCCGTGTCGAACGGCACGCGCGCGTTGGCGCTGAGTGCCTCGTCGGATTCGCCCGCACCCGCGCCGGAGGCGCTCGCGTCCGCCACTTGGACGCCCGAGCCGCAGGGGCCGGTCTGAACGTCAACCTGATTGTCGCCCATGGGCCCCGAGGTGACGCTGTAGCCGACGATCTGGGTGCAGGGCACGGCTGCACCGCCGTTGCCGCCCGCAGACGCAAGGCCCGCGCCGAGCGCGCCTACGCCGGCTGCGGCGGGTGTCGCCATGGTGCTGCCGCTCGGGCCGACGGCGCCGGACGGGCCCACGGGACCATTCGTGCCCATGGGATGGAGGGTCAGCCGCGGAATGCAATTCGTCGGTTGGTTCGCCGCGGCGCAAAGCTGGTTCGCCGCGGTTTGGTCGCTCTGTCCGGTGCCCGAGGGTTGCGCCCCCGACGACGCGCCGCCGATGGGACGCATGCCGCCCAAGAGCGCCGACTTTTCCGCCTCGACCGGATTTGCGGGCACGCTCACGCCCGCCCCCGAGATCGCTTGCGCGTTGCCCATGTCGGCGCCGATCGGACGCAAGTCGCCCAAGAGCGCGCTGCGGTCGGCCGAGATCAGGTCGGCACCGCCGGCGTCGCTGCCGATCGGGCGCAATTGGTCGAGCAGCGACGTGCGCTGCTGGTCGGTCACGAAATTGTCGGCCGGCGGATTCCACGCGGGCGAATAGGTCGTGTAGCCGCCGAGGTTGGCCGGATGGGTTGCGGGCGCCGTTGCGGCGGGCGCCGAGGCCGCGGTCGACTCCTGCATCGATTCCAGCATGCTGAAGAAAGTCATGCCCATGCTGAACGCGTTCATGGCATTGCCCATGCCATTGAAGCCGCCCATCCCGCCGCCACCGGTACTCGGCATGGCCGGCGTCCCGATGCAGCCGGCGCCCAATCCGGCCGCGGCGCAAAGCTGGTTCGCGGCCTGCGCGAGGGCGGGCGGCGACCGGCCCAGGGTCGACAAAAGGGAGGCGACCAAAATCGCAGACGTGAAGACGCCTTTGTTCCGCATCATGGCCCCCAAGACATGACCAAATTGGAACTTAGCGGGTGAAGGTCAGCTAGCCGACGTTACGACAAGCACTTTTGGTATTGTGCAATTTAACATCCCGCAAGGCCGTCGACAACGCATGCCCGCGTCGGACCGGGCGCGACGCTCAGGGGTGCCGCGGTCGCGCGATGCGCCACACCGTCGCCGGCGGCAGATTGAGCCAGGCGGTGCCGACCGGCCGCGCCTCGAATCCGTGGCGCTCGATGAGCGGGCGCGGAATGGGACAGCGCGGTCCATAGGTGAATTGGATCAAGACCCCCTGGGGGCCGAGCACCGACAGGGCCTGGTCGACGATGCCGCGCGCAACGGCCGGCGGCATGGAGAGAAGCGGCAGGCTCGACACCACGGCATCGACCTCGGCGATCCGGTCGCGCGCGAGACAGTGCCCGAGCCGGCCCGCATCTTCGTGCCGGACGTCGAGCTTCGGGAATTGCGCCTTGAGCCAGCGGTAAAGCTCTTCCTCTCGCTCCACCAGGATCAGGCGCCCGGGCGCGATGCCGGCCTCGAGAAGCGCCTTCGTGATCGCGCCGGTGCCGGGGCCGAGCTCGACCACGGGGCCGGCTCCGCGCGGGTCCACCTGATGCGCCATGAGACGGCCGAGCGCCGGCCCGCTCGGAGCCACGGCGCCGATGCGCAATGGCGCGCGCACCCAGCGTCGCAAGAAGAGCCTGTCCTGTTTCGCGAGCATCTGGACCCTCGATCGCCGGAAGCGGCGGCCCGGACGGGCCGCCCGATAGGTGCGGGCGGCGGCACCGGCTGCTTCCCCGGAAGCGCCTTCGTTACCCAACCGACCCGAAGTCTCAATACTCCTGCAATGTGACAGCTTCCAGCCTCTTGTCATCGAGCCCCGGCCAAATCCGAGACTCAGGTGACCCGAGAGCTAGCTGTCCCGAGACCTGATCGATCCGAGATCTGGCCGGCCCGAGATCTGGCCGATCCGAGATCCGGCCGGCCCGAGACCTAGTCGACCAGAGACCTGGGCTTGCCCGGAACCGGCCTTGCCGGAGCGAGGCCGGCCGGCGTATCCATCGCCCCATGGCTTTACCGCCCAAGGCTCCATCGTCCAAGGCTCCATCGTCCAAGGCTCCATCGTCCATGGCTTCACGGCCGACAGCGGACCCGGTCGCCTCGATCGCCGAGCTCAGGGTGCTGGTGGCGCGCGGCGCGCGCCTGCTCGGCCTCGATGTCGGCACCAAGACCATCGGCCTCGCCCTTTCGGACACGACCCTCACGGTCGCCTCGGCGATGGAGACCATCCGGCGCGGCAAGTTCGCGGCCGACGCCATGCGTATTGCCCAAATCGTCGCGGCCCAGGGGGTGGGCGGGTTCGTCATCGGCCTGCCCATCAACATGGACGGCAGCGAGGGACCGCGTTGCCAATCGGTGCGCCAGTTCGGGCGCAATCTCGTGGGCGCGGTCCCGCTCCCCTATCTCCTGTGGGACGAGCGGCTTTCGACTGCGGCCGTGACGCGCGCCATGATCGACGCCGATCTGAGCCGCAAGCGACGGGGCGAGACCGTGGACAAGGTGGCGGCGGCCTACATCCTCCAGGGCGCCCTCGACGCGGGCGCCACGCGATGAAGCGAGGGCGCGCGGGCGCTTCCCGAATCCGCGTCGGGCACGCGGGCGACCTCGCGTCGCTCGAGGCGCTCGAGCGCGCGAGCTTCGCGGGCGATCGCCTGAGCCGGCGCAGCTTCCGCTCGCTTCTCGCGGCCCCGAGCGCCGCCCTCATCGTCGAGGAGACGGCCGGCCGGGTGCGGGGTTACGCGCTCCTGTTGTTTCGCCGCCGAGCGCCCGAACACGCCCGGCTTTATTCCTTCGCGGTCGCACCGGGCGAGCGCGGCAAGGGGATCGCGCAGTCGCTCCTCGCGGGCGCCGAGCGCGTGGCGCTCAGCCGCGACGCGTCTCTCCTCGCCCTCGAGGTCCGGCGCGACAACAAGCCGGCGCAGGCGCTTTATGCCAAGGCGGGGTTCCGCGCGACCGGGTCACGAGCAGATTATTACGAGGACGGCATGGCGGCCGTGGTCATGGAAAAGCGCCTCGGCCGGACGGACGCGTCCCGGACACGCCGCCGCGTGCCCGCGGCGAAGCGCATGGGGGATCGGTAATGGACGCATGGCAGAATTTCTTTCTCGGCGAGTTGGGCGCCTCCGCCGCCCTCGCCGGGCTCATCTTCGTGAGCCTGTCGGTCAACCAGGCGCGCGTTCTCGCGACCCCGAGCCTGCCCGAGCGCGGCCTCGAGGCGCTCATGGCGCTGTTCCTGGTGCTCATCGTCTCGTCGCTCATGCTGGTGCCGGACCAGGGGCCGCGCCTCCTCGGCGCCGAGGTCCTGGCGGTGGCGCTCGCCCAGGTCGCGGTCCTGTTCTTGGTCCAGAAGGTGGAGCTGAGGCGGGTCGAGGCGGCCTACCGGCGCAACATGCTTATGCTTGCCGCCGCGACCCAGGGCGCCGCCTGGCTGTTCGGCCTCGGCGCGCTCCTTCTCATGGTGCGCGCCGATTGGGTCGGGCTCTACGTCCTGGTGCCGGCGACCCTCGTTTCCTTCGTCGCGGCGGGGATCAATGCCTGGGTGCTGCTGATCGAGATCAACCGCTGACGCGCCCGGCCGGTCCAACCTCGCCATCGGCGTCCGGACCCGACTTGGATCGGAATCCGGGGCGCCGGCGATTTTCCGCGCGCCGGGCGTGACAGGGTCGCGCGAAAGTATTATGAGCTTCGGGTCCGGCGCGGACCCCAAACGACGCCGAGACGAATTCGCGACGACCTCAAGACGACCTCGAGAGCGCAGTCGACCGCACCCATGCCGAGAGACCCTGACGACCCCTACGGGGGGACGGATCGCATGGGCGCCGCACGCCCGGGACGGGGCGCGCCCGGGACGGGCTCCCGGCGGGCCGGCTCATGACCGCGCACATCGTCATCGTCGACCGCCGCGCGGACTTCCGCTGGGACGATGCCGGCCATCCGGTGGTGACCGCGCGCGAGTACCTCTCGCGCCCCGACGCGTTCATGTCGCGCTTCCCGCGCATCATCAATCTGTGCCGCGATTACCAGTACATGAATTTCGGCTATTACTGCTCGCTCCTCGCGGAGGCGCGCGGCGAGCGCGTCATCCCATCGGTCGCGACCATCCTCGACCTCTCGAAGAAGTCGATCTACGGGCTGCAGCTCGACGAGCTCGACGAGGCGCTCGAGAAGATCGCGAAGAAGCCGGGTGCCGCATCCGCGAGCGACGGCCCGTTCACCATCTTCTGCTTCTTCGGCTTCACCGAGGAGGAGCGGCACCAGGAGCTCGCGCAGAAAATCTTCGATCTGTTCCGCTGCCCGCTCCTGAAGGTCGAGATCACGCCGGGCCCGAAATGGCGCGTCTCCTCGATCCGCCCGGTGCCGGTCAACGAGGTCAAGCCCGAGCAGGACGAGCTGTTCCGGCGCGCGCTCAGCGCCTACACGCGCACCGTCTGGCGCACGCCCAAGAGCAAGACGCCGCCGCGCTACTATATGGCGATCCTGTTCAACCCGCAGGACCCGCTCGGGCCCTCGGGCATCCGCACGGTGCAGAAATTCGCGCGCATCGGCGAGCAGATGGGCCTCGAGGTCGACATCATCGACAAGAAGGACTACAGCCGGCTCGCCGAGTACGACGCGCTGTTCATCCGCGAGACCACGGCGCTCGACCACCACACCTACCGCTTCGCGAAGAAGGCGGAATACGAGAACATGGTGGTGATCGACGATTCGAACTCGATCCTGCGCTGCACCAACAAGGTCTATCTCGCCGAGCTCCTGCGCGCGAACCGCATCCCGATCCCGCGCACCATGGTGGTCGACCGCGTGCGCATGGCGGAGATCGAGATCGAGCTCGGCTATCCCTTGGTGCTCAAGATTCCGGACGGCTCCTTCTCGCGCGGCGTGTTCAAGGTCTCGAGCAAGCAGGAGCTCAAGGACGTCTCGACCGAGCTGTTCCGGCGCTCCGAGCTGATCATCGCCCAGGAGTTCATCCCGACCAGCTTCGACTGGCGCGTGGGCGTGCTCAACGGCAGGCCGATCTTCGTCTGCCAGTACTTCATGTCGCGCAACCATTGGCAGGTGGTGCGCTACACCTCGGGCGGCCGGCCGCGCGAGGGCGACTTCAAGGCGCTCATGGTCGAGGACGCGCCGCGCGCCGTGGTCGAGACCGCGGTCAAGGCCGCGCGCCTCATCGGCGACGGGCTCTACGGCGTCGACCTCAAGGACACCGAGCACGGGCCGGTGGTGATCGAGATCAACGACAATCCGAGCATCGACTGGGGGGTCGAGGACGGCGTGCTCAAGGACGAGCTCTACCGCATCATCCTGACCGAGTTCGTCCGGCGCCTCGATGCCCAGATGGAGCCGTTCGGCTTCGCGGCGAGTGCGGCACCCGCGGCCCTGATGCTCGGCGGCAACGGCAATGGCGCAGGCCACGCCGCTCTCAATGGCAACGGGAACGGAAACGGCAACGGCAACGGTCATGGCCACGGGAACGGCCATGGCGAGCCCGGGAACGGTACCGGCAACGGCGCGGGGAACGGCGCGGGCAACGGCGCGGGGAACGGCAAGGGAAGCTTGCATCGCGAATTGCCGCCCCACGACGAGGTAGCGGAGCCCTTCCTGCGCGCATCGCGCGAATGATGGCGCGCGCGGGCGCCGCCCAATGCTGACGCTCTACGACAATTTGGATTCCGGGAACGGCTACAAGGCGCGCCTCCTCTTGGCGCAGCTCGCCCTTCCCTATCGCCGGATCGAGCTCGACATCGACAAGGGCGAGACGCGCACGCCCGCGTTCCTCGCCAAGAACCCCAACGGCCGCATCCCGACGCTCGAGCTCGAGGACGGCACGTTCCTCGCGGAATCGAACGCGATCATGGTCTATCTCGCCGAGGGGACGCGCTTCCTTCCCGCCGACCGCGTCGAGCGCGCGCAAGCGCTCCAGTGGCTGTTCTTCGAGCAATACAGCCACGAGCCCTACGTCGCGACGCCGCGCTACATCATCAAGCATCTCGGCCGCGATCACGCGCGCGCGGCGGAGCTGCCCTGGCGCATCGAGCGCGGCCACCAGGCGCTCCGGGTCATGGAGACGCATCTCGCCGGCCGGGCCTATTTCGCGGGCAAGCGCTATTCGGTCGCCGACATCGCGCTTTACGCCTACACCCACGTCGCGCACGAGGGCGACGTCGACATCGCCCCTTACGCCCGCGTGCGCGATTGGCTCGCGCGCGTCGCGGCCGAGCCGGGCCACATTCCGATCACCCAGGGTTAGCGCAAGCGGCGCTACTTGCCGCGCGCAAATGCCAGCACCGCACCCGCGCCGATGAGGAATCCGCCCGAGATGCGGTTCCGGAGCCGCGCGCGCGAGGCGAGCAACGCCCGCACGCGTCCCGCGGCAAGCGCCCAGCCGCTGTCGAGCAGGATCGCGAGCGCGAGGAACGTGACCGCGAGGGCCAGGATTTGCGGCACCAGCGGCCGGCTCAGGGTGACGAATTGCGGGAAGAAGGCGCCGTAGAAGAACAGCGTCTTCGGGTTGGTGAGCGAGACGATAAAGCCGCGTAGATAGACCGCGCGCGCCGATTTCCGCGCCGGCGCCGCCTGAGCGAGATCGACCGGTGCCGCGCGCCACTGGAGGATGCCGAGCCAGATGAGATAGGCGGCGCCGATCCAACGCAGCCACTCGAACCAGGCGCCGAGGGTGCCCAGAAGCCCCGCCATGCCGAAGCCCGTGAGGGCGAGCTGGATCACCATCGCCGAGCAGGAGCCCGCGACCGTGATGAGCCCGTAGCGCGCGCCATAGGCGATGCTGTTCCCGACCACGAGCGAGACCATCGGTCCCGGCAGCAGCATGAGCAGCACCACGGCCACGACGAAGGCGAGATAGAGATTGGCATCGATCATGGGTTTCCCCGAGCGGCTTTGCGGCGGGCGCAGCGTGAGGGCAAGGCGAGCATACTGTCAAGCCGCCCCGGGTCGGCGTAGTGGGTCGATTTCCCCTCATCCTTCGAGACGCGCCTTATGGGCGCCCTCAGGACGAGATGAAACCCCATCGAACCAAACCCTCATCTTGAGGAGCAGCCCGCCGGCCTTCGGCCGGCCCTCCGATCCGAAGGCTGCGGCGCGTCGTGCCGCGGGCTGCGTCTCGAAAGACGAGGGTTTGAACTAACCGACCCACGGCCTACCCGCCGGTAGTGGGTCGATTTCACCTCATCCTTCGAGACGCGCCCTATGGGCGCCCTCAGGATGAGGTGAACCGCCATCGATCCAAACCCTCATCTTGAGGAGCAGCCCGCCGGCCTTCGGCCGGCCCTTCGATCCGAAGGCTGCGGCGCGTCGCGCCGCGGGCTGCGTCTCGAAGAACGAGGGTTTGGACCAACTGACCCACTACCCGGGTCGGTTGCGAAGGTGCCCCGCTGCGGTTGCGCGTCCCAATCATTGCGCGTATTCTCGTCGCATTCTTCAACCCGTGCAACGTGAGGCGGTCATGACGGCGAGTTCGGGCGCGGCGAGTTCGAGCGCGGCGAGTTCGGGCGCGACGGATTCGGGGGCAGCGAGTTCGGGCGCCACCAAGATCATGGTGATCCGCCACGCCGAGAAGCCGGGCGTCTACGACAAGGCGAGCTATGCGGGCATCGATCTCTACGGCAACGCCGATCCCGAATCCCTGGTCACGATCGGCTGGCAGCGCGCGGGCGGCCTCGCGAGCCTGTTCGATCCCTTCTACACCGACGTCGTCCCCGGCACCTTGGCATTGCCCCAGTTCCTGTTCGCGGCCGACCCGGGCGAAGAGAGCAACCCCAC
>DATJLQ010000043.1:0-3320 GCA_035509415.1 Alphaproteobacteria bacterium
AGAGCGCGGTTGCAACCCCGCCCCGGGCGCTGTATCAAGACGGCCTTCGGCGCATGCGCTTTCGGGTCCCCATCGTCTAGTGGCCCAGGACGCCGGCCTCTCACGTCGGCAACGCGGGTTCGAATCCCGCTGGGGACGCCAACTCGCGCTTAAGCCTCGCTCCAAAAAGATCCGGCGCAAGGGCCGATCGGTCACGCGGATCCAAGGCCTTCGGGGGAAGGCGCCCATCCAACGGCCGCGCGTCGATTTAGCGGACCGACGCCTCGGTGAGGCCGTTCACGCAGACGCTGAGGCGTTTCCAGGCGGGGTTGAAGCATCCCTCCTTGTCCCAGCTCCCGTCCGCCCGTTGGCAAGCGACGGTCTGCGCCTGGAATTCCGCATTGCACTCGGCGAAGGTCTTCGGCAGCACCGCCTTGACCGCGGTCGGGGAGGCGGGTGTCGAGGCCCCAGGCGGCGCGCTTGGCGCGCTCGGACCGCTCGGCGCGCCCGAGGTGCTCGACCCGGGCGCCATCGGAACCGGCGACGCCGAGGCCGGCGTAGGCATGCCGGCGCCGCGTGCGCTCGGAGACGCGTCGTCCGCAAGGCTCGCGAGCTTCGGAGCGACGGATTTTTTCGCCCGCTCCTGGTCGATCTTCCTGGCAGCGAGCTCCATGTTGTCCCGGATCACGTAAGAGAAGGGGCCGAAGGGATCGAGGTCGTAGGCATAGGCGAAAGTGCCCCACGCGCCGACCCAATCATGGTCGATCTCGGCCGCACGCACGCCGGCCGCGTTGTAGTCGTGGGCATCGCGCTCTTCCTTGGTGAAGCTTGGCAGGGCCGGGTAATCGCGTGCGTCGGTCGCGTCCCGGTAGATCGGATGGGGCACCAGGTCCTTGTCGACCGGCGCGTTGTAGGCGTCGACAAGCGAGTGCGGCTTCAGCTCGGCCGATCCGAAGGCGCCTTTCGTCCCGACCACCGAGAGATTGCCGGCGCTCGCACCCCCGCCCAGCTGATGCACTTCGCCCAGAAGGCTGTTGCGATCGGCCTCGAACTGACGCTGATCCTGCAGCGCCGCGGCATCCACATTGGCGCGCTCGGTCGCGAGGCGCTGGTCCTGTTGCGCCTTCAGCTGCTGCAGCCGCGCCTGCTCGGCCGCGGCGCTGTCATAGGCGGGCGCGGCGTTGCCCTGGGGCGGCGGCGCCAACAGATATTTGACGATCGCGCCTCCCAGCATGTTGCTCATCGACATGAGATTGCCGAACATCGGGTTCGCCATGATCGACGGCGCGCCGCCGCCGCCGCCACCCTGGCACATCGAGTCGGCCACCTGCTGGCCGTTGACGAAGCAGCCATCATAAGCCTGCCCTTGCGCGTCGCCGGGATGGCCCGCCCACAGGATCGCCGCCGCGCACGCTACCAGAATCTTGGAGACGGTTTTCACGGTCCACCCTCCTTTCGCCGCAAGCGAATCGCGGTCACGGGTTCGACGCGCGTGCCGTGAACCACGTCGGCACGGAAATCCAGTCTTCGCTCGACACGAGGCACGTGTTACCGTCGAACGTCCGCCACTTCATTTTGAATGTGAGGCGCGTGCCGTCCGGCTCGATCTGGCCGGTCGCGTCGTAAGGCTGCTCCGCGCCGAAGCAGCGCAGCGACGACTCGGGATTGGTGATCCCCACGACGTCGTTCGGCGCGCTCGGGCGTAAGAGGATCTTGCCGTCGAACTGCGTGCCGTGGATCGTGCCGGTCAGGACGACATCGCCGGCTCGCGCCTTTTCGTTCTTGCCGACGGTGTTGCCGACGCGGACGACGAATTTCCGTCCGCGCAGTTCCAGGGTGAGGGTGGAGCCGTCGCCGTACTTGACCAACCCGACGAAGCGCGACCACAATTTCTGGTCCTCCGCCAGCACCTCGAGCTCGGCGATCCTCTGCTTCGCTTTTTCTGCGTCACGGCCGTCGGGCGCCAGCACGAGATAATCGCGCAAGGCGGCGATCGCCGCCGCGGCGTATCCGGCCTTGTCGAGGGCGAGCCCGTAGTTGAGGTGTAGGTCGGGCAGCCAGGGCGCCTCGTAGACGGCGGCACCGAACTCGGCGACGGTCCGATCGAGATCCGCGTCGCCGGTCGCCTCCCCGAGCATGACGATCGCGCGCTGATTATGGCGATCGGCCTCGCTCGGAATCGCCGGGACAGGGCGCAGATGGGGGGCGGCGCGGGCGAGCACGACGACTGCCTTCGACAGATCGTCGACGCTCCTCAATTCGTATGCGCAGCGAAATACCGACGTGCCCGTCGTGAACGCGGCCCGGTAGGCGCCGGTATCGGCGTCCTTGGCGGCGGATTGCAGGCCGTCCTGCACGCAGGTCTTCCGGCTGTCGATTGCGATCTTCGCCCAATCCGACGGCCGCCGCCCGAATTTCACGCTGAGCTTGACGCGCTGGTGGTCGCGAATGACCTCAGCCGAGAGGATCGTGCCGGGATCGACGTTCCTCACGATCCGCTCATATGCGTCCAGATCGGGCGCGGGCTTGCCGTCGAGGTAGAGCAGGACGTCGCCCGGGCGCAGGCTGGAGGCAGCTGCCGGTTGGCCCGGTATCATGAAATCGACGCGCAGGCCCGCGCTCAGCCCGTCGGTCGCGGTCGAGGGCGTGAACTCGACGTGAATTAGGGTCGCGCCGAGCCAGACCTTGCTGTCCGCGAGATCGGCGGCCCGGCCCGCGCCCACGAGCGCGACCAGGACGACGAGCGCTACCAAACTATGGAGAACCCCCCGCCGCATCCGCCGTTCAGCCCCCAGCGCGCTTCTTTTGCGCGATGTTAATCGGCGGACCTTCGCCGGGCAATGGGCGCGCAGCGTTCCGTGCCTACGTGCTCCGGCTCTTCGCATGAAGCCCATGCCGCCGCGTCCGAGCCTTTAACCGGTTGATCCAACGTCCAAATTTCTCCAGTTGCCACTGGAGATGCCGGTCGTTATGGACAACCAATGACGGACAAAAAGCAAACGGGCGACGCGTCAGGAGCCGCCATGCCGCCGACCGATCCCGCCGCGCTTCCGGCCTTCGAGACCGATCTCTTCGTGCCGCGCTACCGGCCGCTCGTGCGCGGCGCGTGGGAGCTCAGGGTCGGCGCCATGACCCTCGTGCCCGGCTATTGGAGCGGGACCGTGCTGGCGCGCGGCATGGCCGCCTTGCTGCGCGACGGTGCCAGCTGGATGTCCATGACGCCGTTCGAGATCGAGAGCCAGGAGATCGGCGTGCGTCTCGCGCGCGGCCATGTGCTCGTCTTCGGGCTCGGCTTGGGCTGGTCCGCCCTCGCGTCCGCCTTGCGCGACGAGGTCGAGGCG
>DATJLQ010000044.1:0-29393 GCA_035509415.1 Alphaproteobacteria bacterium
GAGGCCGGCCGCGCCGAGCTCTTCCTGTTGCTCAAGAGCCGGGTGCGCTCGCCGGTCGACGATCTCAACAAGCTCGTGGTCGCGCTCAAGATGCGCTTCTTCCACCTGCTCGGCCCCGAGGAGCGCCAAGCGCAGATCGACCAGCTGGTCGAGGGGACCGAGAGCGAGATCGCGCGCCTCAAGGATCTCCACGCGCACCATGCGGAGGGGCTGCTCGCCGCGTGGCTCGACCACGACATCGCCCAGCTCGAGGCGCGCAAGGACTGGTTCGAGCGTCTCCGCGACCGGGGTTGAGCGCCGGCGGCGGCCAAGACCTCCCGGCTCGAGTCCACCCTGCCCGCGTCCCCGACCGGACATCCGAGAAAAATTCGACCGCACCGCAGTCGGGCTTTCCCCGGCCGTCTAGGGCTTCGTTCGGTCCCGGGTTCCCGGTTTCCCGGAACGCGGCCGGGCACGGCGCTACAGCAAGTGCTGCCCGCCGGTGACGAAGATCTCGCTCCCCGTCACGTAGCCGAAATCGGCATTGCAGAGCTGGTACACGATGCCCGCGACCTCGGCGGGGGTACCCATGCGGTGAAGCGGGATGCGCGGAATGAGGCTGTCATATTCCGGCCCCACCATCTCGGTCTCGATCTCGCCGGGAGCGACCGCGTTGACGCGCACGCCGAGCTCGGCGAACTCGACCGCCATCTCGCGCGTGAGCGCCGAGAGGGCCGCCTTCGAGGTCGAATAGGCCGAGCCCGCGAAGGGATGGATCGCGTGGCCGGCGATCGACGTGATGTTGACGATGGCGCCCTTGCCCTTGGCGAGGTTGGGCGCCAGTCCGCGCGAGATCGCGAGCGGCGCGAAGAAATTGAGCTCGTACACCTGGCGCCAGCCCTCGAGCGAGCCGTTGAGGCAGCCGAGGCGCTCCTTGAACGGCGTCTTGGGCGAGACGGCGGCGTTGTTGACGAGGGCGTGGAGCGGATCGCCCTTGAGCAGCTCGAGCGTGCGCTGGACGAACGCCTCGACCTCGTCCGCGCGCGAAAGGTCGGCGGTCACGTGCTGCGCCCAGTTCGGGTCGCGCTTGCATTCGGGCGGCACTTCCTCGCGGCTCGCGGTCACGATGCGCCAGCCTTCGTCCGAGAAGCGCTTCACCGTCGCGTGGCCGATGCCGCGCGAGGCCCCGGTCAGGACCACGGTCTTCGAGCTTCGCTCTGTCATGGGGGGAGTGTAGCGCATTCCGTCCGCGGCACCAGGGGTGCCGGCGCGGCTCAGCCGGGCGCCTCGGCGCTCAGTGCATCAAGAGCACCGGAATGCCCGCGTCGTCGAGCACCGCGCGCGTCGCGCCCCCGAACACCACCTCGCGCATGCGGCTGTGGCCGTAGGCACCCATCACCAGGAGCTCCGCCCCCGCCGCGCGCGCCTCGTCGACGATCTCGCCCTCGACCGGCCAGCCTTTGAGCGCGATCTTGCGCGTCTCGGCCTTGATGCCGTGATGGGCAAGCCAGTCCGCGAGCTGGCTGAGCGAAGGCTCGACCGGAATTTCCTTGACGCCCGCGAGCAGGATCACGCGCCGCGCCGGAGCGAGCAGCGGGAGGGACGCGGCCGCGGCGCGCGCCGCCTCGGCGCTGCCGTTCCAGCCGAGCGCCACCGTGGCCGCACTCCACGCCTTGAGGCCCGCGGGCAGGATCAGGAGCGGCCGCCCGCCTTCCATGAGCGCCGCCTCGACCGTCACGTTCCACTCGACCAGCGCCTCGCCCGTAATGCGCACGACGACGGTGAGGTCGGCGACCCGCGCGCGTACCGCGATCTCGTCGGCGGCGCGCCCGACCGCGGTCGCGAACCGCGCGCCCGCACTCGGGCCGCTCAGCGCGACACCCGCCTTTTTCGCCGCACTCTCGAAGAGGCGTTGCGCATGATCCGCGCGCCCGGCCGATTCCTTCTCGGCGAGGTCGATCATCTGGGCGACCACCGAGCCCGCGGCCCCTTCGGCCACGAGCGGGACCGCCTCGCGCGGGTCGGGCTTCACGTGGATCGCCTCGACGAAGGCGCCGAGCGATTTCGCCAGGCCGAGCGCTGCGACGAGCGCGCTCTCGTCGGCCTCATAGCCGCTCACCGGCAGCAGGATGCATTTGATTGCCATGGTTTCCTCCCTCGCCTGACCTCGATTCTACGCCCGGGGTCCGGCCCGCTTATGATCTACGTCAAGCGCCGCAAACGGCAAGGGCACGCGCGAGACTCTCCTCGGCACGCCCGCCGGCGTCGATGCGCGACCAGCTCACCGTCCCGGTCTCGAACCCGAGTTGGGCGCGCAGCACCTCGACCGTCGCGTCGGAGGCGTCGCCGGTGCGCGTCGCGACGCGCGTCTCGAGCGTCCCGGCCGGCGCCTCGAGCCAAAGCCCGACGAAGCGCGCACCCACGCGCCGCGCCACGTCCTCGATCGCGCGCCGCTCCTCGGGCCGCCCATGGACCGCATCCGCGATCGCGCCGTGGCCCGCGGCAAGCGCAGCGCCCGCGCGCCCGCGGAGTGCCGCATAGACGCGCGCGGTCACCTCGGGCTGGTAGCCTTCGGGCCCCAAGCGATCGCGCTCGCGGCGCCCGAGGAGGCGCTTCCGGATCGCGTCGCTCCTGAGATGGAGCGCTCCCGGTGCCGCGCCGAGGCCGGGTGCGAGCGCCTTCGCGAGAGTCGATTTCCCGGTGCCCGCGACGCCGCCGATCGCGACCAGGACCGGGGCCGCCGGGGTCAAGTAGCCGAGGGCGAGCTCGAGATAGGCTTCGGCCTCGGCGCGCCGGGCAGCCGCGGCGGCGGCCACGCTCTGCGCCGCGGCGGCGGCGGCCAAGGTCTGGGCGCGAATGCCCGCGCGGCACGCGAGGAACAGCGGCAACGCCGCGAGGCCCGCGAGCTCGGCGTCGTCCGCCGCCGCGAGATAGCGGTTGAGCACCAGGTTCGCCGACGCGCGCAACCCGCGCCGGTCGAGATCCATGAGCAGGAAGGCAAGGTCGTAGAGAACGTCGATATTGCCGATCTCGTCGTTGAACTCGATCGCGTCGAAGGGAAGCGGCTTCCCGCGCCAGAGGCAGATATTGCCGAGATGGAGATCGCCGTGGCAGCGGCGCACGAAGCGGGCGTCCCGGCGGCCGTCGAGAAGGCCTGCGATGCGCCGAAGCGCCGCGTCCGACGCCTCGCGGAGCCGCGCGATGGTCGCGCGCGCGAAGCCCGCCTCCACGAGGCCGCGCTCGTTGCCCTCGATCACGCGCCTGATGCCCTCGGCGCCGCCGAGGTCGGGGCGGAACGCGGCCTCGTCATGGAGCCGGCGCACCCGGTCGGCGAGCGCGAGCGCGAGCCCGTCGTCGAAGGCGCCCCTTGCGGCGCGGCGGTCGAGGAAATCCTCGGCCGGAATGCGGCGCATCTTCACGACCCAGTCGACCGCCTGCCCCGGGCCGCCCAACGCCAAGGCGCCATCGGCGCGGCGCGCGATCGGCTCGACGCCGAGATAGATTTCGGGTGCCGCGCGGCGATTGAGCGCCAATTCCGCCTCGCACATCGCGCGGCGCCGCTCGAAGGTCGAGAAATCCATGTAGGGAAAGCGCACCGCGCGCTTGAGCTTGTAGGCGAAGTCGCCCGCGAGCACGACCACCGAGCCGTGCGTGTCGATGCGCTCGACGGCCGCGCCCCCATGGGTCGCGGGCGACGCGAGGAAGGCGATGGCGGCGCTTTGGTCCTCGACGTTGTGGCCCGCCGGCGAGTTGGGCGCGGTGTCGGGCGCGGTCCTAGAAGTGGGCGCGGGCGTTGGCGTGGGCACGGGCTCTGCCATGGGCGCGGGGTTCCGTCCGTCAGCCGGTGACCGCCCGATGCGGCTCGTCGATACCGGCCGGATCCTCGTGGATGATCACCTCGGCGCCGGGGAATTCGGCGAGCAGCGCCGCCTCGACCTCGTCCGCGATCTCGTGGGCGCGGGCGAGGCGGATGCCCGGATCCATCTCGAGATGGAACTGGATGAACTGGCGCGTGCCCGCGGCGCGCGTCCGGAGATCGTGCAACGCGACCACGTCCCGGTGCGCCGTCGCGACCGCGACGATGCGCCGGCGCGCCTCGTCCGAGAGCTCGTGATCCATGAGCTGGTCGAGCGAGCGGCGCGCGATGCTCCAGGCGCTCACCACGATGTAGATTGCGATGCCGATCGCGAACAGCGGGTCGAGCGCGTACCAGCCGAGTGCGGGCCCAAGCAGGAGGGCGATGATCACGCTGCCGTTCACCAGGACGTCGCCGAAATAATGCAGCGCGTCGGCGCCCACCGCGATCGAGCCGGTGCGGCGGACGACCATGCGCTGGAACAGCACGAGGGCGAGGGTGGCGGCGAGCGAGAACAGCATGACCGCGATGCCGATCGTGCCGTTCTTGACCGGGTGCACGTCGATCAGGCGATGGCCCGCTTCGAACAGAAGAAACACGGCGGAGCCCGCGATGAACGCGGACTGGCCGAGGCCGGCGAGCGCCTCGGCCTTGCCGTGGCCGAAACGGTGCTCGCGGTCGGCGGGCACCAGGGCCTGGCTCACGGCGTAGAGGTTCACGACCGACGCCGCCGCGTCGAGCAGCGAATCGATGAGGCTCGAGAGCAGCGCCACGGAGTCGGTCGCGAGGAAGGCCGCGAGCTTGGCCAGGATCAAGACCGCCGCGACCGAGACCGAGGCGTAGGTCGCGGTGCGCATGAGGCGCGCCTGCGCGGGCGACGGAACGCCGGTGGCGCGGGCCGAAGGATCGCTCATGGGTAGAGCCTGGTGCTGTGCCACGCGGCACCCGCGCGCGTGTAGGCGATGCGCTCGTGGAGCCGGAACGGGCGCTCGCGCCAGAACTCGATGCGCTCGGGCACCAGGCGATAGCCCGACCAATCGGGCGGCCGCGGCACCGGGCCGAGCGCGAACTTGGCCGCGAACTGCGCGACCCTACGCTCGAGCTCGAGCATACCCTCGAGCGGGCGCGATTGGCGCGACGCCCAAGCGCCGATCTGGCTTTGCCGGTGCCGGGTCGCGAAATACGCGTCCGCCTCGCGCGCCGACACCGGCTCGACCGCGCCCTCGACGCGCACCTGGCGCGCGAGCGACTTCCAATAGAAGCACAAGGCCGCCTTCGGGTTCGCCTTGAGCTCGAGCGACTTGCGGCTCCCGAGGTTGGTGTAGAAAACGAAGCCGTCCGCGTCGGCACCCTTGAGGAGCACCATCCGCAACGAGGGCGCGCCATCGCCGTCCACGGTCGCGAGCGCCATCGCGGTGGCATTGCTCGGCTCCGCCGCCTCGGCCTCGGCGAGCCAAGCCTGGAACTGGGCGATCGGGTCGGGTTCGGCGGTGTTCATGAAAGGTTCCAGGGCGATTTCCGGGCGAGGCCGCTGGCCCAGGCGCCCGACGAGAGGTCCAACGAGGCGCCCAGTGATATAATCCGGCCCTCGCCCGAGCGCACGGCAAAAGCGCGGCCGGCCGCGGCCCGGGCCGGGTCGGCCCGAACCACAAGCCGTTGGCCCATCTTGTCGTATCAAGGCCGGATCGCTACATGTTGGCCCGGGCAAGGCGCGGGCACTCGCGCGCCCGGCGAACGGAACGAACAACGAGGATTGTCATGAATTTGACCAAAGTCGGCGCGATCGCGGCCGTGATTCTGGCGCTCGCGGCCTGCACCCAGGACCAGAACGGCAATGTCGAGACGCCGCTCGGCGGCACCAAGCAGACCCTCGGCACGCTCGGCGGCGCCGGGGCCGGCGCCTTCATCGGCTCGAACATCGGCCACGGCTCGGGCAACCTCGCCGCGACGGTGATCGGCGGCCTGCTCGGCGCCTTCATCGGCAGCGAGATCGGCAAGTCGCTCGACACCGCGGACAAGCTCCAGGCCCAGCAGGCGACCCAGCGCACCCTCGAGACGGCGCCCACGGGCAAGACCGTCACCTGGCAGAATCCGGACAGCGGCCATTCCGGCACCGTGACCCCGGTCAAGACCTACGAGACCGCGCAGGGCCAGTATTGCCGCGAGTTCCAGCAGACGGTCACCATCGGCGGCCAGACCCAGCAGGCCTACGGCACCGCGTGCCGCCAGCCCGACGGGACCTGGAAAATCCAGCAGCCCGCCCAGTAACGCGGTCCCGCCATCCGCTCGGCGACCCGGCCCGCCCCGGCCGGGTCGCGGCATTTGGCGCTCTCGAAATGCCCCCTGCCTGCGCGTGAGACCTCGGGCGACGCGGCTATGCCCGCTCGGCGCTTTTGTGTAGGATGCGCGCGTTTTCAAGGCCGTGCGGCGGGCTGGGCTCGGCGGGCGCTTGCCCCCGAGACACAGGCGCCGTGCCGCCTTCGGCCCGCAACCGTCCCCGCGTCCGTTTCCCGGAGAGCCCGATGACCGACCCGTCCCCCGCCGCGACCGCATCGCCTCTCATGAAAGGGAAGCGCGGGCTCGTCATGGGCGTCGCCAACGACCGCTCGCTCGCCTGGGGCATCGCGCGCACGCTCGCCGCGCACGGCGCCGAGCTCTGCATCACCTACCAGATCGATCAGCTCGAGCGGCGCGTGCGCCCGCTCGCGGAATCGGTGGGCGCACCCCTCGTCCTCTTGTGCGACGCGAACGACCCCAAGGCGCTCGATGCGACGTTCGAGGCGATGGCCGAGAAATGGGGCTCGATCGATTTCCTGGTGCACGCGATCGCGTTCTCGGACCGCAACGAGCTCACCGGCAAGTACGTCGACACGTCGCGCGACAACTTCGTCCAGACCATGCTGATCTCGTGCTACTCGTTCACCGACATGGCGCGCCGCGCGGCGAAGATCATGCCCAACGGCGGCGGCCTGTTGACGCTCAGCTATTACGGCGCCGAGAAGGTGATGCCGCACTACAACGTCATGGGCGTCGCCAAGGCGGCGTTAGAAGCGAGCGTGCGCTATCTCGCGGTCGATCTCGGCGGTGCCAAGATCCGCGTCAACGCGATCTCGGCCGGGCCGATCAAGACGCTCGCGGCCTCGGGCATCGGCGATTTCCGCTACATTCTCCGATGGAACGAGCTCAATGCGCCGCTCAAGTCCAACGTCACGACCGACCAGGTGGGCGGGGGCGCGCTCTATCTCCTGAGCGACCTCGGCAGCGGCGTGAGCGGCGAGGTGCTGCACGTCGATTCGGGCTACCACGTGGTCGGCATGCTCGCCGTCGATGCGGTCGAGGGCGTGCGCGAGATGATGCGGAGCTTCAAGGTCAACAATTGACGCGGGCCAACAATTGACGCGGGCCTGAGGGCCGCGAAAGGGTCGAGCGATGCCGGGCAACAGCTTCGGCCATTTGTTCCGCTACACGAGCTGGGGCGAAAGCCACGGGCCGGCGATCGGCTGCGTGGTCGACGGCACCCCGCCGCTCATCCCGCTCGCCGAGGCGGACATCCAGCGCTGGCTCGACAAGCGCCGGCCCGGCCAGTCGCGCTTCGCGAGCCAACGGCGCGAGCCGGACCAGGTGAAGATCCTCTCGGGCACCTTCGAGGGACGCACGACCGGCGCCCCCATCTCGCTCCTGATCGAGAACGTCGACGCGCGCTCGAAAGATTACGGCGACATCAAGGACCAGTTCCGGCCCGGCCACGCCGACTATACATACCAGGCGAAATACGGCATCCGCGACTATCGCGGCGGCGGGCGCGCGTCGGCGCGCGAGACCGCGGCGCGCGTCGCGGCGGGGGCCATCGCGCGGCTCATCCTGGGTGCCGGCGTCGAGATCCGCGGGGCCCTCGTCCAGATGGGCCCGCACAAGATCGAGCGCGCGCGTTGGGACTGGAACGCGGTCGACGCCAATCCCTTCTTCTGCCCCGACCCGGTCGCCGCAAGCGCCTGGGAGGGCGAGCTCGACGAGGTGCGGAAGCGCGGCTCGTCCCTCGGCGCGACCGTCGAGGTGGTCGCCTCGGGCGTGCCCGCGGGGCTCGGCGATCCCGCCTACGACAAGCTCGACGCCGACCTCGCCAAGGCGATGATGAGCATCAACGCGGTCAAGGGCGTCGAGATCGGCGACGGCATGATGGCGGCCGAGCTCGCGGGCGAGAATGCGCACGACGAGATGCGCATGAAGGACGGGCGCGTCGTCTTCCTCTCGAACCACGCGGGCGGCACCTTGGGCGGCATCTCGACCGGCCAGGACGTGGTGGTGCGCTTCGCGGTCAAGCCGACCAGCTCGATCCTGATCCCGCGCCGCAGCGTCAACGTGCGCGGCGAGGAGATCGAGGTCGTGACCAAGGGACGGCACGATCCCTGCGTCGGCATCCGCGCGGTGCCGGTGGGCGAAGCCATGATGGCCGTGGTGCTCGCGGACCATCTCCTGCGCCAGCGCGCACAGTGCGGCTAGGGCGGCCGCGCGCGCGAACGATGACGGGCGGGTTTCCATGCTGCGCTGGATAAGACGCATCGTCGTCGGCTTCTTCGCGCTCCTCGGCGTCGCCGTCGTGGTGCTGGCGGCCGCCGCGGCGTGGCTCGGCTCCGAGCTCATCGAGCCCGCGCCGGTCGCGATCCCCGCCGCCGCCGTCCTCGAGCTCGACCTCGACAAGCCGCTCGGCCAGGGCGAAATCGACCAGCCGCTCGAGACCTTCCTCGGGCGCGAGCCGCAGCTCAGCCTGCGCGAGATCGAGGAGGCGCTCCAGCGCGCGCGCATCGATCCGCGCGTCAAGGGCCTGATCGTCCGGCTCGGCGCGCGCGCGCTCGGGCTCGCCGACACCCAGGAGCTGCGCGACGCCATCGCGGCATTCCGCGCCTCGGGCAAGTTCGCCGACGCGTACGCCGAGAGCTTCGGCGCCGAGGGCGGCGGCAACGACGCCTATTATCTTGCGAGCGCTTGCCAGGACATCTGGCTCCAGCCCTCGGGCGAGCTCGACCTCACGGGCGTGGTCGCCGAAACGCCGTTCCTCAAGGGCACTCTCGACAAGCTCGGCGTCGACGTCGAGTTCGACAAGCGCGAGGAATACAAGACCGCGATCGACCAGCTCACGGACGCGAGCTACAGCGCCGCCTTCAAGGAATCGATGGCGAGCATCCTGGGCTCGGTCTACGGCCAGCTCGTGGCCGGCATCTCGGCCGGGCGCTCCATGGCGCCAGACACGGTCGCGGCCCTGATCGACAACGGGCCCTATCTCGCCCAAGACGCGCTTGCCTCGAAGCTGGTCGACCAGCTCGGCTATTTCGACCAGCTCGAGAGCGACGCGACGGGGCGCGCCGGGGCGGGTGCCAAGACGCTCTCGCTCGCCGATTTCTTCCGCGCGACCGAAGCCGCCGCGCGCGGCCCGGTCGTCGCCTATATCGACGCCTCGGGCGCCATCGTCTCGGGCGAGAGCGATCCCGGCGACGCGTTCGGCGTGAGCGACGTCGGCGCCGAGACCTACGTCAAGGCGCTCGACGACGCGGCCAAGGCCAAGGACGTGGCCGTGATCCTGCTGCGCATCGACAGCCCGGGCGGGTCGTACCTCGCCTCGGATTCGATCCGGCGCGCGGTCGCGCGCGCGCGTGCCGCGGGCAAGCCCGTGATCGTCTCGATGGGCGACGTCGCCGCCTCGGGCGGCTACTTCATCGCCATCCCCGCGACCAAGATCGTGGCCGAGCCCGGCACGCTCACGGGCTCGATCGGCGTGTTCGGCGGCAAGTTCGTGATCCGCGATCTGCTCACCAAGCTCGGCGTCACGTTCGATTCGGTCCAGTTCGGCAGCAACGCCGACATCTGGAGCCCGGTGGTGCCCTTCACGCCCGCGGGCCGCGCCAAGCTCGAGCAGTCGCTCGACGCGGTCTACCGCGACTTCACCGGGAAGGTCGCGGCCGCGCGCGGCATCGCACCGGCGCAAATTCCGAACGTGGCCAAGGGCCGCGTGTTCACCGGCGAAGAGGCGCTGAAGCTCGGGCTCGTGGACGCGCTGGGCGGTCTCCCGACGGCGCTGCGTTTCGCGCGGGAGGCGGCGGGGCTCGCACCCGAAGCGCCCGTGCGCCTCCGCCGTTACCCGCGCGAGGGCACCGGCTTCGAGCGCTTCCTCGACCGCATGATCGCGGGCGGGACGAGCGCGAGCATAGGGGGGATCGGCGTCGACGCGCGCCCGGGCGCGGCCTTGGGCGTGCTTGCGGCGACCCTCGGCTTCGACCTGCCGCGCCTCCGGCCGCTCCTCGACGAGCTTCCCGCCCTCGCGTCGCCCGGCGAATCCTGGCTCCTGATGCCGCCGATTGACATCCGCTAAGACCGCGACGATGGGCCGCGCGCGGGGCCCTCGCGCATGGGCTTGCGCCGCGCGCGGGACAGCGCGACAAAGGCTCATGGCGCTCACGCAGAAGCAGCGGAAGCTGGTCACGGTCGGGATCACGCTCATCCCGCTCGCGATCATGACCGTGCTGGTGTCGGAATCGGTGACGCTCTACCGCCTCTTCTGCGGCGCGACCGGCTTCGGCGGCACGACCCAGCGCGTGAGCCGCGACTCGGCGCACCCCTCCATGACCACGGTCAAGGTGCGCTTCGACGCCAACGTCGCACCCCAGCTGCCGTGGAAATTCTACCCGCTCCAGAACCAGGTGACGGTGAATCTCGGCGCCGAGCAGCTGGTCTATTTCGAGGCCGAGAACCCGACCGGCCAGTCCCTGGTCGGCCACGCCGCCTTCAACGTGACGCCGCAGATCGCCGGCCTCTACTTCAAGAAGATCCAGTGCTTCTGCTTCACCGACGAGCGCCTCGACGCGCACGCGAAGATCAAGATGCCGGTCGTGTTCTTCGTCGACCCGAAGCTCGAATCGACGCCCGACGGGCGCGACGTCAAGACGATCACGCTCTCCTACACGTTCTTCCGCACGCCGCCCTCGCCGAGTGCCAAGGACTTGGCGCGCTTCCTCGCCACGACCAAGCCTAATCCGGAGCATGGCAAGCAAATCTTCGGCACCGTGTGCGAGGCCTGCCACGGCCTCGACAAGAACAAGGAAGGGCCGATGCTCGCGGGCGTCGTCGGCCGGCGCGCGGGCACGGTTCCGGGCTACAGCTACTCGCCGGCCCTGAAACGCGTCGGATTCATCTGGACCGCCGGCCGGCTCGACCGCTGGCTCGCCTATCCCCAAGGCGACGTGCCCGGCGCCTACATGCCGGTCAAGGTCGAGAACCCGGTCGACCGGCGCGACGTGATCGCCTATCTCGAGGAAGTGAGCGGGAAAGCTGCGGCGGCCGCGACGCCGGATGCCGTGCCGTCCCCCGCCCCGGCGGCCTCGGCCGCCACATCGCCCGCGTCCACCGTCGGCCACGGACCGGCTCAGCCCAAGGGCTGAGCCTAGACGCGCCGGAACGCGCCCA
The DNA here is from genome assembly GCA_035509415.1 of Alphaproteobacteria bacterium. Classification (GTDB taxonomy): domain Bacteria; phylum Pseudomonadota; class Alphaproteobacteria; order JACZXZ01; family JACZXZ01; genus DATJLQ01. The sequence continues at coordinate 11,291 of DATJLQ010000044.1, forward strand.
CGAGCTCCAGATGCGGCGACCAGAGGAACTGGTCGACCGGCTGGACCCATTCGAGCGCATAGCCGCCGTCGATCAGAAGCCGCGCGTCGCGCGCGAAGCTCGCAGGGTTGCACGCGACATAGGCGACGCGCTCGACCTCGGACGCCGCGAGCATCTCCGCCTGGGCGCGTGCCCCCGCGCGCGGCGGATCGAGCACCGCCGCCTCGATGCGGCCCAGCTCCTCGGGACCGAGCGGCCGCCGGTCGAGATCGCGCTCGACCGCGCTCGCGCGCCAGCGCCCGGCCGAGGCACGGATCGCCGAGTCCAATGCCGCGACCATGTCGCGTTCGGCCTCGTAGGCGTGGACCGCGTACCCCTCGGCCGCGAGCGACGCGGCGAAGGTTCCGATCCCGGCATAGAGGTCGACCGCGCGCCGCGCCGGCCCGAGCGCCTTGACGACCGCGGCGCGCAGCACCGCCTCGCCCTCCGCACTCGCTTGAAGAAACGCGCCGGGCGGGAACGGCACGCTCGCATTTCCGAAGCGCACGCGCGCGGCGCGGCGCTCGACGATCGTCTCGACTCCGCGGCCCCGCGGGTGGCGGCGCGCGAGGCGCGCGAGATCGCGGGTCTCGGCGAAGGACGCGAGGCGCTCGCGCCGCTTCAAGCCGAGCTCGGCGCCGGTCATGAGCAGAAGATCGAGGCCGCTGTCGGTGAGCGTCACGATCGCCTCGGCGCGCTCGGCGGGGGCGAGGACGCTCATGAGAAGATCCCGCAGCGGCTCGACCAGCGCGACGATTTCGGGCCGCAGCACGGGGCATTCCGCGAGGTCGATCACCTGGTGCGTCGCGCGCGCGTTGAAGCCGAGCACGAGGTCGGATTTCCGGCGCACGGCGGTGAAATCGGCGCGCCGGCGGCTTCCTTGCGGCGTCGTCCACAGCGGCCGGATGGAGCCCGCGGCGACCCCCTGGCGCGCAAGTGCGCTCGCGACGAGTTGGCCCTTCCAGGCGCGATAATGGTCCTCGTCGAGATGCTGGAGCGCGCAGCCGCCGCAGCTGCCGAAATGGCGGCAGGGAGGTGTCGCGCGCCCCGGCCCGGGGGCGAGGATTTCGATGAGCCGTCCCGCGAATCCGTCCGGCCTGGGTGCGCCCAAGCGCGCGCGAATGCGATCGCCTACAACCGTATAGGGCACGTAGAGCCGGCGTCCGTCCTCGAGCGGCGCGATGCCGTCGCCGCGCGCGCCGATCTCGGCGATTTCGGCCTCGAGCTCGATTTTCACGGCGTGCCCGCGAGCTCGGCTGCGATCAGGAATTCGCGATTGCCGTCCTTACCCTCGATCGGGCTCGGGACGAGGCCCATCACGCGCCAGCCGGGACGTGCCGCGAGCCAGGCCGCGATGCGCTCGCATACGGCGCGATGAAGCTCGGGATCGCGCACGATCCCGCCCTTCCCCACCTCGCGCGCGCCGACCTCGAACTGGGGCTTGATGAGCGCCACGAGCACGGCGCCGGGGGCGGCGAGCGCGAGCGGTGCCGGCAACAGCGTCTCGAGGCCGATGAAGCTCGCGTCGCACACGATGAAATCGACCGGCTCCGGGATTTCGGCGGCCGTCAAATAGCGCGCGTTCACGCGCTCGAGGGTCACGACGCGCGGGTCTTGACGCAGTTTCCAGGCGAGCTGGCCGTGGCCCACATCGACCGCGTAGACCTTGGCGGCGCCGCGCGCGAGCAGCACGTCGGTGAAGCCGCCGGTCGAAGCGCCCAGATCGAGCGCGACGCGGCCCTTGGGGTCGAGCGAAAACGCGTCGAGTGCCGAGGCGAGCTTGACCCCGCCGCGCGAGACCCAGGGATGATCTTGGCCGCGCAGCTCGAGGGGCGCGTCCTCGGGCACGGCCGCACCGGGCTTCTCCAAGCGCCGCGCGCCCGAATAGACGAGGCCCGCCATGACGAGCGCCTGGGCGCGCGCGCGGCTCTCGACCAGCCCGCGCTCGACCAGAAGCCGGTCGAGGCGCAGCTTCCCGGGCGATTTCATGGGTTTTGCTCGCATTTGCGACATGGGCGCACGGCCGTGACCATAGCCGATCTTGAACGTGCTATACTGAGTTTATGGATGCACGCCTACAGAAAATCCTGGGTAAATTGCGCGCGGGTCTTGAGCGACTTTACGGCACGCGGCTCAAGCGCGTCATCCTGTTCGGCTCTCACGCGCGGGGCGATGCCGACCCCGATTCCGATATCGACGTCCTTGTCTTGCTAGAACCGCCCGTCGATTCCTGGGCGGAGGTGCAACGAACAGGACCGCTCGTCGCGACATTGTCGCTACGCTTCAAGGTCGTCATCTCTTGCGTGTTCGACACGCCCGTCGCCCTGACCACCGCGTCGGATGCCTTTCATCGGAGCATCCAGCGGGAGGGAATCGCTCTGTGACGCCGGCCCAAATCGGGCTTATCGATAAATCGCGGGAAAGCATCGCAGCGGCGGAGTTGCTCCTTGAACGTGGCTTTCAGGGCTTCGCCGCCTCACGCGCGTATTACGCCATGTTCTACGCCGCCGAGGCCCTCTTGCTCGGCGAGAGCGCCAGCTTCTCGAAGCACGCGGCAGTTATCTCCGCTTTCGGCCAACGCTTTGCGCACGGCAATGCGCGCGCCGCCGAGTTGCATCGATACTTGATTGAAGGCCAAGAAAGTCGAACGAAGGGCGACTATCGCGCCGACGATCCCGTTTCCGAGGAGGAAGCGGAAACGCAGATCGCCCGGGCGCGAAAATTCCTCGAATTCGCCGAAGCCTATTCGAGCGGCGGAGGCTGACGGCGATCTATGCCCGGATCGACCGCGCGGCCTGCTCCTGGCCGAGGGCCGCGAGCGCCGTCGCCACGATGTGCTTGGCATCGAGGCCCGCGCGCTCGTACTGGAGCTCGGGCTTGTCGTGGTCCATGACGACGCTCGGCATGTAGAGGGGCCGGAACTTGACGCGGCCGGAATCGAGGAGCCCGCCCTTGATCAGCGCCGCGGTCACGTGGCTCGCGAAGCCGCCGATCGTGTTCTCCTCGACCGTGATCAGCACCTCGTGCTGGCTCGCGAGGCGGCGCACCAGCTCCTCGTCCAAGGGCTTGCAGAAGCGCGCGTCGGCGACGGTCGCCGAAAGCCCGCGCGCCGCGAACTCCTCGGCCGCCTTGAGCGCCTCCTGGAGGCGCGTGCCGTAGGAGAGGATGGCGATCTGGCTCCCCTCGCGCACGATCCGGCCCTTGCCGATCTCGAGCGCCACGCCCTCGGCCGGCATCTCGACGCCGACGCCGTCGCCGCGCGGATAGCGCATCGCACTCGGCCGGTCGTCGATCGCGACCTGGGTCGCGACCATGTGCACGAGCTCGGCCTCGTCCGAGGGCGACATGAGCACGAACTCGGGGAGACACCCGAGATAGCTCAGATCGAAGGCGCCGTGGTGGGTCTGGCCGTCGGCGCCCACATAGCCCGCGCGGTCGAGCACGAAGCGCACCGGCAGCTTCTGGATGGCGACGTCGTGCACCACCTGGTCGTAGCCGCGTTGGAGGAAGGTCGAGTAGATGGCGCAGAAGGGCTTCATACCCTCGGTCGCCATGCCGGCGGCGAAGGTGACGCCGTGCTGCTCGGCGATGCCGACGTCGAAGGTGCGCTTGGGGAAATGCTCGGCGAAGATGTTGATACCGGTGCCCGACGGCATCGCGGCCGTGATGCCGACGATGCGCGGATCCTTCTCGGCCTCCTTGACCAGCGCCTGGCCGAATACCTTCGTGTAGGCGGGCGCGTTGGACGCGGCCTTGGCCTGCTTCCCCGTGACCACGTCGAACTTGTTGACGCCGTGATACTTGTCGGCCGACGCCTCGGCGGGCGCGTAGCCCTTGCCCTTCTGGGTCACCACGTGGATCAGGATCGGTCCCTCGTCCTCCGCGTCGCGCACGTTCTTGAGCACGGGCAGCAGATGGTCGAGATTGTGGCCGTCGATCGGCCCGACGTAATAGAAGCCGAGCTCCTCGAAGAGCGTGCCGCCGGTCATGAGGCCGCGCGCATATTCCTCGGCGCGCTTCGCCGCCTTCTCGAGGCCGCGCGGCAGCACGCGGGTGATTTCCTTGCCCAGATGGCGCAGCGAGCGGTACGACTTCGACGAGACGAGGCGCGCGAGATAGGCGCTCATCGCCCCCACGGGCGGGGCGATCGACATGTCGTTGTCGTTGAGGATGACGATGAGCCGGCTCTTGATCGCACCCGCGTTGTTCATCGCCTCGTAGGCCATGCCGGCGCTCATGGCACCGTCGCCGATCACCGAGACGACGTTGAAGGTCTTGCCCTGGAGGTCGCGCGCGACCGCCATGCCGAGGCCGGACGAGATCGAGGTCGAGCTGTGCGCGGCGCCGAACGGGTCGTAGACGCTTTCCGAGCGCTTGGTGAATCCGGAGAGCCCGCCGCCTTGGCGCAGCGTGCGGATGCGCTCGCGCCGGCCGGTCAGGATCTTGTGCGGGTAGCACTGATGACCCACGTCCCAGATGAGCTTGTCCTCGGGCGTGGAGAACACGTGGTGGATCGCGACCGTGAGCTCGATCACGCCGAGCCCCGCGCCGAGATGGCCGCCGGTGACCGAGACCGCGTCGATGGTCTCGCGCCGCAGCTCGTCGGCGAGCTGCTTCAGCTGGTCGATCGAGAAGGCGCGGATGTCCCCCGGCACCTTGACCCGGTCGAGTAGCGGCGTCGTGCTCTCGAGAGCCTGCCCGTTGCCCGATTTTTCGGCTTCGCCCGACATGGTACCCGTCGCTCGTTCGGTGTTGCAGCGCCCAACAAGCGGAGATGGCGCCGCGATGGCCTGGATTTCAAGCCCGCCGCGAGACGACGAAGCGGGCCAGTGCCGACAAAGGTACGGCCTTTTTGCCAAAAATATCAAGGCAAGAAACGGCGCGATCTGCCAGTATTTCCGCCTCTTTTCTGGCCTTTTCCGCGCCTAAAAGTGACACAAAAGTGGCTTTCCCCGCCGCCGCATCCTTGCCGACCTTCTTTCCCGTCTCGGCTTCGGTCCCGAGCGCATCCAACAGGTCGTCGGCTATTTGGAATGCCAAGCCTAAATATTGTGCATAGTCCAGTAATGCCTTGCGCGCCTTCGGGGACGCCTTGCCGAGAATCGGCCCCGCCAGGCAGGAATAACGGAACAGGGCGCCCGTTTTCATGCTCTGGAGGCGCTTGATCTCGCCGAGCGAGAGCTGGCGCGTTTCGGCCTCGAGGTCGAACATCTGCCCGCCCACCATGCCGTGGGCGCCCGCGGCCTCGGCGAGCGCGGTCACGAGCGCCGCGCGCACTTTCGCGTCCGGATGGGTCTTGGGGTCGGCGAGCACCTCGAAGGCCAAAGTAAGCAAGCCGTCGCCCGCGAGGATCGCGGTCGCCTCGCCGAACTGGATGTGGCAGGTGGGCCGGCCGCGACGGAGATCGTCGTCGTCCATCGCGGGGAGATCGTCATGCACGAGCGAATAGCAATGCACCAGCTCGACCGCGGCTCCCGCGCGCGCGGCGTAGGGCTTGGGCACGTCGAAGAGCGCAGCCCCCTGGATCGCGAGGAAAGGACGCAAGCGCTTCCCGCCGCCGAGGGTTGCGTAGCGCATCGCCTCGAACACCGGCGCCTCGGGACCCTTCCCCTTGGGGAGAATGCGCTCGAGCGCGGCTTCGACGGCGCGCGTCGCGGCCTTCAATGCGGAATCGAAATTCGCCACCGGAGCCCCCGAGGAATCCCGTTCGTCCCTAATCGCGCTCGACCGGCGCCAGGCCCGTGGGCCCGCTCGCGCCCAGCACGATCTTCTCGACCTTGGCCTTGGCCTCCTCGAGCTTCTTCTCGCAGTGGCGCTTCAGGAGCGCGCCCCGCGCATAGGCCTTGATCGCATCCTCGAGCTTGCCCTTGCCTTCCTCGAGCTGGCGCACGATGCCCTCGAGCTCGGCGAGCGCCTCCTCGAAGCCGAGCTTCGCGATGTCGGCGGGAATTTTGCTGTCGGGCGTCGGGCTCTCGGCCATGGATCCCCTGGGTTTCGGCGCGCGCGGGCCGGGGCGCTTGAGCTGCGCAATATAGGTGCCGCGCCAAGGCGAGGCAAGCCGGCCTCACCCCGACATCAGCACGTCGACATGGGCGGCGGCCGACGCACCCAGCGCCGCGAGGTCGTAGCCGCCCTCGAGCACCGAGACGACGCGCCCCTGGGCGTGGCGCTCGGCGATCCGGCACAGCTCGCGCGTCGCCCAGGCGAAATCGTCCTCGCTGAAATTGAGCGACGCCAGGGGATCGCGCGCATGGGCGTCGAAGCCGGCCGAGATCATGACCAGCTCGGGCTTGAACGCGTCGAGCGCCGGCAGCACCGCGGTTTCCATGGCGCGCCGGAATTCGGGCCCGCCCGAGAAGGCGGCGAGCGGCGCGTTGACGATGTTGTTCGCGACGCCGCGCTCGGATGCGGCGCCGGTGCCGGGATAGAGCGGCCATTGATGGGTCGAGGCGTAGAAGAGATTCGGGTCGCGCTCGAAATAGGCTTGCGTGCCGTTGCCATGATGGACGTCGAAATCCATCACCGCGACCTTCTTCAACCCGTGCACCGCGCGCGCCTGCTCGGCGCCGATCGCGATGTTGTTGAAGAGGCAGAAGCCCATCGATTGCTGCGGCTCGGCATGGTGACCCGGCGGGCGCACGGCGCAGAAGGCGTTGCGCGCCTCCCCGCTCATGACCGCATCGACCGCCGCGCACACGGCCCCCGCCGCGCGTAGCGCCGCCTCGCGCGAGCCGGGCGAGACGATCGTGTCGCCGTCGATCCCGCTCCAGCCCTCGCTCGGGATCTGCTCGAGGAGCCACTCGACGAAGCGTTCCGGATGCACGCGCGCGATCTGCGCCGTGTCGGCGAGCGGCGCCGAGCGGCGCTGCAGGAGGGCGAAGGATTCGCCCTCGAGCGCTGCGAGCACGGCCTTCAAGCGCTCCGGCCGCTCGGGGTGATGAGGACCCGTGTCGTGCCCGAGACAGGCCGGATGGGTGAACAGCAATGTCGGCTTCATCGTGACCCCTTCTCTCTATCCGCCTTTGCGGATCTCGAATACGAACACGTCGCCCTCGCGCCGCGACGACAAGAGCGCATCGCCGGTCGTGGCGCAAAACGCCTCGAAATCCTTGACCGAGCCCGGATCGGTCGCATGCACCTCGAGCACGGCGCCGCGCTCGAGCGCCTTCATCGCGCGCCGCGCCTTGAGCACGGGGAGCGGGCATTTGAGGCCCTTGGTGTCGAGCGTTTGGCGCATCGTCATGGTCCGTGTCCGATTCTACCGATCCGGCGTGCGTCGCCGCAACCGGAGTTGCGCGTCATTATCAATCCAGGAATGGCGGTAAGCGCCAGTCCCGGTTTCGAAAACATTTTTTCCATCGCGGCGCGTGCACCCGCGCCGTTCACGATCCCTTGATCGGCCGTGACTTGGATGAAAGCACCTTTGTCATTATGCTGATATACTAATGGAACCACTGGTACTCAAGGAAAACGCCCATCGGGCGACGACGCTCCTGAAGGCGCTCGGCAACGAGCGGCGCCTTCTCATTCTGTGCTATCTCGCGAGCGGCGAGCACAGCGTGGGCGAGCTCGAGGACCTGGTGGGCCTGAGCCAATCGGCCTTGAGCCAACATCTGGCGCGGCTCCGGCGCGACCAACTGGTCAAGACCCGGCGCAACGCCCAGACCATCTATTATTCCCTCGCGAGCCCCGAGACGCGCGCGCTGATCGAGGTGCTTTACGGCCTATATTGCGCGCCCGTCGCCGGCAACGGCCACGACAAGCACACCCAGCCCGCGATCCGCTCCTGAACCCGTCGCACGCGCGAACTAACGCCCGCGTCGCTCACGCGGGTGCCGGGAAATCGACGCCCTCCTGCATCAATGCCTCGAGAGTCGCGCGCGCCCCCTGAACGGCCGCGCGCCGGTGATAGAAGGCGAGTGCGCGGAGCCCGCCGAGCTCCTCGCCGCCGCCCGCGCGTCCCGGGCCGCCATGGGTGCACATGGGCATGACGATGCCGTGGCCGGTGTGGCTCTTGCCGATCGAGGGATCGACCGCGAGCACGCGTCCGTGGCTCGGAGCCAAGGCGCGCGCGGTGTGCGCGAGAAACGCCCGATCCTCGCTGAAGACCGAGGCCGCGAGCGAGCCGCCGCCGCGCGCCGCGAGCTCGACCGCCTGGGCGGCCGTCGCGTAGGGCATGAGAGTCGCGACCGGGCCGAACACCTCGACCTCGTGGGGTGCGTGCGCGCTCATGGGATCGGCCGCCTCGAGCAGGGTCGGCGGCACGAACGCCCCTTTGCGGCCGTCGGCGCCCAGGGGCGTGAATTTCTCGGGGAAGTAACGCGGCCGCGTCTCGGCCGCGAGCTGGGCGATGCCGGCGAGCACCGATTGCTGCTGCGCCTTCGAGACGACGGGTCCCATGCGCACCTCTTCGAGACGCGGGTCGCCCACGGGAAGGGCCGCGAGCTTGGCCGCGATCGCGTCGCCCGCCGAACCGGCGAGAGACGCGGGCACGAAGACGCGCCGGATCGCGGTGCATTTCTGGCCCGCCTTCACCGTCATCTCGCGCACGATTTCGGTCACGAAGAGATCGAAGGCGGGCGAGCCGGGCGTGGCCTCGGGCCCGAGAATCGAGGAATTGAGGCTGTCGGCCTCGATATTCACGCGCACGCCGCGCGCGATCACGCGGGCGTGGGTGCGCACGACGTCCGCAGTCGCGGCCGAGCCCGTGAAGACGATGGCATCGCCGGTCTCGAGATGGTCGAGGAGATCGCGCGGCCGGCCCGCGATGATCGAGAGCGCGCCCGGCGGCAAGACGCCCGCGCCCAACGCCGCCTCGACCGAGGCGACCGCGAGCCACGCGGTCGCCGTCGCGGGCTTGGCCAAGACGGGCACGCCCGCGAGGAGACTCACCGCCGCCTTCTCCCACAGATTCCAGGCCGGGAAGTTGAACGCGTTGATGTGAAGCGCGACGCCTTCGAGCGGAACGCCGATATGGAGCGCTTGGAAATTCTCGTCGCGCCCGAGACGCACGGGCGGCGTCTCGCGCAGGACCCTGGCCTCGCCGAGTTTGGAGCCCGCGCGCGCGAAGAATTTGAGCGTGCCGATGGCCCCCTCGATGTCGATCGCGGCGTCGAGCTTGGTATTGCCCGAATTGGCGCGCGCGATCGCCTCGAACTCGGCGCGGCGCGCGGCGAGCGCCTCGGCGATGCGATCGAGCATCTGGGCGCGCGCGGCGTAGCTCATGGCGCGCAGCGCGGTACCGCCGTTGAGGCGCGCGAAGCCGAGCGCCGCCTTGAGATCGACGCCCTCGGCGTCGGCCCAGACGAGCTCGTCCCCCGTCGTGGGATCGACCAAGGCCGAGCCCGGTCCGGTGCCGAAACGCCACGCGCCCGCGAGATAATTCCCGAGCCGGCGCCGCCCGTCCGAGCCCGTTTGGATCGCGCCCATCTCGCCCATCTCGCTCATCGGTCCCTCCTCCTCAATCGGTCGAGGAGAGTTGCGCCCCGAACTGCTCAGGTCAAGGGCGCATGGGTCGGGAGCGCACAGGTCAGGGGCGCATGCGTGCATGTCGGCGTCCGCTGGTTGACGCGCGCACGCGGCGCGCGTTAGCTAGCGGGCGCGGCGGCGAGGGGGATAAAATGGCGGACGCGAGCATTCTCTATTCGGTCGAGGGCGGGGTCGCGACGATCACGCTCAACCGGCCCGACCGGCTCAACGCCTTCAACGACGCAATGCACGAGTTGCTGCGCGAGGCGCTCGCGCGCGCGGCGGAGGATGAGCGCGTGCGCGCACTCCTCGTGACCGGCGCGGGACGCGGCTTTTGCGCGGGCCAGGATCTCTCGGACCGGATCTTCAATCCCGCCGAAGGGGCGCGCGACCTCGGCGCCACGATCGACAAGCTCTACAATCCCCTCGTCCGCACGCTGCGCGCGTTGCCGAAGCCGGTCGTGGCCGCGGTCAACGGGGTCGCGGCGGGGGCCGGCTGCAACATAGCGCTCGCCTGCGACATCGTGCTCGCGGGCCGCTCGGCGAGCTTCCTTGAGGCCTTCGCGCGTATCGGCCTGGTGCCCGATTCGGGCGGCACCTATTTCCTCCCCCGCCTCGTCGGGAGTGCGCGCGCGATGGCGTTGGCGCTTCTCGCCGAGCCGGTTTCGGCCGAGCGCGCCGTCGAGATCGGGCTCATCTGGCAATGCCACGACGACGATAAACTGATGACCGAGGCGAACGCCCTCGCGCACCGCCTCGCAAACATGCCGACCAAGGGGCTGGCGCTCATCAAGCAGGCCCTCAACGCCTCCTTCGGCAACGACCTCGACCGCCAGCTCGACCTCGAGCGCGATCTCCAGCGCGCGGCCGGCCGCACCGAGGATTATCGCGAGGGGGTCGCGGCCTTCCTCGAGAAACGCAAGCCCGGCTTCAAGGGCCGCTAGGCCGCAAGCGCCGCCCGCCAGTAGTGGGTCGATTTCACCTCATCCTTCGAGACGCGCCCTATGGGCGCCCTCAGGACGAGGCGAACCGCCATCGATCCAAACTCTCATCTTGAGGAGCAGCCCGCCGGCCTTCGGCCGGCCCTCCGATCCGAAGGATGCGACGCGTCGCGCCGCGGGCTGCGTCTCGAAAGACGAGGGTTTGGACCAACTGACCCACTACCGCCCGCCCCGGCCCTGGTCAAACGGGCGCCTTAGGGGTAAATCAAGCGCCGAGCCCGAGCGCCCGTCCCTGGCCAGGAGTCCCCATGCGCGAAGCCTTCATCTGCGACGCCGTCCGCACCCCGATCGGCCGCTATGCCGGCTCACTCTCGAGCGTGCGCACCGACGATCTCGCGTCCGTGCCGATCAAGGCGCTGGTCGCGCGCAATCCGAAGGTCGATTGGGCCCGGATCGACGACGTGATCTACGGCTGCGCCAACCAGGCGGGCGAGGACAATCGCAACGTCGCGCGCATGGCGTCGCTCATCGCGGGACTGCCGACCGACGTCTCGGGCGTCACGGTCAATCGGCTGTGCGGCTCGGGCATGGAGGCGGTCGCTCAGGCCGCGCGCGCGATCCGGACCGGCGAGGCCGAGATCATGATCGCGGGCGGGGTCGAGAGCATGAGCCGCGCCCCCTTCGTCATGCCCAAGGCCACGACCCCCTTCAGCCGCACGGCCGAGATCTACGACACCACCATCGGCTGGCGCTTCGTCAACCCGCTCATCGAGCGCCAATACGGCATCGATTCGATGCCCGAGACGGCGGAGAACGTGGCCGAGGAATTCCAGGTGACGCGCGAGGATCAGGACGCCTTCGCTCAACGCTCGCAGGCGCGCGCGGGGCGCGCGATCGCGTCGGGCACCTTCAAGGACGAAATCGTGCCGGTCGCGATCCCGCAGAAGAAGGGCGAGCCGGTCGCGATGGAGATCGACGAGCATCCGCGCCCCGATACCACCACCGCCCAGCTCGCGAAATTGCCGACGCCATTCAAGAAGGGCGGCACCGTCACCGCCGGCAACGCGTCGGGGGTCAACGACGGCGCTGCCGCGCTGCTGGTCGCGTCCGAGAAGGCGGTCGCCGCCTACGGCCTGACGCCGCGCGCGCGCGTCGTCGGCGCCGGCACGGCGGGCGTTCCGCCGCGCATCATGGGCATGGGGCCGGCGCCCGCCACGCGGAAGCTCCTCGAGCGCCTCGGCGTCAAGCTCTCGGGCATCGACGTGATCGAGCTCAACGAGGCATTCGCCGCCCAGGCGCTCGCGGTGCTGCGCCAGCTCGGGCTTGCGGACGATGCCGAGCACGTCAACCCGAACGGCGGCGCCATCGCCCTCGGCCATCCGTTGGGGATGAGCGGCGCGCGCCTGGTCGCGACCGCCGGTTACGAGCTCGTCCGGCGCAAGGGGCGCTACGCGCTCGCGACCATGTGCATCGGCGTCGGCCAGGGCATCGCCATGGTCATCGAGCGGGTCTGAGCGGCCCCCGATTGCCGCCTAGCGCGGCACCCCGCTCGCCCATAAAATCGCCCATAAAATCGAGGCCCCATGGGCGACCTGATCCAATCCTTCATCGACCTCGTCAGCGCGAACCAGCAGCTCGCCTACGGGCTGGTGTGCGCGCTCTCGTTCTCGGAATCGCTGCCGGTGATCGGCTCGCTCATCCCCGGCACGACCATCATCATCGGCATCGCGGCGCTGGTCGCGAGCGGTGCGGTCGACATCTGGTGGCTCCTGGGCGCGGCCATCGTGGGCGCCATCCTGGGCGACGGATTCTCATACTGGATCGGCCACCGCTATCGCGCGACGATCCTCGGCCTGTGGCCGCTCAATCGCTATCCCCAGCTCGTCGATTCGGCGCGCGCCGCGATCGAGAAGCACGGCGGCAAGAGCATCTTCATCGCGCGCTTCACGCCCGCGATCCGCGCCATCCTGCCGATGGTCGCGGGCATTCTGCGCATGCCGCCGGGGAAGTTCTATTTCGTCAACGTCGTCTCGGCCTTCGCCTGGGCAATCGCGCATATCGTGCCGGCGGTGATCGCGGGTGCCTCCCTGGCACTCGCGGGTGCCGTGGGCGGCCGGCTCTTGGCGCTCATCGTCGCCGTCGCGATCGTGCTGTGGCTGATCCTGGCATCGATCCGCTATCTCCTGCGCCGCGGCGTGCCGCTCATCGCGCGCGGCCTCGCCTCGCTCTGGCGCTGGGCGCGCGCGCACGACAATTGGGTGAGCCGGGAGATCCTGTCGCTGCTCGATCCGGGCGCGCGCGAGGTCAAGGGCCTCCCGCTCCTGATCGCCTGCCTCATCCTGGGCGCCTGGGCGTTCGTCGGATCGCTCGGGCGGCTCGAGCGCGCCGACCTGGCCGTGTTCAACTTCATGCAGGGGATGCGCACGCTCTGGGGCGACCGGCTCATGATCGCGATCACCGAGCTCGGCGACACCTCGGTGACGCTCACGGTCGCGGCCGCGGTGGCGCTGTGGCTCTTGGGACGGCGCGCCTGGCGCGCACTCTGGTATTGGCTCGGCTCGATCGCCGCGGCCTTCGTCTATGTGCGCGTGCTCCAGCTCATCCTCCAGCTGCCGCGTACCGAGACCGTCTATCGCGGCGCCGACGTGCTCGGGCTGCCGCCCTCTTACATCGCGGTGACCGCGACGGTCTACGGCTTCCTCGCGCTCATGGTCGCGCGCGAGCTCAAGCCGACGCCGCGTCTCGTGCTCGCGAGCGGTTCGGCGCTGCTCGTGACCCTCGTCGCCTTCTCCGAGCTTTATCTCGGCTCGCGTTGGCTCTCGGGCGTCGTCGCGGGCGTTTCCTTCGCGCTGGTCTGGATCGGCGGACTCGGCATCGTCTACCTCGCGCATCTGCCGCGCCCGCTGATCGCGCGCGGCATGGTCGGCCTCGCGGTCGCGGCGTTCGGCGCCGCGGCGACGATCAACGGGCTCGGCCATTACGAGCGCGACTTGCGTGGCTACGCGGTGCACGTGTCGCCGACCGTGATGACGGCCGCGACCTGGTGGAACGGCGGCTGGGCGAGCCTGCCCGCGCGCCGCATCGACCTCGCGGGCGGGCTCAAGGAGCCGCTCGCGCTGCAATGGGTCGGCTCGGTCGCCGAGCTCAGGAAGCGCCTCCAGGCCGCGGGCTGGAGCGAGCCGCCCGAGTGGGATTTCGAATCGACCCTCGCCTGGCTCCAGCCCGGGACCGATCTCGACCAGCTTCCCGTGCTCACGCGCCTCCATAATGGGCGGCCCGCGCATCTGATCATGGTCCACCCCGAGCCCGACGAGCGCGGCCGGCCGGTGCGCGCGATCCTGCGTCTCTGGCGCTCGAGCGTCGAGGTGCCGCGCGTGAGGGGCGAGCCGGCCCATATCTGGCTCGGCATGGTGGTCGATCAGCGCCTCTATCGTTTGGGCGATTTCCTCTCCTTCGGCCTCGCGCAGCACGACGAGAACGCGCCCGAGGCGAGCCTCGCGGCCGCGATGGCGCCGTCGCGCCTGGTCTATCGCGAGACCGCGGGGAAGGACCTGTTCGGCTGGAACGGCTGGGTGATCCTGTCCCAGGACGGGAGCTTCGAGGTGCCGCAGGTATCCGAGACGCCGCGCGATCCGAGGGCCGCGCGATGAGCGCTGCACCGTCGATCGCGATCGTCGGCAGCGGCCCCGCGGGCTTCTTCGCGGCCGACGCGCTCGCGCGCAAGCTCCCCCACGCCACGATCGACATCCTCGACCGGCTGCCGACCCCCTACGGGCTCGTGCGCGCGGGCGTCGCCCCCGATCATCAAGGCACCAAGGGTGTGGCACGCTTGTTCGAGCGCAGCGCCAAGCATCCGAAGATGCGCTTCCTCGGCAATGTCGAGGTCGGACGCGACGTCGCCTACGACGAGCTCAAGGCGATCTACGACGTGGTGGTGATCGCAACCGGCGCCCTCGTCGACCGCAAGCTCGGGGTTCCGGGCGAGGACTTGCCCGGACTCTACGGCTCCTGGCGCTTCGTGGGCTGGCTCAATGGCCATCCGCACGCGGAAGCCCTCGACCCGCCCCTTGCGGGCCCCGGCGTCGCCGTGATCGGCAACGGCAACGTCGCTCTCGATTGCGCGCGCGTGCTCGCGAAGACCACGTCCGAGATGGCGAAGTCCGATCTCGGCCGCCACGCGCGCGACGCCCTCGCGGCGACGCGCATCACGGATCTCTATCTCGTCGGCCGGCGCGGGCCGGTCGAGGCGAGCTTCTCGCCCTTCGAGCTCAGCGAGCTCGGGACGCTCGAGGCATGCGCCCCACTGCTCGACGGCGCGGCCCTCGAGCGCGAGATCGCGGCCGCCGAGCCGGAGGCGCTCAAGGCCAAGGAGAAGGTACTGGAGATTTTCCGCGGCTTCGCCAAGAACGCGCCGGACGCGAAGCCCGTGCGGCTTCATTTCATGTTCCGCGCGCGGCCGGTCGCGTTTCTCGGCGGCGCGCGGCTCGAGGCGATCGAGCTCGAGACGCCTGCGGGCCGGCTTCAAATCCCGGTCGCGAGCGCCATCACCGCCATCGGCTACGGTGCAGTCCCCATTCCGGGCATGCCGTTCGACGCGCGCGCGGGCACGGCGCGCAACGATGGCGGGCGTATCGAGCCGGGCGTCTATGCGGTGGGCTGGATCGCGCGCGGCCCTTCGGGCACGATCCCGACCAACCGCACCGACGGAATCGCCGCCGCCGAGAGAATCGCGGCCGACCTCGCGGCGGCGGGGCCGGGCGCGAAGCCGGGTCCGGCGGGGCTCGATGCGCTCCTCGCCGCGCGCGGCGTCGAGCCCGTGAGCTTCGAGGAGTGGAAGGCGATCGACGCGGCCGAGATCGCGCGCGCCGAGGCCGGCCGACCGCGCGAGAAATTCACGCGCATCGAGGACATGCTCGCCCTCCGCCGCGCACGGAAAGGAAACGCATGAAGCCGATCCCCCTCGGGCACCGCTACGGCTACGCGATCGAGACGCGCCACGAGCACACGGCGGCAGCGCTCGGCAACGAGGGTGTGACCGTGGTCTCGACCCCGAGCCTCATCGCGTTCCTCGAGATGGCGGCGCACCGGGCACTCGAGCCCTTCTTCGACGCGGGCGAGGGCTCGGTCGGGACGCTCGTCAGTGTGCGCCATCTGGGTGCCGCGCCCGAGGGGGCGGTCGTCGAGGCCGAGGCGGAAGTGGTCAAGGTCGAGCGCAAGCAGATCGAGTTCGCGGTGCGCGCGCGCTGGCGGGACACGCTTCTCATGGAAGGAACCCACGGGCGTGCCGTGGTCGACCTCGCGCGTTTCTTCGAGCGCTTGGGCTTGAAGCGTCCGGCCTGAGAATAGTGCCTCAGTTTGAAATCCTGGCTTGGGTCATGGCCGGACTTGGTCCGGCCATCCACGCCTTGGCGCTGGAAAGACGTGGATCACCGGGACGTGAAGCTTGGCCTCGGGCCGGCCGACGGCCGGTCCCGGGGGCCCGGCGATGACGCGAGCTTGGACCATGGCCGGAGTTTCAAACTGCGTCACGACCGGCCTGAGGGCGCGCTTGTCGCCTACATGGGCGGCTTGACGCCGTCCTTCTCCGCGGTCACCGAGGCGCTGGTGAGGCTGCCGTCGGGGTGCTTGAAGGCGAACACGAAGACGGCCGCACCCGGCTTCAGGAGACTCGCATCGCCCGGCGCATAGCCCACGACCGGCACGTCGGGGCCGACCATGATGACCGAGCTCTTGCCCTTGTAGGAAACGGTGAGCGCGGTCGCGCCAGCCTGCTTGACGATGCCGGTGACGGTCGCGTTGGTCATCAGGCTGTCGGGCACCAGATCCCACGGGAACTGCCCCTCCGCCGTGCCGCGCATCGCCGCGGGGAAGATATGGACCTCGACCGCGTGGAGCCGGCCGTCCGTGCCGCGCACCGAGGTCGAGGCGACGTAGTCGTCGACCTTGATGTCGGCAAGGCTCTTCCTCACGACCGCGCGCACCGCGTAATTGGGTGCCAAGGTCACGTGCACCAGGGTGCCGTCGCGCGACTTCACCGTGAGCGTCTGGCCCTCGAGCGTCTCGACCGTGCCGCGCACGCGCGTGGGCGTGCCCTGGGGCGCTTGGGCATCGGCCGGAAGCGCTACCAGCGCCGGCGCGAGTGCCGCGAGCAGCAGAAAGGCGAACGGGCCGACGAGACGCATGGCTGACCTCCGAGGCGCGAGAAGGATGGGTGCGAGCGTTCTATCACGGCACGCCGCCCGCGGCGCGCCGCGGCGGCGTCAAATTCCCGTTATCGCCGCGTGAGCGGCCCCAGGCGCTTGCCACAATTTCCATGAAATTTCATTTTTCCGGTGCTAAGCTCCGCCGCCGTCGCCGCTTCCCGGCCTTGCCCGCGACCTGCGTCCAAGGCCCGCGCCCCACACCCTTGCCCAAGACCCGCGATCATGACCGAGCCGCGCCCGCCCATCGACCGCAGCACCTTCCGCACCGCCCTCGGGCGCTTCCCGACCGGGGTCACGGTGGTGACGGCGCTGTCGCCCAAGGGGGCGCCGGTCGGCTTGACCGCGAACTCGTTCAACTCGGTCTCGCTCGACCCGCCGCTCGTGCTCTGGAGCCTCGCCAAGGCCGCGCAGCTGCGCACGATCTTCGAGGCCGCCCCCTATTACGCGATCAACGTGCTCGCCGCCGACCAGATCGGCGTCTCGCGCCAGTTCGCGAGCCGCGCCCATGACCGCTTCGAGGGCATCGCGTGGCGCCCGGGCCTGGGCGGAGCGCCGCTCATCGCGGGCTCGGCCGCCCAATTCGAGTGCCGCAACCTCCGACGCTACGAGGGCGGCGACCATCTCATTTTCGTGGGCGAGGTCGAGCGCTTCGCCGATCTCGAGCGCCCGGCGCTCGCCTATCATGCGAGCGACTACATGGTGACCGCGCACCATCCGGAGCGCCTGGCGCTTTCGGCGGGCGAGCGTTTCCTCGACGACGACGTCCAGCATCTCCTCGCGCGGGCGAGCCATCACGCAAGCGGCCCCTTCGCGGGCCCGCTCAAGCGCGCGCGCGTCGCCGCCGCCGAGTGGCGCGTGCTCGCGGCGCTTGCGGACCAGGGGCGCCTCCCGATCACGCGCTTGGCGCGCCTCGTGCTCATGAAGCAGCCGACCTTGACCAAGCTCGTCGACCGCATGGCGCGGCGCGGCCTCGTCGAGCGCAAGGCGAGTGCCGGCGACCGGCGCGCGGTGTTGGTGGCGGCGACTCCGGCCGGACGCACGCTCGCGCGCAAGCTCGCCCGCGCCGCGCGCCGGCACGAGGCGGACCTGCTCGCGGGCTATGGATATGGCGAAGTCGCGTCGCTCAAGGCGGCGCTACGCGGGCTCATCTCGCGCCTCGGCGACGGGCCGCGTGCCGAGAAGCCGGCCGGGAACAATGAGATGGCCCGTGGAACCAAGCGCGCCGCGAAAGATAAAGGCGCCCAAAAAACCAAGGGCGCCTCAAAAGACTAAGATACCGGAAAAAAATTAAGGCGCCTCTTGGCGCCCTTTCGTCCGAGCCCACGCGAGCCCGCGTTTATTTCTGGTTCTCGGCCTTCTCGATGTCGCCGGTCGGCAGCGCCGGCGGCGGCGGATCGATGATCGCGTAATAGGCCCCGCCTTGGCCCACTTCGGTGAAGAACACCCAGTAATTCACGTCGGTGCCGCAGCGGT
>DATJLQ010000045.1:0-42831 GCA_035509415.1 Alphaproteobacteria bacterium
TGGGCACCGGCACGACGCTCACGGACGGCTCGAACGTCTATAACGATGTGGTGGTCGGGTTCTCGCAGAGCGTCGGCGACACGATCCACCTGACCGGCGACAATACCGCGTCCTACGCGGTCACCAATCAGCAGTCGCAGAACGGCGGCCAGGATACGCTGATCAGGCTGAATGACGGCTCGACGATCCTCTTGAAGGGCGTCGGCAGCATAAACGCGAGCTTCTTCAGCTAGGCCTTTCTTCCCCGCGACAACGGCACACGCGCCTGGCCCCGCACCAAGGCATCCGCGTCCCGGCAGGACGAAGCATGTCTTTGTCGCCCGCGCTGGCCCCAGTCGCGAAAGCGTGCGATTCTCGACACGCCGTTTCACCTGGGAGGATCGATAATGCGCAAACTCGTCATCGCCGCCGCCGTCACCGCGTCCGTCGCGATCGCCGGGATCATCGGCTGGCAAGCCAATGCCGCCGCGCCGGCCGGCGCGATTCCGCAGGCGGGGCCATATACGCCGATTCATCCGGTGGACTGCCGCGGAACCACCGGTGGGCACGGCTGCGGGGCCGGGTATTACTGGCGGAACGGTGAGCGGGGCTGGGCCTGCTACCGCTGCTGAGCCGCCCCTAAAGCTCTGGCGTTCCGGATTGGGCTGGTCTAATCCCAGTCGATCCGGAACGACGGAGAAAAATAATGAGTGAGGGACAGGGACCCGGCGCGGTCGAGCGGCCGGCGCTGGCCAACGAGACCGGTGATTACTGGGGCAGCGACGTGATGGCGCTGATGCTGCGCGAGATCGGCCTGCCCTATGTCGCGCTCAACCCCGGCGCCTCCTATCGCGGGCTGCACGACAGCCTTGTCAACCTGCTCGGCAACACCGAGCCGCAAATGCTGCTTTGCCTGCACGAGGAGCATGCGGTGGCGATCGCGCATGGCTATGCCAAGGTCGCCGGCAAGCCGATGGGCGCGATCGTGCACAGCAATGTCGGGCTGATGCACGCGACGATGGCGATCTTCAACGCCTGGTGCGACCGCGTGCCGGTGATCGTGCTCGGCGCCACCGGCCCGGTCGATACCGTCAAGCGCCGCCCCTGGATCGACTGGATCCACACCGCGCGCGACCAGGGTGCGCTCGTGCGCGACTACACGAAATGGGACGACCAGCCCGCCTCGATCGAGGGGGCCGTCGAATCGCTCCTACGCGCCCACATGCTCGCGACCACGGCACCGGAAGGGCCGGTCTATGTGTGCCTCGACGCCGGGCTCCAGGAGGCGAAGCTCGACAAGGCGCCCACCATCCCCGACGCCAAGCGCTTCACCGCACCCAAGCCCGCACTGCCCGCGCCCGAGCTGATCGCCGAGGCGGTGCTGCGGCTCCACAACGCCGAGCGGCCGCTCATCATGATGGGACGCCATTCGCGCGCGTTTCCCGACTGGACGCGACGCATCGCACTCGCCGAGGCGCTCGGGGCCGTTGTGCTCACGGACAACAAGCTCGGCGCCGCGTTCCCGACCGCGCATCCGCTCTTCGGCGCGCCCGCGACCACCTTCCCGACCCCGCCGCGCATCGAGCTCATGCGCCAGGCGGACGTGGTGCTCGCCCTCGATTGCGTCGATCTCGCGGGCGACCTCACCGCGACGTGGCAAGGGGCGAGCGTCGGCTCCTACGTGATCCAGGTCTCGGTCGATCAGCAAATCCACCGCGGCTGGAGCATGGACTATCAGGGCCTGGCGCCCGTCGATCTGCGCCTCCTCGCCGAGCCGGACCCGACGGTCGCCTTGCTGCTCGCCGAGGTCGAGCGGCTGGGCGCGCGGAAACGCGCCGCCTGGCCCGGTCGCACGCCGCCCAAGAAGATCGAGCTGCCGCGCCCCGAAAACGAGCGTGCGATTTCGGTCCCGCTGCTTGCCGCGTGCCTCAGCGACGCGCTCGCCGGCCGGCCTTCGTGCCTCATGCGGAAGCCGCTCTCCTGGGCGGGCCAGCTTTGGGAGGTCAAGCATCCGCTCGACCTCCTGGGCGACGAAGGCGGGGGTGGAATCGGCTCGGGCCCGGGCATGAGCGTCGGCTCGGCGCTGGCGCTCAAGGGAAGCGGACGCTTGCCCGTCTCGATTCTGGGCGACGGCGATTTCCTCATGGGCGTCACGGCACTTTGGACCGGCGTCCATTACCGCATCCCGGCGCTCATCGTGGTCGCGAACAATCACTCCTATTTCAACGACGAGATCCACCAGGACCGGGTCGCGCGCGCGCGCGGCCGGCCGGCGGCGAACCGCTGGATCGGCCAGCGCATGGCGGACCCGGAGATCGACATCGCGTCGCTCGCGCGCGGCCAGGGGGCGGTCGCCTTCGGCCCAGTGACCGAGCCGGGTGCGCTCACCCCGACCCTCGCGCGCGCGATCGAGCAAGTCGAGGCCGGGCACCTCGTCGTGGTCGACGTACGCGTCGAACCCGGCTACGACCCGAGCACGGCCTCCGCCATGACGCGCGCGGCGAAAGCGTGAGCGCCATGGCGCAGCCCGCGCGCTTCCCCGCGCCCGAGACGGCGGCCCAAGCGGCCCTCGAGGTCGACGGACTCTCGAAGCGCTACGCGGTCGCGGACGGCGAGCTGGTCGCGCTCGAGGACATCTCCTTCACGGTCAAGCCGGGCGAGTTCCTCTCGGTCATCGGCCCGTCTGGCTGCGGCAAGACCACGCTGTTCAACATCGTGGGCGGGCTCGTCGGCGGCTACCAGGGCAGCGTCAAGGTGCGCGGCGAGGAGATCACGGGCTCCCATCGCGCGATCGGCATGGTGTTCCAGGAGGAATCGGCGTTCCCCTGGCGCAACGCGCGCGAGAACGTCGAGTTCCCGCTCGAGATCGCGGGGCGGCCCAAGGACGAGCGGCGCGCGCGCGCGGATCGGCTCCTGAAGCTGGTCGGCCTCGAGGGGTTCGAGCGGCGCTATCCGGCCGAGCTCTCGGGCGGAATGCGTCAGCGCATCGCGATCGCGCGCACCCTCGCCTTCGAGCCCGAGATCCTGCTCATGGACGAGCCCTTCGCGGCCCTCGACGAGCAGACGCGGCTGCTCCTCGGCGACAAGCTGCTCCAGATCCAGCAGGAGCTGCGCCAGACCTCGCTCCTCATCACCCACAACATCACCGAAGCGGTGCAGTTGAGCGACCGCGTCCTGGTGATGACCTACCGGCCCGGCCGGGTGAAGCGCATGGTCGAGATCGATCTCCCGCGCCCGCGCAGCTCCGAAGTGCTCGAGAGCGACGCGTTCGGCCATTACGTCGCGGCGATCTGGAGCGATCTGCGCGAGGAGGCGAGCCGGGGCATGAGCGAGACCGAGGATTTGGCGCGGCGCGGCCACTGAGCGACCGCACGAGCGCGCAAGGGAACGAGGAACGGAGAGAGCCATGTTGGACAAGAAACCCGCGACCGGCCCGGGCGAGGTGACGCTGCCGAGCCATCGCGAGCTCTATTACGGCGGCGCGTGGCACAAGGCCATAAGCGGGCGCAAGCTCGCGCTCACCAGCCCCGCGACCGGCGAGGATTTGGGCGCGGTCGAGGATGCGGGGGCCGCGGACGTCGAGCGCGCGATCGCCGCGGCGTCGGCCGCCTTCAAGTCCTGGCGCCGCACCAAGCCCTTGGAGCGCGCGGAGATGCTGCGCGAGATCGCGTCGATCCTGCGCGCGCACGCCGAGGATCTGGCGCTGGTCGATGCGATCGACTGCGGCAATCCCGCGCGCGAGATGGTGGGCGACGTGCGCGCGGCGGCCGGCGGCATGGATTTCTTCGCGGGCCTGGTCACCGAGATGAAGGGCGAGACCGTGCCCATGGGCCCGGCGCAGCTGAGCTACTCGGTGCGCGAGCCCTTGGGCGTGTGCGCGAAGATCATCCCCTACAATCACCCGCTCATGTTCGCGGCCGTGAAGACCGCGGCCCCGCTTGCCGCCGGCAATACCATCATCGTCAAGCCCTGCGAGCAGGCGCCGCTCTCGGCGTTGCGCTTCGCCGAGCTGATCGAGGGCATCCTGCCGCCGGGGGTCTTCAACGTGCTGCCCGGCGGGCGCGAATGCGGCGCGGCACTCTCGGGCCATCCGGGCATCGCCAAGGTCTCGCTCATCGGCAGCGTCCCGACCGGGAAGGCGATCCTGCGCGCGGCGGCCGACACGGTGAAGCCGGTCATGCTCGAGCTCGGCGGCAAGAACGCCATTATCGTGTGCGCCGACGCGGACCCGGACAAGGCGGCGGCCGGCATCGTGCGCGGCATGAACTTCACCTGGGCCGGCCAATCCTGCGGCTCGACCAGCCGCGCCTTCATCCACGAAAGCGTTTACGACGCGGTGCTGGCGAAGGTGCTCGAGAAGTCGAAGATCCACAAGCCCGGCATCCCGACCGACATGGATTGCACCATGGGCTCGATCGTGAGCCAGGAGCAGTTCGACAAGGTGATGCGCTACATCCAATGGGGCAAGGAGGACGGCGCGCGGCTGGTCGCCGGCGGAAAGCGCCCGGACGATCCGAAGCTCGCGCGCGGCTTCTTCGTCGAGCCCACCATCTTCGCCGACGTGACCATGAAAATGCGCATCGCCAAGGAGGAGATTTTCGGCCCCGTGCTCTCGGTCCTCAAATGGCGCGACGAAGCCGCGATGATCGAGGAGGTGAACGCGGTCGAGTACGGGCTCACGGGCGCGGTCTTCACGCGCGATCTCGTGACCGCGCACCGCCTCGCGGCCGCGATCGAGGCCGGCTACATCTGGATCAACCAGGCGAGCACCCATTTCCTCGGCGCTCCCTTCGGCGGCTACAAGCAATCCGGCCTGGGCCGCGAGGAATGCCTCGCCGAGCTCCTCGCCTACACGCAGATCAAGAACGTCAACGTCTTGCTCGAGGGATGAGCCCGCGCCCTTCGATCGCAGTCTCGACAGGCGGGCGACGACAACGATAACCATCGAACGACCAACGGGAGGCTACAATGAATCGGAGACATCTCATCCTCGCCGCCGCGGCGGCGCTCGCGGTGAGCGCGGCTCCTGCCGCGCGCGCCGAGGACGTGCTCAAGCTCGCCGTGCCCCAGAAGGGATTCTGGGATACCTCGGTGGCCGATTTCGGCCAACGCGCCGGCTTCTTCGCGAAGGAGGGCCTGAAGCTCGACATCCTCTATACCCACGGCGGCGCCGACACCGACCGCGCGATCTTCTCAGGGAGCGTCGACATCGGCATCGCGAACGGGCTCTTGGGCGTGCTCGGCGCCTACAACAAGGGCGTTCCGGTGCGCGTGATCTCGTCCGAGTTCACGGGGGCGAGCGATCTTTTCTGGTACGCGCGCACGGATAGCGGCATCAAGAGCCTCAAGGACGCGGCGGGCAAGACCATGGGCTATTCGAGCCCGGGCTCGTCCACCAACCTGGTCGGCGGGCTTCTGGTCAAGCAGGCGAACAACGGCATCAAGTTCCTCCCCGTGGGCGGTCCGGCCGCGAGCCTGACCCAGGTCATGTCGGGCCAGATCGACATCGGCTGGGCGACCCCGCCCTTCGTGTTCAACGAGATCGACCAGCACAAGGCGCTGATCGTCGCGCGCGGCAGCCAGCTGCCCGAGATCCAGAACGAGACCATCCGGGTCCAGGTCTCGACGGCACCGATCGTCAAGGCGAAGCACGCGCTTCTGGTGCGCTTCCAACGCGCGTATCTCAAGACCATCGAATGGATGTACACGAGCGACCAGGCGGTGAAATGGTTCGCCGAGGGGGCGCACGTGACCGAGGCGCAAGGATTGCGCGCGCGCAACCAGTTCTTCCCCGAGCGCGCATTGAGGCTCGGCGCCGTGCACGGGCTCGACCTCGCGATGAAGCAGGCGATCGATTTCAAGCGCCTCCAAAAGCCACTCACCAAGGCGCAGATCGCGGAGCTGATGGCGATCGTGCCCGCGACTTCCAAGTAAGCGCGGCGTGACGCGGCGTCGGCCGATAGGGCTCGGGCGCGCGGCGGCACCCCTCGCGGGGCTTGCCGCCGCGCTTCTCGGCCTTGCCGTGCTCGAGGCCCTCATCCGGCTCGGCGTCATCAGCAAGTTCCTGATCTCGCCGCCCACCGAGGTGATCGAGACTTTCGGCCGGCTCGCGACCCAGGAAGACCTCGCGGGCCATTTTCTCCAGACCTTCGGCGAGACTTTCGCCGCGGCGGCGCTCGCGACCCTCGCGGGCGTTCCGATCGGCTTCGCGCTCTATCGCTACCGGCTGTTCCGCGCGGCGTGCGAGAACTGGGTCGCGGGGCTCGCGAGCGCTCCTCTCGTGCTGCTTTATCCGCTCTTCCTCGTGATGTTCGGGCGCACCGTGCTCACGGTGATCGTCATGAGCTTCCTCTCGGGCCTGCCCGCGGTCGTGCTCAAGACCAGCGAGGGGCTGGAGGGCGTGCGCCCGGTGCTGCTCTCCGTCGGGCGCAGCTTCAACGTCTCGCCCGGCCAGCAATTCTGGAAGATCATGCTGCCGGCCGCGGTGCCGAGCATCTTCACCGGCATCCGCCTGAGCCTCCTGTTCGCGCTCATCAGCGTCGTAGGGGTCGAGTTCCTCATCAATTTCGGCGGCCTGGGCGAGCTCATTGCCGATCTCGCCGACCGGTTCGACCTTCCGGGCATGTACGGCGCGATCTGCTTCGTGACCGTGGCGAGTGCCTGCTTCTTCCTCGCGATCGAGAAAGTCGAGCGATGGCTGAGACCGGCGTAACGCTAGCACCCGGCAGGCGCTTTCGCTTGGGGCCGGTCGGGCAGCTCCGCCTCGCGATATTGCTCGGGCTTTGGGCGCTGTGGGAGATCGTCTCCGCGTCCGGGATTCTCTATCGCGGCGTGGTGCCGTCGAGTGTCGTGATCCTGGAGGCGCTGTGGCGCCTGGTGACGAGCGGGAGCTTCTATTTCAATCTCTGGGTCAGCGGCAACGAGCTCGCGGCGGCAATGGCGCTCGGCGGCGGTGCCGGGATTCTCGTGGGGCTTGCGCTCGGCGCGCACCGCTTCTGGGGCAAGGCGCTCGAGCCCTATCTCCATTATCTCGGGCCCACGCCCAAGATCGTGTTCCTGCCCGTGCTCATCGTCATGTTCGGGGTCGACGAGGGCTCGAAGATCGCGATGGGCGCGATCTCGTGCTTCTTCCCGGTCGCCTTGAGCGTGGCGGCCGGCGTACGCGGGATCGACCCGACCCTCGTGCGCGTGGGGCGCAGCTTCAACGCGCGCCCGTGGCAGATGGCGGCGAAGGTCTATCTGCCGGCCCTCGTGCCCGCGCTCATCAACGGCTTCCGCCTCGGGCTCGGCGTCGGCATCATCGGCGTGCTGTTGGCCGAGACCGTGCTCTCGAACCGCGGCCTCGGCTTCATCGCCATCGACGACTACAACCATTTCGACATGCCGGCGATGTACGCGATCCTGATCGCGATCTTCGCGCTCGCGATCCTGTTGAATGCGGGGATCGAGCGCCTGGGCCGGCGCTACGGCGCGGGCCGGCGCTAGGGCCGGCGCGGCCGGGAATGGTAGCAGGGGAGGGATTTGAACCCCCGACCAAGGGATTATGATTCCCCTGCTCTACCACTGAGCTACCCTGCCACGGATCCCGCGGGCGCGACCCGAATTCGGGCGCCCTCGAGGCGGCAACGCCTATAGGGCGAAAGCGCGCGGCCTGTCAAGCGCACCCGGGCCCGGCTCGGCCGTGGCGCTGTCCCCCGCCGCGTCCGCCTCGGCCGCGAGTGCCGCGCGCGCGATCCAGCCGCCGCCGAGCACCCGGCTTCCGTCATAGACTACGCCGGCCTGGCCGGGCGCGACCCCATGCTGCGGCACTTCGAGACGAAGCAAGGCGCCCTCGGGCGTTGGCTCGAGCGTCGCCCAAGCGGGCTCGCTCGCCGAGCGCAGCTTGACCTTGACCCGCGCCCCCGCGGGCGCCAACCCGTCGTCGGTGAGCCAATTGGTCTCGCGCAGCCAAACCCGGTCGCGCGCCAAGGCCGCGCGCGGCCCGACCGTGACGCGCCGCGTCCCGGCGTCGACGCGCAAGACGTAAAGCGGCTCGGCCGTGCCGCCGATCTCGAGGCCGCGGCGCTGGCCGACGGTGAAATGGATAATCCCCCGGTGCCGGCCGAGGACGCGGCCCGCGCGATCGACGATCTCGCCGGGCTCGGCCGCCTCGGGGCGCAAGCGCTCGACCACGCGTCCGTAATCGCCGTCGGGCACGAAGCAGATATCCTGGCTGTCGGGCTTCGCCGCGACCGGGAGGGCCAAGCGCTCGGCGAGCGTGCGCGTCTCTCGCTTGGTCATCGCACCCAAGGGAAAGCGCAGGTACGCGAGCTGGTCGCGCGTGGTCGCGAACAGGAAATAGCTCTGGTCGCGGCTCGCGTCCGCGGCGCGGTGGAGCTCGACGCCCGCGGGCCCCATCGCGCGGCGCACGTAATGGCCGGTCGCGAGCGCGTCGGCGCCGAGGTCGCGTGCGGTCGAAAGAAGATCGCGGAACTTGACGCGCTCGTTGCAGCGGATGCAGGGGATGGGCGTCTCGCCACGGACGTAGCCGGCGGCGAATTCGTCGATCACCGACGCGCGGAAGCGGCGCTCGTAATCGAGCACGTAATGGGGAATGCCGAGGACTTCGGCGACGCGGCGCGCATCGTCGATGTCCTGGCCCGCGCAGCACGCGCCCTTGCGCCCCGCGGCCGCGCCCTGGTCGTAGAGCTGAAGCGTGATGCCGACCACGTCGTAGCCGCGCTCCACGAGGAGCCCGGCCACGGTCGAGCTGTCGACGCCGCCCGACATCGCGACCACGATGCGCGTGGCCGCGGGCGGCTTCGCGAAGCCCAGTTCGTCGAGGGCCGGGCGGTCGAGGGGCGGGTGCTGCGTCATGGGCCGGCAATATAAGCCTTCCCGGCGCGGGCGCAAACCGCGCGGCAGACGCGTTGGCAGCTCCGTCGGATAACGACCGAAGCCCAAATTCCGGATATCGCCTGGCCTCGTCAACGCCGGCCCCGGGACCGGCCGTCCGCCCGCCTAGAAACAAGCTTCGCGTCCCGGTGATCCACGCCTTTCATATGCCAAGGCGTGGATGGCCGGACCAAGTCCGGCCATGACGGAGCCCGTGATTTCAGACCCCGGCGCGGCGCCGGTTGGGTCGTGACGCAATTTCAAATACGGGATGTGGCCCACTCTACGTCATCACTGGGCGCCCGAGACCGGCCATCAGCCCGCAAACAAGTTCGCGTCCCGGCGATCCACGTCTTTCGTATGCGAAGGCGTGGATGGCCGGACCAAGTCCGGCCATGACGGCACCCGTGATTTCAGACCCCGGCGCGGCGCCGGTTGGGTCGTGACGCAATTTGAAATACGGGATGTGGCCCACTCTACGTCATCACCGGGCGCCCGGGACCGCCCATCGGCCCGCCCGCAATCAAGCTTCGCGTCCCGGCGATCCACGTCTTTCGTATGCCAAGGCGTGGATGGCCGGACCAAGTCCGGCCATGACGGCGCCCGTGATTTCAGACCCCGGCGCGGCGCCGCAATTGCACCCGGCCGGATTGACAAGCGCCCGGCGCGGGCGTTTTCTCGTTGCCCCAGGGAGACGCCCATGGCCCGCGCGCGCGACGACACAGCCGGCGTGATCTTCCCCCCACCCCTCGTCTATGCGGGATTTTTCGCCGCCGGGTTCCTCGCGGACCGGGAGCTCAAGCTCGTCGAGCTCGCCCCCGAGCCGCGCCATGCGCTCGGCGCCCTCCTCGTCGCGGCGGGATTCGCGCTCGGCGGCCTCGGAGTCCTGGCCATGCGGCGCGCCGCGACCCGCATCTCGCCCTATGAGCCGACCACGGCGCTCGCGACCCGGGGCGTCTATCGCTTGACGCGCAACCCGCTCTATCTCGCGCTCACGCTGGTCTATGCCGGGGCTGCGATCGCCGCCGCGGCGCCGATAGCGCTTCTGCTCCTGGTGCCGGCGCTCATGGTGATGCGCTGGGGCGTCATCGCGCGCGAGGAGCGCTACCTCGCGGCCAAATTCGGCCAGCCCTATCGCGATTATTGCGCACGCGTGCGGCGCTGGCTGTAGCGCGCGGTTCAGGTGAATTGAACCGATCCCTCAGATCGTCATGCCCGCGGCGGCGGGCATCCACGACTTGAGATGGACCCCCGCTCCCCGCCTGCGCAGGGACGAGCTTCGCCTGGGTGACGGACGGAGCGATCCAATTCGGCCGGAAAAAACTCGGGCGTCTCAGCCGAGCAGCATGTTGCGGGTTCCGGCGGGGAGCCGCACGGTGAGCCCGTCGAGCTCCTCGGTGATCTTGATCTGGCAGCCGAGGCGCGAGGTCTTGGTGAGGCCGAAGGCGAGGTCGAGCATGTCCTCCTCGTCCTCGGACGGCTCGGGCAGCAGATCGTACCATTCGGGCTCGACGATGATGTGGCAGGTCGAGCAGGCGAGCGAGCCCTCGCACGCCCCCTCGATGTCGACATTGTTGCGGTGGGCGATCTCGAGGATCGAGAGGCCGAGGGGCGCTTCGACTTCCTTCCGATTCCCGTTCCGCTCGATGAACACCAATTTCGGCATCGACGCCCGCTCCACTCGACTTCGCGACGTCGGTCCGCGCCGCCACTCTGATACGCTGTCCGCGCCGCTCAGCCTGCGGCCTTGGCCCCCGCGGGCAGCGCCCGGCCGCCCAACGCGCGGAGCCGGCGCGCGGCCTCCGCGATCGCCTGGGCCGCGTAATCGACCTCGTCCGCTTCGGTAAACCTTCCGAGGCCGATACGCAAGCTCGCGCGCGCGAGCGCCTCCGGGAGCCCGAGTGCCCGCAGCACGTAGGACGGCTCGACCTCGGCGGACGTGCAGGCCGAGCCCGAGGAAAGTGCGAGCTCCGGCAGCGCCGCCATGAGTGCCTCGGCGTCGACGCCGGGGATCGAGACGTTGAGATTGCCGGGGAGGCGTTGGGCGAGATCGCCGTTGATCCGGAGCTCGGGGACGCGCGCCATGAGCCCGTCCGCGAGGCGTTGGCGCAAGGCCAGGAGGCGCTTTCCTTCCTCCGCCATCTCGACGCCGGCGATGGCGCAGGCCTCGCCGAAGCCGACGATGAGCGGGGCCGCGAGCGTGCCCGAGCGGAGCCCGCGCTCCTGCCCGCCGCCGCTCAGGAGCGGCTCCAATCGCACGCGCGGCCGGCGCCGCACATAGAGCGCACCCACTCCCTTGGGCCCGTAGATTTTGTGACCCGAGATGCTCATGAGGTCGATGCCGAGCGCCTCCACGTCGAGGGCGATCTTGCCCACGGCCTGGGCCGCGTCGGTGTGGAAATAGATGCCGCGCGCGCGGCACAGGGCGCCGATCTCGGCAAGCGGCTGGATGACGCCGATCTCGTTATGGGCCGCCATGACCGAGACCAGCACGGTGTCCTCGTCGAGCGCGGCGGCAAGCCGGCCCAAATCGACCAGGCCGTCGCGCTCGACCGGGAGATAGGTCACGCGGAATCCCTCCGCCTCCATCGCCTTCGCCGATTCGAGCACGCATTTATGCTCGGTCGCGAGAGTGACGATGTGGCGCCGCGTCTCGCCGCGGAAGCGCGCGGCTCCCTTGATCGCGAGATTGTTCGATTCGGTCGCCCCCGACGTGAAGACGATCTCGCGCGCCTCGGCGCCGATGAGGGCGGCCACCTGCTCGCGCGCGTTCTCGACCGCGAGCGACGCCTCGCGCCCGAAGGAATGGGAGACCGAGCCCGGATTGCCGAACTTCTCGGCGAAATAGGGCAGCATCGCCTGGAGGACGCGCGGATCGACCGGCGTCGTCGCCTGGTAGTCGAGATAGATCGGAAGATGAGGCCGGTTGGGAGCCGCGTCGTGGCTGCTCATGTCACGCCGCCCGGCTCCGGGTGCGCGCGCGAAGCGCGTCCCAGGCCTCGATCAAACGCTCGACGTCGGAATCCTTGGTGGTCCAGCCCAGGCTCACGCGAATGGCGCATGCCGCCTCGGCTTCGCTCGCGCCTGCCGCGCGTAGCACATGGGACGGCCGCACCTTGCCCGACGAGCAGGCCGCCCCCGCGCTCACGGCGATGCCCGCGAGGTCGAACGCCATGATCTGGGTCTCGCTCGCGACGCCCGGCATGGCGATGGCGCTCGTGTTCGCGAGGCGCGGCACGGCATTCCCGTAGACGACGGCGCCGTGCGCGACGAGCTCGGATTCGAGCCGGTCGCGCAGCGCCGCGAGATGCGCGAAATCGGCGAGCCCCTTAGCCGCGACTTGGGCCGCGGCGCCGAAGCCCGCGATGCCGGGCCCGTTCTCGGTGCCTGCGCGCCGGCCGCGCTCCTGCCCGCCGCCCAGATGCTGGGCCGCGAGCGAAGCACCGGCGCGTAGGACCAGCGCTCCCACGCCCTGCGGTCCGCCGATCTTGTGCGCCGAGAGCGAGAGATAGTCGACGCCGAGCTCCATGAGATCGAGTGCCATCTTGCCCGCGGCCTGGATCGCGTCCGTGTGGATCAAGGCGCCATGGGCATGGGCGAGCATTGCCGCTTCGGCGACCGGCTGGAGCACGCCCGTCTCGTTGTTCGCGCGCATGATCGAGACGAGGGTCGGACGCGGATCGCGCGCGAGCGCCGCCTCGAGCGCCTCCAAGCGCACCACGCCGTTCCCGTCGACCGGGAGACGCTCCGCGCCGTCTTCGCCAAGCGCCGACACCGTCGCGAGCACCGAATCATGCTCGATCGCCGAGACCAAGATTCGCGCGCGCCCGGCGCCCAGGAGTGCGAGGGCATTCGCCTCGCTCCCACCACTCGTGAACACCACGTCCGACGGCGCGGCGCCAACGAGGGCCGCGACCTTCGCGCGCGATTCCTCGAGACGCCCACGCGCCGCGCGGCCGTAACCATGCACGGAGGAAGGATTGCCGGGCTCGGCGAGCGCCGCCGCGACGGCGGCCGCGGCTTCCGGCCGCACCGGTGCGGTCGCGTTGTAATCGAGATAGATCGCGGGCTCGGCGTCGCGCATGGCATGGCCCGGAAAATCGCCGGCGCGATCCCCTGCTCGCGTCCCGGCCGGCCTCTCGTCGATCGGGCTCGTGCGCCTCACGGCGTGCCGGATGCGCGTTTGGCGCTCCGGCCGCTCTCGGCCCCATCGGCCTCGGTCAAGTCGGATTCGGCCGCGTCGCGCTCGGCGAGCTGGCTCTCGAGGGAGGCCACCTTCTCGTTCAGCGCCGCGACGTGGCCGCGCAGCTCCTCGAGCGCGCGCTGGAACGGATCGGTGAGCTCGCCCGTCGGCGTGCCGTAGGCGAGGAACTCGCGCTTGTCCTTGGGCACCACGATGCGCGCCGGGTTGCCGACCACGGTCACGCCCGCGGGCACGTCCTTGGTCACGACCGCGTTGGCGCCGACGCGCGCATTGGCGGCCACGGTGATGGCACCCAGGATCTGGGCGCCCGAGCCGACGATGACGCCGTTCTCGAGGGTCGGATGGCGCTTGACGCCGACCTGGGCCGCGGCATCGACCGACGGCATCACGCCGCCGAGCGTCACGTCGTGATAGATCGTGACGTCGTCGCCGATCTCGGCGGTCTCGCCGATCACCACACCCATGCCGTGGTCGATGAAGAGACGCCGGCCGATCTTCGCGCCCGGATGGATTTCGATCCCGGTCAGGAACCGGCCGAGATGGGACAGGACCCGCCCGAGCAAGCGCCAATCGCGCACCCAGGCCGCGTGCGCCAGACGGTGCCACAGCATGGCGTGGAAGCACGGATAGGCGAGCACGACCTCGAGGCGCGACCGCGCCGCCGGGTCGCGTGCCATCATGGAGTCGATCTCAGCGCGTAAGCTCTTGAAATTCATGGCCCGACTGCGATATGTCTCACGTCCCGCTACCGCTTTCGTCGTTGCTTATCTATTTTATCGGCTGCGGAAGTCAACGCGGGCATATAATTTGCTTGGTAATACCAGTCAAGCCGGACGGGCCGAAAACCCAGTCGGAACGCCGGGTTGGCAGGCTTTCCCCGATCGGCGCCCGGGACCTGCGCCGGCCCGCGCCGAACCCGGCCTCCCGGCACGCGCAGCGGCAAGGCATCAAGACATAAGGACATGACGCGACATGCCTGAAGTGATCTTCAATGGCCCCGAGGGCCGCATCGAGGGCCGCTACAATCACGGCAAGGCGCCCAATGCGCCGATCGCGGTCCTGCTGCATCCCCACCCGCAGCATGGCGGGACCATGAACAACAAGGTGGTCTACAACCTCTACCAGGCGTTCGTGCGCCGCGGCTTCTCGACGCTGCGCTTCAATTTTCGCGGCGTCGGCCGCTCGCAGGGTAGCTTCGACCGCGGCGAGGGCGAGCTCTCGGACGCGGCGGCAGCGCTCGACTGGCTCCAGACCTTCAACCCGAACGCCTCGAGCTGCTGGATCGCGGGCTTCTCGTTCGGCGCCTGGATCGGCATGCAGCTCCTGATGCGCCGGCCGGAGATCGCGGGCTTCATCTCGGTCGCCCCGCCCGCCAACATTTACGATTTCTCGTTCCTCGCCCCCTGCCCCGCCTCGGGCATGATCATCCACGGCAACGCGGACGAGATCGTTCCGGTGGAGAACGTCAACAAGCTGGTCGAGAAGCTCAACCACCAGCGCGGCATCAAGATCGAATATCGCCTGATCCCGGGCGCCAACCATTTCTTCAACGACCATCTGGACGCGGTCGTGAAGCACATGGAGAACTATCTCGGCTCGCGCCTCGCCCAAGCGGCGGCGTAGCGGCCGGCGACCGTTCATCGTCGCTCGAAACGCGCGACGATGGACAATCGGCTCTGGCTCAAGCGTACCCGCCACCCCACCGGCCCCCTCAAAGGGGGAAGGGTTTTGCGCTGCCTGAGCATTCCCCCCGCCCTTTGAGGGGGGAATGGACGCTCAAGAAAATCGCGCCTAGAACTTCACTTGCGCGATCGAGGTGAGGGTCACGTTCTTCGCCACCACCGGCGCGTTGACCAGGTCGTACGCCACATATTGCTCGGCGTAGAGATTCTCGGCCGACGAGCCGTCGAGCGGCACGATCGTCTTGAAGCCGCGCAGCGACGCCTCGCTCGCGGTGTAGAGTACGGCGCCGTGGGACGCGGTGCCGACCACGACCACGGTCTTGATGCCGTGATCCTTGAGGATCTTCTCGAGATCGGTATGGAGGAACTTGTCCGGGCCCGAGAACACCGTGGGCTCGTCGTCGGTGCGCGCGACCTCCTTGAGGATGTCGGCCGGCGAGCCGCCGATGATGTAGGAATAGACCACGAAGGTATGGCTCGCGCGCGCCTCCTTCAACAGCTTCGCGACCTTGGGCAAGGACGCGATGCAGCGCGGGCGGCGCTGCATGTTGCAGGTCTGCTTCACGAAATCGAGCATCAGGAGCGCCGTGGTCTTGGGATCGACCGTGACGGGATCGAGCTTCGGCGGCGGCGGCACCTTCACGTCGTGCCATTCGTCGACGATGGTCTTGGCGTGCGCCGCGGGGGCCGCGAAAGCGGCGAGGGCGGCGAGCGATGCCGCGACGAGCGTCGCGGCCGCGAAACGGCGGATCGGAATCATGCGTCTCTCCCTGTTCGGTCCCACGCGCTTCAACCGCGCGCGGATTGGTTTTCGATCGATCGCTTGTGAATAGCAGAGGACGCCCGCTCGGGTCCAGCCGCCCCATGGGATCGCGGTGCGGCGCTTGCCGAAGATCAAGCCTGACGCGCGCGATGGAGCTGGCCGCCCGAAAGCGGCCGCGCGACCCCCGTGGTGCTCGGCACGCTCAAAGGCAGCCCGCGCCGCGCGCGGATTGCGAGCCAGGCGAAGGCCTGGGCCTCGAGCGCGTCGCCCTGCCAGCCGGCCGCCTCCACCGGCTCGACCGGGCCTTCGAGCGCTTCGCGAAGCGCCTCCATGAGCGCGCGGTTGTGGCGTCCGCCGCCGGTGACCAGCCAGCGCTTGGGCGGCTCGGGGAAATGGCGCGCGCCGGCCGCGACCGCGGCGGCGGCGAACGCGGTCAGGGTCGCAGCACCGTCGGCGGGGTCGAGGCGCTCGACCATTCTCCAGGCGAAATCGTCGCGGTCGAGGGATTTGGGCGGCGGCGCCGCGAAATACGGGTGCTCGAGGAGCGCCGCGAGCAACGCGCGATCGACGCGGCCCGACGCCGCGAGCGCACCGCCCTCGTCCATCGCGCGGCCCGTGTGCCGGCGCAGCCAATCGTCGAGCGGCGCGTTGGCGGGGCCGGTGTCGAAGGCGATGGGGGCGGCGTCCCCGCCTTCGCGATCGGCGCCGATCCAGGTCGCATTCGCGACGCCGCCGAGATTGAGCACCGCAAGCGGCTTCTCGAGCGCCGCCGCGAGGGCGGCGTGATAAAGCGGCGCCAAGGGTGCGCCCTGCCCGCCTGCGGCCACGTCGGCGCTGCGGAAATCGCTCACCACGTCGATGCCGGTGCGCGCCGCGAGCAAGGCGCCGTCGCCGATCTGCCAGGTGCGGCCCTCGGCCGGCCGGTGGAGGATGGTGTGGCCGTGGAAGCCGACGAGATCGATCGACGCGCGCTCGATGCCATGGGTCTCGAGAAACCGCGCGACCGCGTCGGCGTGGGCGAGAGTCACTTCGCGCTCGACCTCGGCGACCGGCCCCGTGCCGCCGAGCACACCGCGCAATCGCGCGCCGAGGGCCGCGTCGTAGGGGTAGGTCGCGGCCGGGCCCGGCTCGATCGACGCCTCGCCGTCGCTCCGCAACAGGGCCACGTCGATCCCGTCGAGGGACGTGCCGCTCATGAGTCCGATCGCCCGTGCCGGCAGCTTCATCCCGACTCCTACGCCCGCAGATTTTTCCAGTCGCGTCGTTCCTCATCCTTCGAGACAGCCGGCGCGCGAAGCGCGCCCCTTGCCCAAAAAGAGGCGGGCTTTGCCCGCTGCGCCCTCATCCCGAGGAGCTTCAGAAGGAAGCGTCCCGAAGGATGGCGCTGGGGTTCCTCATCCTTCGAGACACCCGGCGCGCGAAGCGCGCCCCTTGCCCAAAAAGAGGCGGGCTTTGCCCGCTGCGCCCTCATCCTGAGGAGCTTCCGCAGGAAGCGTCTCGAAGGATGGCGCTGGGGTTCCTCAGGATGAGGTGCTCCAATTGCCGCCTTCCGTCCGTCGCATTGTCGCGCGGGGGCGATTGTGCTAAGTCTCGGCCCGGCCTGCAAGAACTTGCGCTCCCGCGGCTCGGGATGGCGAGGGAATGCGGGCGCCTCCCACGCCCCGCTAAGCCGCCGCAAGGCGACGCCGGACCCGACCATGGCCCCATACCGCTCCGAGTTCCTGCGCCGAGTCGACGCGCGCGGCTTCGTCCACCAGCTGAGCGAGCCCGAGAAGCTCGACGCGCTGCTCGCGGCGAAACGCACCGTCGCCTATATCGGCTTCGATTGCACCGGCCCGAGCCTCCATGTGGGCAGCCTGGTCGGCATCATGCTGCTGCGCCATTTCCAGCAAGCCGGCCACAAGCCCATCGTGCTCATGGGCGGCGGCACCACCAAGGTCGGCGATCCCTCGGGCAAGGACGACACGCGGAAGCTCCTGACCGAGGCCGAAATCGCGGCCAACATGGCGAGCATCCGCCGCGTGTTCGCGAATTTCCTCGAATTCGGCCAAGGCCCCACCGACGCCATCATGGCGAACAACGCCGATTGGCTCGACCGGCTCGAATACATTCCGTTCCTGCGTGAGGTCGGGCGCCATTTCTCGGTCAACCGCATGCTCGACATGGACAGTGTCAAGCTGCGCCTCGAGCGCGAGCAGCCGCTCTCCTTCCTCGAGTTCAACTACATGGTGCTCCAGGCCTACGACTTCCTCGAGCTCGCGCGGCGCCACGGCTGCGCGCTCCAGATGGGCGGCTCGGACCAGTGGGGCAACATCGTGACCGGCATCGATCTCGCGCGCCGGGTCGAGGGGCGCGAGCTCTTTGCGCTGACGACGCCGCTCATCGCGACCGCGGGCGGTGCCAAGATGGGGAAGACCGCGTCGGGCGCCGTCTGGCTCAACGGCGACATGCTCAGCCCCTACGATTACTGGCAATATTGGCGCAACACCCACGATGCCGATGTGGGGCGCTTCCTGCGCCTCTTCACCGAGCTCCCGATGGACGAGGTCGCGCGCCTCGAGACGCTCGAAGGCGACGAGATCAACGCAGCCAAGATCGCCCTCGCCGACGCGGCGACGACGCTGTGCCATGGGCGCGCGGCGGCGGAGTCCGCACGCGAGACCGCGCGCCGCACCTTCGAGGAGGGAGGTGCGGGCGACGATTTGCCGAGCCTCGATCTCCCGCGCGCCGAGCTCGAGCAAGGACTGGCCCTCATCGATCTCCTGATGCGCGCCGGCCTCGCCGCGAGCAAGGGCGAGGCGCGGCGTTTGGTGCGCGGCGGCGGCGCGCGCGTCAACGATCGGGCTGTCACGGACGAGCTCCGCATCGTGAGCGCGCGCGACCTCGGCCCCGACGGCTCGATCAAGCTGAGTGCGGGCAAGAAGCGGCACGCGTTGGTGAAGCTCCAATAACGCGCAGCTATTTGACGCCCTGGGTCGGCGCGGTGCCCGGCGTCGGCATGCTCTGGCTGCTCGGCGCCGACGGCGCACTTTGCGCCGCGGCCGGCGGCGCGTCGACGGGCGCGGCGGGCGCCGGAGCCGGCGCGGGCGCGGTTGGTGCGAGAGCCGGCGTCGGCGCAAGCGCCGCACCGGGCGGCGTCGTAGCGCCATTGCCGCCGCCGCTCGTGAACACGTCGAGGAGCCGGCGCAGGATGCCGGGGGCGAGCGCGCTCAAGGGATTGACCGAGACGTTCGGATTGTCGAGGCTGCCGGTCGCCGTGTAGGTGGCCGCGAACACGCCGCCGCCCTTGGGCCCGACCAGGATGCTGCCCAGGACCGGAATGTTGCCCAACAGGCTGTTGAGCGTGTAGATCGGCACCACCGTGCCGTTGATGTCGATCGTGTTGGCGTCGAGGTCGAGCCCGCCCTCGAAGGTGAGGCCGAGCTCGGAGCCCGCGGTGCGCCCGTCGGCGATGCGCACCTCTCCGCCGGTCTTGACGAACGAGCCTTGCATCGAGGAGAACGCGATGCCGCGCCCGCCGAGCTGGTTCATGATTCCGGTGAGCGACGCGAGTGTCAGCAGCTTCGCCATGAAGGGCGCGTTGGTGAGCCGGTAATCGTCGATGCGGAAGCTGCCCGAGAGTGGGGCGAGCGGCTTCTTGTCGTCGAACGTGCCGCCGACCTTGAGCTTCCCTCCCACCATGCTGTCGAGG
Source organism: Alphaproteobacteria bacterium (assembly GCA_035509415.1). Taxonomy (GTDB): domain Bacteria; phylum Pseudomonadota; class Alphaproteobacteria; order JACZXZ01; family JACZXZ01; genus DATJLQ01. Next base: position 19,194 of record DATJLQ010000045.1, read on the forward strand.
ATGCCGAGGATGTCGACCGTCTGGCCCGCGTCGGCCGAGGTGAAATTGAGCGCCCGGCCCTTGGGCGCGGATGCGATCTGGAGCTCGACGGCGGCACCGCTCGGGGTCGCGGCAACGACCGCGGCGCGCGCGACGTGGAGCCCGTCATCGTCGAGGGTGCCCTTGGCGTCGGCGAGTGCGAGCTTCGAGCTGTCGCTGAGCCAGAGCTTGCCGAGGTCGAGGGCGATCGCGAGGCGCGGTCCGCGCGCGTTCGGGTTTTCGTTCTTGTCGCCCTTGAGGAAGCCCGCCGCGTCGAAGGATGCGCCCGTGACCGAGACCCGGTAGGTGCCGTCCGGCCCGCGCGCGACGGTGCCGGCCGCGTGGGTGCGGCCGAAATCGAGCGCCTTGAAGTCGGCCGTGCGCAAGCCGCCCTTGTCGTCGAATACGACGTTGCCGTCGACCGCGAGGCCGGGCCCGTCGAGGCGCAGCTCGCGGATCGCCGCGAGCCGGTCGCCCTTGAGCTCGAGCAAGAGATGCCCGGTCGCGGCCGTGCCCGGCTTCTTGCGCCAGGCGAAGTGCGGCGGCACCAAGGTCGCGTCCTTGAGGTCGAGGTCGAGCGCCACCTCGGTCGCGTGGCCGAGCCGGCCGCCGCTCGTGAGCACCAGGTGCGTCGGCACCGGGCCCGAGACGAGGCCCGCGGGAATGAGGTCGAGCTTCGATTGGAGCTTGTCGTCGACCACCGCCTTGACCTCGATGCGGCGCGTGGGCGCGCCGCGCCCAGCGCGGCCGGCGGCGAAGGATTCGTCCCAGGCGAGCGTCATCGGCGTGCCCTCGAGGGACGCGATGCCGGCGACACTCATGCCCTCCTTGTTGAGGCGCAGCTTGAGATCGCCGTTGGTCAAATCGTGGCCCAGGAAAATGCGCGCGAGCCCCACCTGCTCGAGATTGGACGCGGCCGCGATCTTCACGTTGGCGAGCTTGAGGTCCTTGACGAGCGGAAACTCGAAGCGGAGGCGCGTCGCCATCACGCCGGTGGTGGTCTTCGCGTCGAGGCCGAGCGCCGAGCCGTAGCCGAGGGGCGGCGTGTCGATGAGCCGGAGCGCGCCGCCGAGCGGTCCGCGGATCACGAGCTCGATGTCGATCGCCTGGTCCTCGACGTCGAGGCCGGTGATGAGCACGTTGCCCTGGTCGACGTTGAGGCCCTCGACGCTCCCGCTCTTGAGCGCGATGGTCATCGATTTCCGGTCGAACTGGATGTCGCCGTCAACGCCGGTCACGGGCGGCATCTTGCCGAGATAATGCACGTCGACGCCCGCGACCCGCATGGTGCCCGCGAGCTTGTTGAGCGTCACGTCCGCGGGATTGGCGGCGCGGTCGCTCAGATCCATGGTCGCGTGCACGCTCTCGATCGTGCCGCGCGAGAGATTGTGGACGATCCAGTCGCGCGCGTGGGGGGCGACGCTCGCGGGCCAGCGCGCGGGCAGCCCATCGACCGAGAAATCGCGCCCGTCGAGCGTGAGGAGCGCGCGCGCGTCGCCGCCGAGTCCGGTCGCGCTGCCCGAGAGCGTGATCGCGGGGCCCGCGCGATCGGCGCTCGCCGCGTCCGGCGCGCCGAGCTCGAGCGTCGCCTGGTCGAGCGTCACGGCGCTGCCGCGGTCGCTCACCTCGCCCTTGGCCTCGAGGCCGCGGATCGCGACCGCGTGGTCGTAGAGCTCGGGCAGCGAGACGCTGCCCGCCCCGCCCATGACCTCGAAATCGGCGTGCTCGAGCGTGCGGTCGGCGCCGAACTTCGCCTCGATCTTGCCGCTGAGCGGGAGAGCCACGCGCGCGAGCGGTGCCAGCTCGGGGGCGAGGTGCGTGAAGGCCGCGGGCTCGAGCTTGTCGAAGGAAATGCCGAGGCTCGCGTCGCGCGTCGCCGCGTCGTAGAGCCCCGCCGCGACCACGTGGCTCTCGACGCCCGCGACCGTGAGCGTGAGCGAGGCGCTCGCCTGGATGCCCTCGGGATCGCGCACGAAGGCGAGATGGCTGAGGCGCGCCTTCCAGGACGTGTCCCAGTGGCTGTCCTCGATCACGAGGTCGGCGTCGGTGATGGCGATCTCGCGCAGATAGCTCAAGGGCCGGCCGGGATCGGCGCGTTGCAGCATGTCGTCGATCAGGAGCGGCACCACGTCGGGGGCCCCTTGCGCGAGCGCCTCGTCGGAGAGCTGGAGATCGACCATGCCTTGGGCGCCGCGCCGGAGATGCACGTGGCCGCCGAACACCTCGAGCGAGGTGGGTGCTAGCACGCCCTGGACCAACGCGCGCACGCTGAAGCCGACCGCGATCTCGGGCAGCGTCGCGAGCGCCTTGTTCTGGTTGTCGAGCACGTGCACGCCCACCACGTGAAGCGCCACCGGCTCGCGCCAGCCGGACCAGACCAGGACGGTGCGGTCGAATTTGACCTTGACGCCGTGGTTCGGGGAATCGAGCGCCTGCTCGACATAGGGCGTGAGGAAGTCGAGCGAGATCGGCCCCTGGGACAGGCGCCAGGCGAGGAGGCCGCCCGCGATCGCGATGCCCGCCACGAGCGTGCCGACGATCTCCAGAAGCACGGTGGCCGAGCGCTTGAGCACCTGCGGTAGAGCCTCCTGTCGCGCACGCCGCACCGCCCGACGAGGCTTGACCGTCGGACGGGCTTCGCGCAGCTTGGGTCCGCGCGGTCCGGGTTGGACGGCGCCCCATGGGGACGTAGCCTCGGTGACCTTCTTAACCGATTTATCGCGCTTGCCCAAGGCGGCCGATCGAGGCCGCGCCGCCGTCGGGCTCGCCCATTGGGCCGAGCGCGCCGAGGCCTCGGGCGACGCCACGCTCGCGGCCGAAGCGACCAAGCTCGCGGCCGACCCCGCCGCGCGGCGCATCCTCGAGTCGCTGTTCGGCAACAGCCCCTATCTCACCCATTGCGTGCTGGCCGAGCTCGGCTTCGCGATCGAGCTCCTGGAACGCGGCCCGGACGCGGCCTTCGAGGCGGCCTTGGCGCTCGCGCGCGGCGCCGACTCTCCCGCGGCCGCGACCGAGGCGATCATGACGGCGCTCCGGGTCGCGAAGCGGCGCGCGGCCCTCGCGATCGCGCTCGCCGACATCGCGGAGCTGTGGCCCCTCGAGCGCGTCACGACGTCGCTCTCCGAGCTCGCGGGCACCGCGCTACGCGTCGCCGTGCGCCATCTCCTGCGCAACGCCGCGGCGCGGGGGTGGCTCACGCTCCCCGACGCCGAGGATCCGGAGCGCGGCTCGGGCTTCATCGTGCTCGGATTGGGGAAGCTCGGCGCCCACGAGCTCAACTACTCGAGCGACATCGATCTCGTCGTGCTCTACGACGACGAGCGCATCGCGACGCGCGAGCCCGACGAGCTCAACGACCGCTTCGTCCGCCTCACGCGCGAGCTGGTGCGCATCCTTCAGGAGCGCACCCACGACGGCTACGTGTTCCGTACCGATCTGCGGCTGCGGCCGGATCCGGGGGCGACGCCGATCGCGATTTCGACGCGCGCGGCCGAGACCTATTACGAGAGCCTGGGCCAGAACTGGGAGCGCGCGGCCTTCATCAAGGCGCGTATCCTCGCGGGCGACGGCGAGGCGGGCGAGGCGTTCCTCGCGGCGCTGCGGCCCTTCATTTGGCGCAAGCACCTCGACTTCGCGGCGATCCAGGACATCCACTCGATCAAGCGCCAGATCTACGCCCATCGCGGCGGGGCGCGCATCGCGGTCGCCGGGCACAACGTCAAGCTCGGGCGCGGCGGCATCCGCGAGATCGAGTTCTTCGCCCAAACCCAGCAGCTCATCTGGGGCGGGCGCGAGCCCGCGATGCGCGTACGCAGCACCGAGGCAGCCCTCGCCGCCCTCGTCGCCGGCGGCCACGTCACGCGCGCGGCGGCGGACCAGCTGAGCGCGAGCTACGCGTTCCTCCGCAAGGTCGAGCACCGGCTCCAGATGATCGACGACGAGCAGACCCACGAGCTTCCGAAGAAGCCCGAGGCGCTCTCAGCCCTCGCGATTTTCCTGGGATATCCCGACGCCGACGCCTTCGCGGCCGCGCTCGTGAAGCATTTGCGCCAGGTCGAGGAGCACTACGCCCGTCTCTTCGAGGAGGCGCCCGATCTCGGGGCCGCGCGCGGCAATCTCGTCTTCACCGGCGGCGAGCACGATCCCGGCACCCTCGAGACCATCGCCAAGCTCGGCTTCGCCGAGCCCGAGCGCGCCTCTTCCATCATCCGCGGCTGGCATCACGGCCGCTACCGCGCCATGCGCTCGACGCGCGCGCGCGAGCTCCTGACCGAGCTCACCCCGGCCTTGCTCGGCGAGCTCGCGAAGGCGGTCGATCCGGACGCGGCCCTCCTGAGCTTCGACGGATTCCTCGGCCGGCTTCCCGCGGGCGTGCAGCTCTTCTCGCTGTTCTACGCGAACCCGACGCTTTTGGGCCTGGTCGCCGAGATCATGGGCTCGGCACCGCGCCTCGCCGACCAACTCGCCCAGCACCCGCTCCTGCTCGACGCCGTGCTCGCGAGCGATTTCTTCAAGCCGCTCCCCGAGCGCGCAACGCTCGCGGCGTCCCTCGCCGACGCGCTCGTCCAGGCGACCGACTTCCAGGACGTGCTCGACATCGTGCGCCGCTGGTGCAACGACCGGCGCTTCCAGGTCGGCGTCCAGATGCTGCGCGGCACCCTAGACCCCGAGGCGGCCGGCCCCGTGCTCGCCGACATCGCGGACTGCGCGGTGGGGTCGCTCATCGAGCCCGTGATCGAGGAGCTCGCCGAAAGCCACGGGCGCATGCCGAAGGGCAAATTCGCGGTCATCGCGTTGGGCAAGATGGGCGGACGCGAGATGACGATCACGTCCGACCTCGATCTTCTTTTCGTCTACGCGGTGCCCGAGGGCGTGGAGGGCTCGGACGGACGCCGGCCGTTGGCACCGAGCCAATATTACGCGCGCCTGTGCCAGCGCCTCCTGAGCGCGATCACGGTCCAGACCGGCGAGGGCCGGCTCTACGACGTCGACATGCGCCTGCGCCCCTCGGGCGACCAGGGGCCGGTCGCGACCTCGCTCGAGGGCTTCCTCGAATATCAGCGCCGGAACGCCTGGACCTGGGAGCACATGGCATTGACGCGCGCGCGCGTCGCGGCCGCCGCACCCGACTTCGCGGCCGCCATCGAGGCGGGCTTGCGCGCGGTCCTCACCGAGCCGCGCGACGCGGACAATCTCCTCCTCGACGTCTACGAGATGCGGGGGCGCATCGAGCGCAGCTTTCCGGTCAAGAACCTCTGGGAGGGAAAGCGCGTGCGCGGCGGCCTGGTCGATCTCGAGTTCATCGCGCAATATTTCGAGTTGCGTCACGCGCACGCGCATCCCGAGGTGCTGAGCGCCAACACGAGCGACGCTTTCGAGCGCCTGAAGCGCGCGGGCGCGCTCGATGCGAAGATCGCCGACGAGCTCGTGGCCGCGACGCGCCTCTGGCGCCGCGTCCAGGGCATCACGCGCCTCGCCGCCGAGCGCGAGTTCGACGAGGAGAAGGCGCCCGATGGCCTCCGCCGCATCGTGGCGCGCGCGGCGGACGCGGTCGATTTCGACGCCCTCAAGGTCAAGCTCGCGGCGAGCGCCGGCTTGGTCAAGCGCCGCTTCGCCTCGCTCATCGAGACGCCGGCCAAGAAGCTCTCGGGCGGCGACGCGCCGCGCGATCCCGAATCCCAATCCGCGCGCGCCAAATAGCGCGCCCATTTACCAGGAGGACATCATGGCTTTAGAGATCGGCGACCGCGCACCCGCCTTCACCGCGCCCACCGACGGCGGCGGCTCCCTGAGCCTCGCCTCCCTCAAGGGGAAGCGCGTCATCCTCTATTTCTATCCGAAGGACGATACCTCGGGCTGCACCAAGGAAGCGTGCGGCTTTCGCGAAATGTTCCCGAAGTTCGGCAAAACCGACGCCGTGGTGGTGGGCGTCTCGCGCGATTCGGTCGCGTCCCACGACAAGTTCAAGAAGAAGTACAAGCTCCCCTTCGCCCTCGTGTCCGACGCCGACGGCAAGATCACCGAGGCCTATGGCGTCTGGGTCGAGAAGAGCATGTACGGCCGGAAATACATGGGCATCGAGCGCGCGACCTTCCTCATCGACAAAGCGGGCAAGATCGCGGGCGTCTGGCGCAAAGTGAAAGTCCCCGGCCACGTCGAGGAAGTGCTCGAGGCGGCGAAGGGGCTTTAGCCGCGCGGGGCCGCGCTCAGGTTGCGGCGCGCAGCTTCTCGAGCCAGGCGAGGGTCGCCTCGGTGCCGGCATCCGGCGTCTCGATATGGTTCGCCGAGACCGAGACGAACTGGCTGAGGGGATTGGGCGGCGCGCGATCGTAGGCGAAGCCCGGCTCGAAGCGCTGGGTCGGGTCGCGGGTACCCGCGACCCAAAGCAACGGCGCCGTGAGCCTCGAGGCATTGCCCGCGAGACCGCTCGGCGCGTCGGGCGCGAAGAAGCTCAGATAGATGCGCGCCGTGGTGTAGAGGCTCATATTGTAGGTGCCTTGGGGACCCGTATTCACGTCCTTGAACTCGCCCTTCTCGTCGCCGTTCCCGGCCGCCACGAGCGCGCGCGCCTTCTGGATCGTGGCGGCGACGTCCGGCCGGCGCGACTTCGCGCCCGGATCGTCCGCGGCCGCATAGGCGATGACGCCGAAAAGCCCGGCATGGGTCGCGCCGTAATAGAGCGCGCCGTTGCCGCCGAGGCTCAGCCCGCCGACCACGATTTTCGTGGCGCCGCGCGACTTGAGTTCCGCGATCGCCGAATCGACGTCGGCGAAGCAATCGGTATAGGGGCGGTCGAAGCCGCGCGAGCGCGACCAGCACATCTCGGGCGTCTCGACCAGGTATCCCGCGCGCCGCAGCGCCGTGGTCAGGCGGCCGCCGATGGTCACCTGCGGGCCGCTCGGCGTTCCGAGGGGCACGCCGAGCTTCCCGTGCATGAGGACGATGCCGACCTTGTCGGCGGGAACGGCCTCGACGCCGGCGGCCGGCCGGGCCCAGAGCGCGGGCAGGATGCAGGCGACGAGCGCCGCGACGACGAATTGCCGCGCGATCCTGAGCATGCTCGATTTCCCCTCCCCCGCTTCGGACATCTTAGCAGGAGTCGCACGCAGGGAAACGCGTCGCGCGCCGGCCCGCCTATTTCGCGGCGCTGCCGACGCCGACGCCGACCCCGATCGGGCAAGTGATGCCGGTGCCGCCGAGGCCGCAATAGCCGCTCGGATTCTTGGCCAGATATTGCTGGTGGTAACCCTCGGCATAGTAGAAGGGCGGCGCCGCCTCGATCTCGGTCGTGATCGCGCCGTAGCCCGCGGCCGTGAGCTTCGCCTGGTACATCGCGCGCGACGCCTCGGCCGCACTTCGTTGCGCGTCGCCATAAGTATAGATCGCCGAGCGGTATTGGGTGCCGACGTCGTTCCCCTGGCGCATGCCCTGGGTCGGATCGTGATTCTCCCAAAAGAGACGCAGCATTTCCTCGTAGCTCGTGCGTTGCGGGTCGAACACGGCGAGTACGGCCTCCGTATGGCCGGTGCGGCCCGAGCAGACCTCCTCGTAGGTCGGGTTGGGCGTGTGGCCGCCGGCATAGCCGACCGCGGTGGTCCAGACCCCGTCCGCGTGCCAATATTTGCGCTCCGCCCCCCAGAAGCAGCCCATGCCGAAGACGGCCTGCTCGAGGCCCTTCGGAAACGGCGGCTTCAGGGGATTGCCCAGGATGTAATGCTTGGCCGGCACCGGCATGGAATTGGCACGCCCCGGCAAGGCCGTCTCGGCGCTCGGCAAATCCAAGGATTTCCGCAGCATGGTCCACATGTGACGCTCCCCTTACTTGATCCACCGATGAAATGTCACCCGGCCCTGACATATTCAAGACACGCTTTGGCGAGGCGCGCGTGAGCGAGGTCGTTTCGAGCCGACAGGGTTCTGTGACAATTGGACGCGAAGGGTTATATCGGCGCGCTCCGTATCATACGTCATTGCGTGCCCGGGGGCGCGCGGCGGTTGCCGCCTTCGGGAATCGTGCCGTCAGAGGAGACTCGTGCAGCGATGAAGTTCAAGCTCAAGAAGCAGCATCTTTTCACCACCATCCCCTTGGCCGCCCTCATCGGCGGCACCGTCTGCCTCCTCATCCTCGCGATCGTGGTGTGACGGCGCGTCTCGCATAGCGCGCGCGCTATTTCCCGGCACCCTTCGGGCTCGAAGGCGCGCTGTCGGGCCGCGCGAAATCGGGCATATCGACGCCGCGCTTCTCCATGATGTCCTTCCAGGCGACGAAAATGTCCCGCTCGTGGAACCCGTCGGTCGCGACCGCGTCGAGCTTCACCGAGAGGTTGCGCCAGAGCTGCACCCAGGTGTCGCGCTCGACCAGGAACGGGCGCGGCACCGCCATGAAGGTCGAGTAGATCAGCTCCTTCGACGAGGCGAAGGCGTCGAGGCAGCGCCTCTGGCGCGTGGTGAGCCCGTTCCCGTCGATGCTCGCGACCAGGTTCGTGTCGCTCGCGGCGCAGAAGGCGGACATGCGCTCGAGCGACTGACTGAAGGCCGCGATCGCCGCGTCGGTCTCCGCCCATTGCTGCTGGTTGTAGAGATAGAACCCCCACATCACGCCGATCGCGGCGGTGATGAGCGGGATCGTGACGCCGAAATGATCGCCGATCGCCTTGAGCCAGGACGCCCGCTGCGGCGGCCGCGGCGCAAGCACCTCGTCGGACTCCCCTGCCATCGCTCCCCCGTTTCCGCCGTCGCGGCGTCGGGTGCGAGTTTAGCAGATGAGGGCGCTCGCTCTACAACCGAAAGTTCGCGCGGCCGATCGCGCGACGCCGCGGGCTCGCCCTAGTCGGGCTCGATGTCGGCGACCGGTGCCGCACCCCCGCCCTTGACGCGCTGGTCGAGGGACGCCTCAAGAAAATTATCGAGATCGCCGTCGAGCACGCCGCGCGTGTCGCTGGTCTCGACCCCGGTGCGCAAATCCTTCACCATCTGATAGGGGTGCAGCACGTAGGAGCGGATCTGGTGGCCCCAGGCGATCTCCGACTTCGCGTCGTGCTCGGCCTGGATCTTCGCCTCGCGCTTCCGGAGCTCCTCCTCGTAGATACGCGCCTTGAGCATATTCATCGCGGTCGCGCGGTTCCGATGCTGGGAGCGGTCGTTCTGGCATTGGACGACGATGCCGGTCGGAAGATGCGTGATGCGCACGGCGGAATCGGTGCGGTTCACGTGCTGGCCGCCGGCCCCCGACGCGCGGTAGGTGTCGATCTTGAGGTCCTTCTCCTGAATGTCGACCGCGATCGCGTCGTCGACCACGGGATAGACCCAGACCGAGGCGAAGCTCGTGTGGCGCCGCGCGTTCGAATCGAAGGGCGAGATACGCACCAGGCGATGCACGCCCGATTCGGTCTTGAGCCAGCCATAGGCGTTCTCGCCCGCGACCTTGATGGTGGCCGACTTGATTCCCGCCTCCTCGCCCCCGCTTTCCTCGATCCACTCGACCTTGTCGTCGTGCTTCTCGGCCCAGCGCACATACATGCGCAAGAGCATCTCGGCCCAATCCTGGGATTCGGTGCCGCCGGCCCCCGCATGGACCTCGAGGAACGCGTCGTTCGCATCCGCCTCGCCCGAAAGCAGGCTCTCGAGCTGGCGCTTCGCCGCGCGCGCCGCGACCTGGTGGAGCGATTTCTCGGCGTCGGCGAGCACGCCTTGGTCGCCCTCGGCCTCGGCGAGCTCGATCAGGCCCACCGCGTCGCGGTATTCGGACTCGAGGGAGCGATAGCCGTCGATCGATTTTTCGAGCTGGGTTCGCTCGCGCATGAGCCGCTGCGCGGCTTGAGGGTCGTCCCAGAGCTTCGGGTCCTCGGCGCGCGCGTTCAGCCCCGCGAGGCGCTTCTCCGCGGCGTCGAGGTCAAAGGTGCCTCCTCAGCAGCTCGAGGGACTGCTCGATTTGGCTCGCCAGGGCTTGGGTCTCGGGACGCATGGGGGAGGTTATTAGGGGAGATGGTGATAATAGGCAAGCGACAGCGCGGCCCCTACCCCACTCACCCCATTCTCTCCCTGAACCGCCCGACGGGCGCTCCCGGCACGTCGAGTTGCAGTGACGAGAGCGTGCCGATGCCCTCGACCCCGTCGCGCGCGCGGGTGAGGGATGTGATGTAGAGCGTGCGCAAATCGGGCCCGCCGAAACAGGGCATGCTCGGGCACAGGATGGGGAGCTCGAGCTTGAGATCGAGCGTGCCGTCGGGACCGAAGCGGTTGAGGCAGCCCGCGGTGACGCCGCAGCTCCAGTAGCGGCCCTCGGCATCCATCGCGGCGCCGTCGGGCAGCCCGTCCTCGAGCGCGAAGCGATGCACGTCGCGCCCGTTCGAAATCGCGCCCGTCGCGGGATCGTAGTCGAAACAACGCAGCACGTGGCTGCGGCTGTCGGAATGCCACAACGTGCGCCCGTCCGGGCTCCAGGCGAGGCCGTTCGAAATCCTGAGCCCGCCGAGCATGCGCGTCGACGTTCCGTCCCAATCGATGCGGTAGAGGGACGCGACCGGCTCGCGCGGCGTGCGCTCATGCATGGTGCCGACCCAGAAGCGCCCGTCGGGCCCGACCTTGCCGTCGTTGAGGCGCGTGTCGGGCAGGTCCGGCTCGGGGTGCACCAGGAACTCGAGCCGGCGCGTGGCGAAATCGAACAGATGCACGCCGGTCCGGAGGGCCACGATCGCGCGCCCGTCGGCGCATAGGCCGAAGCTCCCGATTCCGCTCGGCATGTCCCAACGCGCGACCGCGCGCGTCGCGGGATCGAAGCGGAATAGCGCGGGCGCGTCGAGATCGGCGAAATAGAGCGCTTGCGCGCGCGCGTCCCACACCGGGCTCTCGCCCGCCTTGAGCGGGAAATCGATCAGCCGCTCGACCGACGCCGTCTCGACGCGCATCCTCAGCGCGCCTCGCGCGGCGCCCGCCCCACGATCTGGGCCGGGTTCACGAAGCGCAACGCGATCAGGAGCCAGACCAGCGTCGTCACCATGTAGATGACCGCCATGGCGTCGATCGACTGGCCCGCGCGCACGCCCGCGGCGTAGACCGCGTAATAGAGGGCGACCACGAGCGTCTGGCTGTCCGGCCCCGCGGTGAAGAAGGTGAGCTCGAACATGGCGATGGTGCGCACGAGCACGAGCAGCAACGCCGCGAGGATGCCGGGCGCCAGGAGCGGCACCAGCACGTGGACGAAGAGCCGCCCGGTGCCGGCGCCGAACACGCGCGCCGCCGCCTCGATGCGCGGATCGATCTGCTCGATGAAGGGGATCATCACCAGGATCACGAACGGCACGGTCGGCACCAGGTTGGCGACGATGACGCCCGACATCGAGCCCGCGAGCCGCACCTTGTAGAGGACGGTCGCGAGCGGAATGCCGAAGGTGATGGGCGGGACCAGCAACGGCAGCAGGAACAGGAGGACCAGAAAGCGCTTTCCGGGGAAGTCGCGGCGCGCGAGCGCGTAGGCCGCGGGCACGCCCAAGATTCCCGCGAGCGCCACCACCGCCGCCACCACCTGGAACGTCACGATAAGCACGTCGGAGAGCTGGAACTCGTCCCAGGCCGAGAAATACCAACGCGTCGTGAAGCCCTCGGGCAGCCAGGTATTGAACCAACGCGTGCCGAGCGAGTTCACCACCACGGTCGCGATGAGCGCCAGGAGATTCAAGATGAAGAAGCCGACCAGCACCCAGACCGAGGTCGCCCAGAGGCGCGCGCCGGCGGGCTCGCGTTGCACCGCGCGCCCTGTCGCCCCAGCACTCATCCCTTGGCTCATCCCTTGGCTCCGCCCGCGGGGCCGCGATAGACCAGCCCGCGGCTCGCGAGCACCGCCGCCACGATGATGAGCTGGGAGAATCCCATGATCATCGCGATCGCCGACGCCATCGAGTAATCGTACTGCTCGAAGGCCGCCGTATAGGCCGCGATCGAGATCACGCGCGTGACGCCCGCGGGGTCGCCCAAAAGCACCGCCGAGGGAAACACCGAGAAGGCCTGGACGAAGGTGAGGCAGAAATTGATCGCGAGCCCTTGGGCGAGGAGCGGGAGGAGGATATGCCGGAAGCGCGCGCGCGCATTGGCGCCGAGAGTGGACGCCGCCTGCTCGAGGGACGGATCGATGCCGGTCACGTAGGAGAGCGTGAGCAAAAACGTGAACGGGAAGATCGAGATGAAGAGGGCGATCAGCACGCCCCAGTAATTGTGGATGAGGCGCACCGGGTCCGCGATCAGGCCGCCATCGACCAGCACGCGGTTGAGCCAGCCATGGGGGCCCAGATAATTGAGCAGCCCCTCGGCCACCAGCACGGTCCCGAGGGTGATCGGCAGGACCAGGATCGCGGTGAGCAAGCGTTGGTGCTTCATGCGCCGCACGCGCAACGCGACCGGGATCGAGAGCAGCACGTTCACGAGCGTCGAGGGGATCGCGAGTTGGAGCGTGTTCCAGATCGTCTCGTAGAGGAAATGGTCGGAGAAGAACTTGACGTAATTGGCGAGCCAGCCGCCCGCCTTGGGCTCGAGCGAGAGCACGAGCCCGTAGAGGAACGGATAAACGAAGAGCGCAAGCACGAAGAGCGCCGAGGGGACGGCGAGGAGCGTCACCCCGTCGATGCCGTGGCGCGCAAGGACGATGCGCAGGCCCGGCCGCTCGGATCGCGCGCGCGCGGCGAGCGAGGCCGTGCTCATGGCTTGGCGCCCGAATAGATCAGGACGCGCGCCGCATCGGCGCCGAGGCGCAGTGCCTCGCCCGGCTCGACGCGCGCGGCCGAGCGGAAATAGAGCTCGGTCCCGTCCGCCATGCGCGCGGTGCCGAAAAAATCGCGCCCGCGATACTCGACGGTCGCGGCCGTGGCGCGGATCGGCCCGTCGGGCCCGGGCACGAGATCGTCGGGCCGGATCGCGACCGTGGCGGTGCCGTCGAGCAGAGCCTCGACCGGCGTGCCCTTGAGGCGCGCGCCGCCGAGCGTGATCTCGGCCTCGCCGCCGCCCGCGCGCGCGACCGGCACGGCGAGGAGATTGCGAAAACCCATGAACTCGGCAACGTCGGCGTGGGCCGGACGCGCATAGAGCTCGCCCGGGCTCCCCACCTGGCGCACGCGGCCCGCGCGCATGACCACGACCCGGTCCGCGAGCGAAAGCGCCTCGTCCTGGTCGTGGGTCACGTAGATGGTGGTCGAGCCCACGGAATCGTGGATGCGCCGGATCTCGCCGCGCATCTCGAGGCGCAGCTTGGCGTCGAGGTTCGAGAGCGGCTCGTCCATGAGCACCAGGGGCGGCTCGATCACGATCGCGCGCGCGATCGCGACGCGTTGCTGCTGGCCGCCCGAGAGCTGGCCCGGAAGCTTGTCGCCCTGGGTCTCGAGATGGACGAGGGCCAACCCCTCCTCGACCTTGCGCGCGATGCTCGCTCTGTCGCGCCCCTGCATCCTGAGGCCGAAGGCGATGTTCTTGCGCACGCTCATGTGCGGGAACAGCGCGTAGTTCTGGAACACCATGCCGAAGCCGCGCGCCTCGGGCTTGAGCCCGTCGATGCGCGTCGCGTCGAGCCAGATGCTGCCGTCGGTGAGCTGCAGCAGCCCGGCGAGGCAATTGAGCGCCGTCGACTTGCCGCAGCCCGATGGGCCGAGCAGGGCGATGAACTCGCCCCGCTCGACCTCGAGGGTCACGTCCTCGAGCGCGTTGACCGATCCGAAGCGGCGGCTCACTTGGTCGAGCCGCAGCGTCTTGAAGTCGCGCGCGATCGCGGCCATCGGTCCCTTTCCCGGCTGTTCGCTTTCCGGCTATTTGCCCTTCGCCGCCCCCACCTCCTGGTCCCAGCGATTGAAGGCGTAGACCAGCTGGTCCGGGAGCAAGGGCAGCTCCTGCGGATAATCGACGATGAGCTTAGCGTATTCGGGCCGGCCGTACTCCTCGATGATTTTCTGGCTGTCTTCCGGCGCCATCGAGAGCGGCACGTCCTTGACCGCGGGACCCGGATAGAAATAGCCCGCGTCGTAGGTGGTCGCCTGGGCCGGCTTGGTGAGGAGGTAGGCGAGGAGGTCGATCAGCACGGCGACCTTCTCGGGCTTGACCTTCTTCGGGATGCACAGATAGTGCGCGTCGAGCACCCAGTGGAAGCCGGTGAAGGCCTGCACCTTCGCCTCCTTCGGCACCACGCCGAGTGCGCGCGGATTGATGTCCCAGCCCATCTGGGTCGGCGTCATGTCGCGCGAGCCCTCGCCCAGCTCCTTCATCACCGGGCCGGTGCCCGCGGGGTAGTACTCGACGTATTTGCCGAGCTCCTTGAGATAGGACCAGGTGTTGGCCCAGCCGTTCTTCGGATCGTGCGCGTCCTTGTCGCCCAGGATGTAGGGCAGCCCCATCATGAAGATGCGTCCCGGGCCCGAATTGGCCGGGCGCGCGTAGATGAAGCGGTTCGGATGCGCCTTGGCCCATTCGAGGAGTTCCTTGGCCGTCTTCGGCACGTCCTTGACCTTGGCCGGCATGTATTCGAGCAGCGGTCCCGCCGGGCAGAACACGATGCACACGCCGTCGTTCTGCGCGAGGCCCTGCATCTTGAGCGCCCCCGGCAGATAGACTTCCTCGAGATTTGGCAGTTTCGAGGCGAAGGCGGGCAGCAGCTGAATCCAGAGCTTCTGGTCGACGCCCGCCGAAAGCGCGTCGATGCCGGTGAGCACGCCGTCGATGTCGACCCGGTCCGCGTCCTGCTGCGCCTTGATCTTGCCCGGAAGCTCGGGTGCCGGCGCCTTCGCGAAGGTGATGCGCGAGACGAGCTTCGGATGGGTCTTGGCGTAGGTCTCGATCGCGCGCTGTGTCAACGCGAGGTTGCCCGCGACGTCGACGATGTTGAGCGAGACCGGCGAGCTGGGCAAGGGCGGCACTTGCGCCCGGGCCCCCGCGATGCCGAGCGCGGCAACACCCGCCGCCCCGCCGATGAGTTCGCGCCGCGTGATCTTGATGTTGCTCATGGTTCCTCCCTTTCGTGCGGGCGCTCGCCCGCGTTTCTTTCGCCTTCCGCCGGCGCCCCCATTCGCGGGCGCCGTTCGATGCACCGTCAACGCTGCCTCAGCGCTTCCGCCCTTTCTGCCATTGGGCGAATTCCGCGCGCGTGGCCTCGTTCGGCGGGTAGAGGCCGAAGATCGCCCGCCCGCCCTTGACCTGGGCCTCGACCCAATCCTCGAATTCGGTCATCGCCGCCGCCTCCTCGGCGATCTCGTTCGCGAGCGCGGCCGGGATCACCACCACCGCCTCGCCGTCGCCGACGATGACGTCGCCCGGATAGACCGGCGCGTCGCCGCAGCCGATCGGCACGTTGAGGTCGACCGCGTGATGGCGCGTCAGGTTGGTGGGGGCCGAGGGACGCGCGCAATAGACCGGGAAATCCAGCTCGGCCAAGGTCGGGCTGTCGCGGAAGCCGCCGTCGCTCACGATGCCCGCGGCACCGCGCACCTTCATGCGCTGGATCAGGATGGCACCCGCCGACGCCGCGCGCGGGTCCTTGCGCGAATCGATCACCATCACGTGGCCGGGCGGGATCTCCTCGATCGCCTTCCGTTGCGGGTGCGCGCGGTCCTCGAACACCTTGATCGTGTCGAGATCCTCGCGCGCCGGGATGTAGCGCAGCGTGTAGGCCTCGCCCACCATGCGCGCGGCCTTGGGATTGAGCGGAAGCACACCCTGGATCGCGGTATTGCGCAGGCCGCGCTTGAAAAGCGCCGTCGTGAGCGTCGCGGTCGAGACCTCGGCGAGGCGCTTGCGGTTTTCCTGGGTCAGCGTCGCCATGGCTCAGCTCCCCTCGGGCGGGCGCCCGAACGCCGCGGCGCGGCGCAAACGCGTCTGGACATAGACATGCTCGCCCGCGGTGCCGGGCTCGTAGCCGCCGGCCGCGATCGAGACGTTGCGCACGCTCGGATAACGCGCGATCGCCGCCTCGTCGATGTCGACGCCGAGGCCGGGTGCGGTCGGCACCAGAAGATGGCCGCCTTCGAGCACGGGCGGCGCCGAGATCACCTCGTTCCGTCCCGGCCAATCGTTCTCGATGCGCTCGAGCATGAGCGCGTTGGGGATGGCGGCGAGGAGATGAAGCGCCGCGAACTCCGCGACCGGGCCGAGGGTGCCCGAATGGGGTGCCACCATGATGTGATGGGCCTCGGCCATGCCGGCGAGCTTCTTCATCTGGCTCAAGCCGCCCGCGCGCCCGGTGTCGGGCTGGATCACGTCGACCATCTCGCGCTCGATCATCTCGCGCCAGCCCCAGATGGTGGCGCGCCGCTCGCCCGCCGCGACCGGGAGCGCAATGCCCGCGGCCACGCGCGCGAGGCCCTCGAGATTCTCAGGTGCAACCGGATCCTCGACGAACAGGAGCTGGTACGGCTCGAGCGCGCGGCCGAGCAGGATCGCGTCCTTGGGCGTCATCCAGGGCGGGCCGTGGAGATCGACCATGAGGTCCATCTCGAGCCCGACCGCCTCGCGGATCGCCGCCACCTTGCGCAAGGGATCGCGCACGCCGCCGGTCTTGACCGCGGTGATGCCGCGCGCCTTGAGCGCGAGCGCCACCTCGGGCGTCGCCGCGTGGCTGTAGATGCGCACGCGCTCGCGCACGCGGCCGCCGAGGAGGTTCCAGACCGGCGTGCCGAGCGCCTTCCCCTTGATGTCCCAAAGCGCCATGTCGATCCCGCTCATGGCACCCGCGCCGACCACGCCGGTCATGCCGTGGGCCATCTGGGCGACCATCATCTTCTGCCACAGCCGCTCGATGTCGGCCGGGTCCTCGCCAACCAGAATCGAGGCGAGGTCCTCGACCGCGGTCTCGATCACGCGCGGCCAGCCCGAGCATTCGCCGACCCCGTAAACCCCCTCGTCGGTCGCGACCTTGACGAAGAGCCAGTTGCGCGATCCGGTCTGGTGACCCTTGCCGTCGGACGCCCAGGCGCTGTCCGAGGGGGCGCCGGCTTGCATGAGAAAGGTCTTGATCGCGGCTATCTTCATGACGCGCTCAGGGATTCTTCTGCGTATCGTTCGCGACGCGCGGCGGGGCTGCGCCCAGGATCGGCCGCAGGATCGAGCCCGTGCCGGCCGCGTCCGCGAAGTAGTCCGCGTGCTCGCGCTTCAGGATTTCGACCGAGCGGAACAGCCCGCGCACATGCGCCCGCATCGCCTCGACCGCACCCGCTCCGTCGCGCCCCACGAGCCGGTCGATCACCGCCTCGTGCTCGGCCACGATGGCCGAGAGCTTGCGCGGAAGCCGCATGGTCAGGTGGCGCACGCGGTCCATCTGCGCCTTGGCACTCACCACTTGGCGCCAGGCGTTGGGATGGCCCGCGATCTCCATGATGGTCGCGTGCATCGCCTCGTCGGCGACGAAGAACGAGGTCTCGTCGTTCGCGCGCTGGCACGCGCGTTGGCGCCGGATGATGGCCGCGAGGCGGCGCGCGTCGGCCGCCTCGATGCGCTCGGCCGCACGCGCGACGGCCGCGCATTCCAGCGCCTCGCGCACGAACTGGCTGTCGAACACCTCGCCGAGCGTGATGGGGGCCACGAACGAGCCGTATTGGGGATAGATCTCGACCAGGTTCTCCTGGGAGAGCTTGATGAGCGCCTCGCGCACCGGCGTGCGCGACACGCCGAAGCGCTGCGAGAGCTCCTGCTCCGAGAGCGGCGCGCGCGGCAGAAGAGTGCCCGCGATGATCTCGCGCCGCAGGAGTGAGCCCACCTGGACCGCCATGGTCTGGCGCCGCATGGGCACCACGGGCGCCGCGGCCCCGAGGCCGGCACCCGAGCGCGGCACGCTTGCCCCGATCCCCTCGCCGCCCAGAGCCCGGGCCGATTTCGCGCGTGTCGCCATGCCTCCCTCGCCGGGGTCGGACGCCCCGTTGCGCGCACTCTACCATACTAGCATTCAAGCGCGTCAAGGGCGCCGCGGCGACGGGAGTGACCCGGTTCGAAACTCCGGCCGCGGTTCAATTCGCGTCATCACCGGGCCCCCGGGACCGGCCGTCGGCCGGCCCGAGGCCAAGCTTCACGTCCCGGCGATCCACGTCTTTCAGATGCTCAAACGTGGATGGCCGGACCAAGTCCGGCCATGACACCCAAGCCACGATTTAAAACTGAGTCACGACCGCGGCGGCGCGCCAAAGGATGGCGGCGCGCGCGTCGGAAGGAGAATCGAGGAATCGAGGATCGCGGAATTGAGGCCGGACCGGGAACGGCGCCGCAACGCAGGCGTCGACGACGACGCTAGTAGATGCCGCCCGTCCCTTCGTTGGCGCTGCCGCTGCCGGGGCTGAAGCTCGCCCCCTCGGCGTTGGGCGATTCGCTGCCGTCGAGCACGGGGCCGCGCGCCTCGGGCACGGTGCCGGGCTTGAACGGCTCGACCACGACCGCGCGGTCGCCGGGCTGGGCCGGGAGCCCGTCCGAGAGGCGCGTGCGCACCATGACGAGCCCGGGCGGAATGCGGAACGGAATGCCGGGCGTGTCCTTGAGCGCGTTCTGCATGAAGTCGATGAACACCGGCAGCGCCACCGTCGCCCCCTGCTCGAGCGGGCCCTGGGTACGCGGCTGGTCGAAGCCCATATAGACGCCGCACACGAGGTCGGGCGTGAAGCCGATGAACCAGGTGTCCTTGTCCTGGTCGGTGGTGCCGGTCTTGCCCGCGAGCGGCTGCTTGATCACGCGCGCACGCACGCCGGTGCCGCGCTCGATCACACCCTGCATCATCCAGACCACCTGGTAGATGCTGCGCGGATCGTCGAGCTGCTGGCGCGTGTCGGGAAGGTCGGGCACTTCGAGGTCGGGCTTCCACGCGACGTTGTCGCAGTCCGGGCAGGGCCGCGTGTCGTGGCGGTAGATGAGCTTGCCGTAGCGGTCCTGCACCCATTCGATCAGCGTGGGCGTGATCTTCTTGCCGCCGTTGACGAGCTCGCCATAGGCGGTGGTGAGGCGCAGGAGCGTCGTCACCTGGGAGCCGAGCGCCATGGCGAGCTCGGGCTCGAGATGGTCGACGATGCCGAAGCGCTCGGCGGTGGCGGCGATCTTGTCCATGCCGATATTGGCCGCGAGGCGCACGGTCATGAGGTTGCGCGAATGCTCGAGGCCGAAACGCAGCGGCTCGGGCCCGTAGAAATTATGCTCGTAGTTGGCGGGCTTCCATTTGCCGAGCCCCGGCCCCTGGTCGATCACGAAGGGCGCGTCGAGCACGAGGGAGGAGGGCGTGAAGCCGTTGTCCATCGCGGTGAGGTACACGAACGGCTTGAACGCCGAGCCCGGCTGGCGCCAGGCCTGGACCGCGCGGTCGAACTCGTCCTTGGCGGGGACGAAATGGTAGCCGCCGGTGAGCGCCAGCACGCGGCCCGTATGCGGGTCGAGCACCACGACCGCGCCCTGGAGCTCGGGAATCTGGCGCAGCCCATAAGTGTGCGGCGGATAGGGCTTGCCCTCGGCACTCGCGGTCACCGGCTCGACCATGATCACGTCGCCGACTGCGAGCACGTCGGACGGGCTCTTGGGCCAGAGCCCGACATGCTGGTCGGGCAGTTCCTTCCGCGCCCAATGGAGCTCGGCGAAGGGGATATGTCCGGTCTCGGCGATCTTGTGCGCGGGATCGGGCGCGAGGCCGATGGTCGCACCCTCCGCGTCGACGCCGAGCACGACCGCGAGATTCCAGCTCCCGATGTCGACCGGGCGCGGAAACGCCGCGAGCGGGCCGAGCCACGCGTCCTGGGACGCGACCTCGGTGATGGGGAGCTTGCCGAGCGGTCCGCGCCAGCCGTGACGCCGGTCGTAGGCGATGAGCCCGGCGCGTAGCGCCTCGTCGGCATAGGCCTGGAGCTTGGGATCGACCGTGGTGCGCACCGAGAGGCCGCCCGAATAGAGTGCCGTCTCGCCGAAGCGCGCCAGGAGCTCGCGCCGCACTTCCTCGGTGAAGTAGCCCGCGTCGGCGAACTCGCTCGCCGGCGCGGTCTTGGTCGCGAGCGGCTGGGCCTTGGCCTTGGCGGCCTCGGCCGCCGTGATGTCGCCGTCATCCACCATGCGATCGATCACCCAGTCGCGCCGCGCCTTGGCGGCCTCGGGGAAGCGCCAGGGATTGTAGTTGTTGGGCGCCTTGGGGAGTGCCGCGAGGAACGCGGCCTCCGAGATCGAGAGCTGATCGAGCGACTTGTCGAAGTAGTTGAGCGCCGCCGCGGCGACGCCGTAGGAGCCGCCGCCGAGATAAATCTCGTTGAGATAGAGCTCGAGAATGTGGTCCTTCGAGAAGGCGCGCTCGATGCGGAACGCGAGGATCGCCTCCTTGATCTTGCGCGAGAGCGAGACCTCGTTGTTGAGGAGGAAGTTCTTCGCCACCTGCTGCGTGATCGTGGAGGCGCCGACCGGGCGCCGGTTCTGTCCCATATGGATCAGATCCTGGAGTGCTGCGCGCACGGTCGAGAACACGTCGATGCCGCCATGCTGGTAGAAATTCTTGTCCTCGGCGGCGAGGAAGGCCTGGATCACGCGCTTAGGGATCGCGTCGATCGGCACGAACACGCGCCGCTCGGTCGCGTACTCGGCGAGGAGCTCGCCGTTGCCCGCGAGCACGCGCGTCACCACGGGCGGCTGATAGTTGGCGAGCTGGTGGTAGTCGGGCAGCCCGCGGCCGTAATGGTAGAAGACGTAGAGCGCACCCGCGCAGCCGAGCAGCGCCACGAGCACGAGCGCCGTGGCCGCGATCAGCAACCGTTTGGCCAGAGTCTTGAGCATCGATGGAGAGTCCCGCACTCCGCGCGCCACCCGCAACGCGTCCGGCGACGGGCCGCCGCGGCGGCCACGCGGCCGAGCTTACATCGTCAAATGGGGCGAAGTTATGACTTCGCCCGAAATCCCGCGCGCGGCTTCGGCGCAACTTCGCACGGCGCGCCAGGAGGCGCAACGCGCGTTCCGGTGCCGCCCACGCCGCGTCGCGCGCCCGGGGATCGTCAAGGCTGATAAGCGCCGGCCGCGCCCGTGCCGGCGCACGCCTTCGACGGCGCAATTTCGCGCCGCGGCCCAGGTTCGCGATTTAACCATATTACTTCAATATCTTACGGCGTTGCCCGCGGTCGCGACTCGGAATCGCCGGCGCGACGCTTCACGTCGTTTTGAGACCCGCCGCGGCGCGCGCGACGAATAATCAATTGTCCACAGGCGGCCGCAACGGTATCTTCCTGGTTGCGAACCGCCGCAGCGGTCCGCCCGCGCCTCGCGGGAGGACATCGGCTGCCGCCGAGCGGTCACGCGGCCGGAGCCCCTTCGGGAGCGCTTCGGGCCGCACGGGCTTGGCGGGCGCCGGAGACGCTGGGGACGATGGGAACATCGAGGTTGGATCCAAAGGCGGCCGCCTGAAGCGGCCACCGCGCGCGATCCCCGTCGTGGCGCCGTAAAGTTTCGGCGTCGCGTTTGACGGGTCGAGCCCGCAGGAACCGGCCTCGCAGAGCCAGGCACGCCGCCGCCCGGAGTTCGCACGGGTCGCTGGCGGCGTGCGCCGGAGATTTTGCCGAATGGCAAAACGCATGCTGATCGACGCCGCGCATCCCGAGGAAATCCGGGTCGCGGTGATCAAGGGCAACCATCTCGAAGACTTCGATTTCGAAACCGCCACCAAGAAGCAGCTCAAGGGCAACATCTATCTCGCGAAAGTGACGCGGGTCGAGCCCTCGCTGCAGGCGGCGTTCGTGGATTACGGCGGCAACCGCCACGGCTTCCTCGCCTTCAACGAAATCCACCCCGACTATTACCGCATCCCGATCGCGGACCGCGAGGCGCTGATCGCCCAGGAGAAGGCGCTCGCCGAGCGCGACGGCGAGCGCGGCGAGCGGCCCGAGGGGGCCGAGGTCGAGACCGTCGGCG
Source organism: Alphaproteobacteria bacterium (assembly GCA_035509415.1). Classification (GTDB taxonomy): domain Bacteria; phylum Pseudomonadota; class Alphaproteobacteria; order JACZXZ01; family JACZXZ01; genus DATJLQ01. The sequence continues at coordinate 41,079 of DATJLQ010000045.1, forward strand.
GCGAGGACATGGAGGAAGTGAGCCCGCGCCGCTTCCGCGCCCCGCGCCCCTACAAAATCCAAGAGGTGACCAAGCGCCGGCAGATCATGCTGGTGCAGGTCGTGAAGGAAGAGCGCGGCAACAAGGGCGCTGCGCTCACGACCTACCTCTCGCTCGCCGGACGCTATTGCGTGCTCATGCCCAACACGCCGCGCGGCGGCGGCATCTCGCGCAAGATCACCAACCTCAAAGACCGGCGCCGCTTGAAAAGCATCCTCGAGGAATTCGAGGTGCCCGAGGGCATGTCGGTGATCGTGCGCACCGCGGGCATGGAGCGCAACAAGACCGAGATCAAGCGCGACCTCGAATACCTCATGCGCCTGTGGGACGAGATCCGCGAGCTCACGCTCAATTCGACCGCGCCCGCCCTCATCTACGAGGAAGCGAGCCTGATCAAGCGCGCGATCCGCGATCTCTACGACCGCGACATCGACGACATCCAGGTCGAGGGCGACGACGGCTACCGCGCGGCCAAGGACTTCATGCGCATGCTGACGCCGAGCCACGCGAAGCGCGTCCAGCAATACAAGGACGACCAGGTCCCCCTCTTCCACCGCTTCCAGGTCGAGAGCCAGATCGACGCGATCCACAGCCCGACCGTGAACCTGAAGTCCGGCGGCTACGTCGTGATCACGCCGACCGAGGCGCTGGTGTCGATCGACGTCAATTCCGGGCGCGCCACCAAGGAGCGCAACATCGAGGAGACGGCGCTCAGGACCAACTCCGAGGCCGCCGAGGAGATCGCGCGCCAGGTGCGGCTGCGCGACCTCGCGGGCCTGATCGTGATCGACTTCATCGACATGGAGGAGCACCGCAACAACGCTTCCGTCGAGCGCAAGCTCAAGGACGCGATGCGGGTCGACCGCGCGCGCGTCCAGATCGGCCGCATCTCGACCTTCGGCCTCCTCGAGCTGTCGCGCCAGCGCTTGCGCCCCAGCCTGGTCGAGGCGACCATGCAGCAATGCGCCTATTGCGGCGGCTCGGGCTGGGTGCGCTCGACCGAATCGACGGCGCTCCACGTCATGCGCGGGCTCGAGGAGGAAGGCATCCGCCGGCGCAGCGCCGAGCTCAAGCTCACCGTGCCGCGCCAGATCGCGCTCTATCTCCTCAACCAGAAACGCGCGGCGCTTGCCGACATCGAGCGGCGCTACGGCTTCACGGTCGAGGTCGCGACCGACGACGCGCTGATCCCGCCCGCCTACCGGCTCGACCGGCTGCGCGAGTTCGAGCCGGGCGAATTGCCGCCGCTCCCGGTCAGGCCCGAGACGGTCATGGCCGAGCTCGAGGCGGACCGGAACGAGGCGGACGAGGCCGCCGAGGACGAGATGGAGGAGGAAAGCGACGCCGGCCTCGAGGACGAGGCGGGCGACGAGGAGACGGGCGAGGCAGGCGGTGCGCCGGCGTGGCGCGAGCCGCGTCATCATGACGAGCGCGCGCCAGACCAGCATAGCCATGATCAGCATAGCCATGGCCAGCATAGCCATGGCCAACACAATCGTGACCAGCACGGCCATGGCCAGCGCGGTCATTCCCAGCACGATCATGGCCAGCACGATCACGGCCAACACGGTCGGGGTCAGCAGGGCCATGGACAACCTGGCGGCCAGCCCGGGCAGGGTCCGCAAGGGCAGCCTTGGCAAGGTCAGGGCGATCAGCCGCAAGGCGAAGGGCGGCGTCGGCGCCGGCGTCGGCGTCGGCGGCGCGGCGGCGGCGG
>DATJLQ010000046.1:0-6825 GCA_035509415.1 Alphaproteobacteria bacterium
GCCCCCTCACCGCGGGAAGCGCGCCTCGATGCGCCGCTTGAGCTCGTCCCGGATCGCGCGGTAGGCGGCGAGCACGCTCTCGCGGCTCTCCTCGACGATGCTCGGGTCGAGGATCGGCCAATACTCGACCTCGCAGGCTCGCCCGCGCGTGAGCTCGACCGCCGAATGCTGCGCCTCGGGCGAGAGACTCACGACGAGGTCGAACGAGCTGTCCTCGAGATCGGCGAAAGCCTTGGGCCGGTGCCGCGCGAGCGACAGGCCGATCTCCTCCATCACCTGGTTCGCGAACGGGTCCGGCTCGCCCGGCCGCACGCCCACGGAGTCGACGAAGATGCGCTGGCGCTGGTACTGCCTCAGCAGCGCCTCGGCGATGGGCGAGCGCACGCTGTTGCGCGTGCACGCGAACAGCACGCTCGACGGAAGCTCGCTCGCCACGCCCTACCCCCGGATGTGCAGCACGCACAGCAGCGTGAACAGCCGCCGCGCGGTGTTGGCGTCGACCTCGATCTTGCCCGCAAGGCGCTCGCGCAGGAGGGCCGAGCCCTCGTTGTGGAGTGAGCGCCGGCCCATGTCGATCGCCTCGATCTGGGTCGGGCTCGCGTTGCGGATCGCGCGGTAGTAGCTGTCGCAGATGGTGAAGTAGTCCTTGACGATGCGGCGGAACGGCGTGGTCGGCAGCAGGATGCGCGTGAGCGGCCGGTCGTCGGCGTCGTTGATGCCGATCGCGAGCCGGCTCTCCTCGATCGAGAGGCGCAGCACGTAGGGCCCGCCATAATCGCCCACGGGCGCGAAATAATTGTCGTCGAGGAGATCGAAGATCGCGACCTTGCGCTCGTGATCCACGTCGGCGGTCCAACGCACGATGCTGCGCTCGTCGAGATGAATCTGGACGATGCGCGGGTCGCGCGGGCGCGCGGCACCCGATTTCGCTTTCTTGCCGGGCCCGGCCTTGGGCATGGCGAGACCTAAGGTGCTCGGCGCTTGAGCCGCAGCCGGACCGAGAGCGCGTGGGCCTCGAGCCCCTCCGCCTCGGCGAGCGCAACGGCTGCCGGGCCGAGGGCGTCGAGCGCCGCCGGGTCGCAGCCGAGGAGCGAGCTGCGCTTCATGAAGTCGAGCACGCCGAGCCCCGAGGCGAAACGCGCGCTGCGCGCCGTGGGGAGCACGTGGTTCGGTCCGCCCACATAGTCGCCGATCGCCTCGGGCGTATAGGAGCCGAGGAAGATGGCGCCGACGTTGCGGATCTGGGAAACGAGCGGCTCGGGGTTCCTCACCGCGAGCTCCATGTGCTCGGGTGCGATCTTGTCCGCGAGCGCCGCCGCGTCGGCGAGCGACGGCACCAGGATCACGGCGCCGTTGTCGCGCCAGCTCGCGCGCGCGATGCGGGCGCGCGGCAGCGACTTGAGCTGCTTCTCGGCCGCGGCGACCACCCGGTCGGCGAAGCCCTCGTCGTCCGCGATCAGGATCGCCTGGGCCGCCGTGTCGTGCTCGGCCTGCGAGAGAAGATCGGCCGCGATCCATTCGGGGTCGTTGTCCTTGTCGGCGATCACCAGGATCTCGGACGGCCCCGCGATCATGTCGATGCCGACCTGGCCGAACACGCGCCGCTTCGCCGCCGCGACGTAAGCGTTGCCCGGCCCGACGATCTTGTCGACGGGCGCTATGCTGCGCGTGCCGTAGGCCAGGGCCGCGATCGCCTGGGCGCCGCCCACGCGATAAATCTCGTCGATGCCCGCGAGGCGCGCGGCCGCGAGCACGAGCGGATTGATGACGCCGCCGGGTGCCGGCACCACCATCGCGATGCGCGCCACGCCCGCGACCTTGGCGGGGACCGCGTTCATCAGGACCGAGCTCGGATAGGCCGCGGTACCGCCGGGCACGTAGATGCCGACCGCGGCGACCGGCCGCCAGAAAGAGCCGAGGCGCACGCCGGTCGCATCCTTATAGTCGAGATCGACGGGCTTCTGGCGCCGGTGATACGTCTCGATACGCGCCTTCGCGAAGGCGAGCGCCTCGAGCGCCACCTTGCTGCATTTCGCCGACGCGGCCGCGATCTCGCGCGCGCTCACGCGGATATTCTTCGGGCTCAAGACGATCTTGTCGAAGCGCTTGGTGTAGGCGATGAGCGCGCGGTCGCCGCGTTTCCGCACGTCGGCGATGATCGCCGCCACCGTCGCGTCGACGTCGGCGGCACTCTCGCGCTTCGCCGCGAGGAGCCTCGCGAAGGCGCGCGCGAAGGTGGGCTTGCGCGCGTCGAGCCTAAGCGGCACGGGACAGCTCCGCGGCCGCGACCTTGAAGCGCTCGATCCAGCGCGCGAGCTCCTCGGGCCGGGTCTTGAGCGCCGCCCGGTTCACGATCAGGCGCGAGGTGATCTCCGCGATGCGCTCGACCTCGACCAGACCGTTGGCCTTCAAGGTAGAGCCGGTCGAGACCAGGTCGACGATGCGCCGGCAGAGGCCGAGCCCGGGCGCCAATTCCATCGCGCCCGAGAGCTTGATGCACTCGGCCTGGACGCCGCGCGCCGCGAAGTGGCGCTTGGTGATCTCGGGATATTTGGTCGCGACGCGCACGTGGCTCCAGCGCTGGGGCTCGTCGCGGCGCACGAGCTCGGCCGGCTCGGCGACCGCGAGGTGGCACTTGCCGATGCCGAGATCGAGGGGCGCGTAGATCTCGGAATAGTCGAACTCCATCAATACGTCGCGCCCGCAAATGCCGAGCTGGGCCGCGTTGAAGGCGACGAAGGTGGCGACGTCGAAACTGCGCACCCGGATGATCGCGAGCTTGGGGTCGTTGGTCGCGAATTTGAGCTGGCGCGACTCGGGGTCGGCGAAGGCGGGCTCGGGCTCGAGCCCGAGGCGCGCGAACAGCGGCGCGACCTCGGCCGAGATGCGCCCCTTGGGAACCGCGAGAATGAGCGTGTCGTCGCGCGCCATGTACCGTCTCCTGGGGATTCGGCCCGGGCCCGGCCGGCCGGAACGTCCCTCGAATTCGCTCGCTCTACGGAGATTGCGGCGCCTCTGATACCCCGATCCGGCGGAAAGGTCAAAAAATCCTTGTTTTTGGCGGGAATACGGGGCTTATCCCCCGGTTCCGGCCGGCCCAGGCCGGCCCAGGCCGGGACACCCCCGGCGCGGCCCCGGCGCGGCCCCGGCGGGCCTCAGAACTCGCCCGGATCGCGGTGGCGCGGCGCCCAGCGGGTGGGCCAGGGCTCGCCGAAATCGTCCAGGCGGACGCGGATGCGCTCGGCCTCGAGGCGGATGGTGCCGCCGCCCGCGAACATGAGCTGGATCGTCGCTCCCGCCTCGCCCTCGTCGCGTGCCACGACGGCGAGCAGCTCGAGCGGCCGGTCGCGCCGCGCGCGCTCGATGTTCTGGAGGCGCACGCGATGCACCGCCTCGAAGGCGACGCCGCAGGCGATGCGCTCGAAGCGCACGCCGACCGGTCGCGCGCCAATTTTTCGCGCGCCACCTTGCCCCGCGACGACGTGCTCCCAGCGAAAGCGGTTGAGGGCGAGGACGAAGCGGCGCTCCGCCGGCTCGAAATGCATGTCGGCGAGCGGCACGAGCGCATCCTGGAGGAAGCTCGACATCACCCGGAGGTCTTCCGCGTCCTCGGCGCGCAGGTGCAGCCCGTCCCCCATCGTCCCCCTCGCCGACGGTGAGCCCTAATCCTTGAGGCGCTCGATCTCGGCGCCGCAGGCCGCGAGCTTCTCCTCGAGACGCTCGTAGCCGCGGTCGAGATGATAGACCCGGTTGAGCACCGTCTCGCCCTCGGCCGCGAGGCCCGCGAGCACGAGCGAGACCGAGGCGCGCAAATCGGTCGCCATGACCTGGGCGCCCGAGAGACGCTTCACCCCGCGCACGATCGCCGACGCGCCGTGGTAATTGATGTTCGCCCCCATGCGCATGAGCTCGGGCACGTGCATGAAGCGGTTCTCGAAGATGGTCTCGGTGATCATGGACGCCCCCTCGGCGGTCGCCATGAGCGCCATGAACTGGGCCTGGAGATCGGTCGGAAAGCCGGGGAAGGGCTCGGTCATCACGTCGACGCCGAGGAGTGCCCCGTTGGCGCGGCTCACGCGCAGGCCGCGATTGGTCTCGGCGAGCGCCACCCCCGCCGCTTCCAGAGTCTCGGCGAGGGCGCCGATGAGGTCGAGGCGCGCGCCCTCGAGCTCGATCTCGCCGTCGGTGATCGCGGCCGCCATGGCGTAGGTGCCGGTCTCGATGCGGTCGGCGACGATCTCGTGCTGGGCGCCATGCAGGAGCGGGCGGCCCTGGACGCAGAGCGTCTCCGTATCGATGCCCTCGATCTCGGCGCCCATGGCGACGAGGCAACGCGCGAGATCGCCGATCTCGGGCTCGCGCGCGGCGTTCTCGATGACGCTCTCGCCCTTGGCCAGGGCTGCCGCCATGAGCGCGTTCTCGGTCGCCCCCACGGAGACTTTGGGAAAGGTCACGCGCGCCCCCTTGAGGCCATGAGGTGCGGTCGCCTTGACGTAGCCGGATTCGAGCTCGATCTCGGCGCCGAGTTGCGCGAGCGCCTTCAAATGCAGGTCGATCGGGCGCGTGCCGATGGCGCAGCCGCCCGGGAGCGACACCGTCGCCTCGCCCATGCGCGCGACCAGCGGGCCGAGCACCAGCACGCTCGCGCGCATCTTGCGTACGAGCTCGTAATCCGCGCGCGTCTCGGAAATGCGCCGCGCCGAAAGCGAGAGGGCGCGCCCCGCATGGCCGCCGTTCCGCGCATGGCCGTTCATCTCGATCTCGACCCCGAGCTGGCCGAGCAAGCTCGCCATGGTCGTGATGTCGACCAGATGGGGGAGATTGGTGAGGGTGAGCGTCTCGTCGGACAAGAGGGCCGCGGCCAGAAGCGGGAGCGCCGCGTTCTTGGCGCCGCCGATGCGGATCGTCCCCTTGAGCTTGTTGCCGCCGCGGATGCGGATTCTATCCATCTGACTTCGGCCGATTTCTCGCTTGTTTCTTGCGCTCGAATTTTGCCCTGGGGCGTCCGCGACCAGACCCGGATTTTGGCCCGGATAGGCCCGAATCCTGGGCCCAACCCGGCTCCCGAGCCCGGCCCTCGCCGCCGTCGCTTCTTATAGCCCTCGGCCCAAGAAATGCCAGAGGGGAAACGCCAGGGGGGACATGCCAGGAGGACGATGGAGAAAGCGTCGGCCGCCAGGTGCGTGGGCGCCGGGTCTTTGCTAGAAGGGACGACCAACCCCCTTTGCCCCAGGAGGCCTCATGATCGGCAAGGACATGCTGAAGGAATTCAAGGAATTCGCCATGCGCGGCAACGTGGTCGATCTCGCCGTCGGCGTGGTCATCGGCGCCGCGTTCGGCAAGATCGTGAGCTCGCTGGTGTCGGACATCATCATGCCGCCCATCGGGCTCATTCTCGGCAATCTCGACTTCTCGAGCCTGTTCATCGATCTCTCGAGCAAGCACTACGAGACCCTCGCCGCCGCCAAGGCCGCGGGCGCGCCGACCCTCAATTACGGGCTCTTCATCAATTCGGTGATCGACTTTTTGATCGTGGCCTTCGCGATCTTCATCGTCGTGCGCCAGATCAACCGGCTGTTCCCGAAGGCGCCCGCGGAGGAGCCCAAGACGCCGCCCGAGGTCGTGCTCCTCACCGAGATCCGCGACGTGCTCAAGGCGAAAGGCTGAGGAGCTAGGCGTCGGGCTCGCCCGCGCCCGAGCCGCCGCGCCGTGCGACGTCTTCCTTGCGGCGCTTCAGGTTCCGGCGCAGGGCGTCGGCGAGACGCTCCTCGCGCGCGCGCCGCGCCGCATCGCCCGCGGACGAGCGCGCAGGCTTGGCGCGTTTCTTGTCCGCGGGCTTCCGGTCTTCGGGTGCCGCGCTCATTTGACCACGATCGGCACGGTCGTGTCCTGATCCGGGAACGACCTTCCGTTGCACATTATGCCGGCGAAGCGGATCGAGACGACCCAAGTACCCGCCTCTGCGGGCGTGCCCGAGATGGCACCATTGTCGATGCGCATGCCGGGCGGCGGCGTGCCGCCGTCGACGCGCGCGGTCGCGTAGGACCAGGAGCGGCACACCGCCTCGAGAATCTTGGGCTGGGCGAGCGCCGGCTTGCCGAGCGCCAGGCGCAGCGGCTCGAATTCGCCATAGGCGCCGTAATAGATGGCAAGCTCGATCCCCGGCGCCGGCGCGGGCGCGGGGGCGCCCAGGGCCGACGGCGCCAACGCAAACAGCGCCCCAAGCGCCAACGGGAGCGCCGCCGGGAGCGCCGTCCGAAGCGCCGCCGGGAGCGCCGGTGAAGGCGCCAACGCCCGCCCAGCCGCGCGGCGCCGCAGCGGCGCCATGCTTCTCCCGATCGACGCGGGTTTCAGCCTGCGGCCCATCGCTCGCTCATTCCTCCGCCCCGGCGCGCGACGCGCGTCGTTTCGAGAAATGTGGCGGCTCGCGCGGTCTCCCGCAAGGCTCGCGGGCGCCGGGAGATGCCGTAACTTGAAATTCCGGATGCGGCCCGCCCTACCTCATCGCCGGGCCCCCGCAAGCGGCTTTCGGCCGGCTTGAGGACAGATTTGCGTGCCGGCGATCCACGTCTTTGTCTTTTGCGCGCCGAGGGATGGATGGCCGGATCGTGTCCGGCCGGGCGCGGGCCCGCGAATACATACGGCGCCACGACCGGGCGCCGCCCTGCGCTTGCCATTCCGGGCCCGATCCTGTATGTGAGCCCGGCCTCGCGCCGCCCCCTCGGGCGGCCGCCGGGCGCCGACCGGATCGCCGCCGTAGCTCAGTGGTAGAGCACGTCCTTGGTAAGGACGGGGTCGAGTGTTCAATTCACTCCGGCGGCACCA
>DATJLQ010000047.1:0-16686 GCA_035509415.1 Alphaproteobacteria bacterium
GCTGGATTACGTCAGGCTGAACGGCGGCCCGCTGAACAACTACGGCACGGTCAGCCCCGGCGGCTGGGGCGTGGTGCAGACCACCGCGCTCGACGGCGCCTATGTGCAGACCGCAAGCGGCGTCTACGACTTCGACCTGGATCTCGCGCACACCGGCCATGCCGGCGAGGTGGACCTGCTGGCCGCGACGGGGACCGCCCAGCTGCAGGGCTCCTATGTCCTGAACGTGCTGGATCCGGACGATGCGCTGCCCGGCTCGCATGTGGCGACCATCATCAGCGCGCAGGGCGGGCTGTCGGCGTCGAACCTGATGCTGGACGCCCCGTCGTCGGTGATCGCCCGCTTCGAGCTGATCAACAACGTCCAGAACCTGGACATCCACTACACGATCAACTTCGCTCCCACCGACATCGGCCTGAACCTCAACCAGCTGGCGGTGGGCCAGCACATCAACGCCATCCAGACCGCAGGCTCGCCGGCGTTCGGACCGATCGCGGGGGAGCTGTTCTACGTCTCCTCGCCCGACACGCTGAAGGCGATCTACGACAGCTTCTCGCCCGAGACCTATGCCGACGAGATCGCCGCGGTGGATCTCGCCACCGAGCGGTTCACCGACTCGATGATGAGCTGCCCGCTGTCGACCGACCAGTTCAAGGTCCGGGGCGACAGCTGCGCCTGGGCCAAGGCGACGGGAACCTGGCTCGGCCTGCAGGCCACGGCCAACAACCAGGCCTTCGACGAGCAGTCGGCCGGGGTGGCCGGCGGCTACGAGAAGCAGGTCTCCGGCCACATCCGGCTGGGCTACGCCCTGTCGGCCGACAATGTGACCGGCGGCATGGGCTTCCGCAACGACGCCTCGGGCATGCGCTACCAGGGCGGCCTGGTGGCCAAGGGCGACTGGGCGGACTGGGGCCTGGACCTCGCCGCCGCGTTCGGGACCGAGAAGCTCTCCACCAGCCGCACCGTGCTGACGCCGCAGAACGCCTTCACCGCCCTCGGCCAGCAGCGCATGACCTGGGAGGCCTATACCGCAAGGTTTTCGCGGACTTGGCGCTATGACGGGCGCTTTGGTGGGCTGTACGCCAAGCCGATGTTCGAGGTCAGCGACGTGCGCGTGCGCAACGGACCCCTGGCCGAGACCGGCGCCGGGCCGCTGGACCTGGACGCGCCCGCCCAATGGCAGAACGAAGCGCGGATCAGCCCCAAGCTGGAGCTGGGGGCCGAGACCCTTCTGGGCGGCTTCGCCTACCGGCCCTATGTCCGCGGCGGCTTCACCCGCGTGCTGGACGGCGAGGAACCCTTGTTCGACGCCGCCTTCGCCAGCGCGCCGGCGGGCGTGCCGGACTTCGTCACCACCGCCAAGCTGGACCGGATGACCGCCGACGCCGAGGCGGGCCTGACCATCGTGGGCCCCGGCGGGGCCAGCGCGCGGCTGGGCTGGTTCGGCCAGTTCGGCAAGCGCACCGACGAGCAGGGCGCGGCGCTGAAGTTCACCCTGCCGTTCTGATCCGGCGGCGGGGCGATCTTCGCCCCGCGCGCCTGTGGCTCATTGATCGGCGCAGCCGCGACGGGCGGTTATGATGGCTGGTAGAATCACTGGCCATGAACACCCACGTCCCCCCGCCGCCCGAGGGCGAAGACCCCGACCGCGTCATCGACGAGCCCCTGACCGAGGCCCTGTCGCGGCGCTATCTCGCCTACGCGCTGTCGACCATCATGCACCGGGCGCTGCCCGACGTGCGCGACGGGCTGAAGCCGGTGCACCGGCGCTTGCTTTACGCCATGCGCCAGCTACGTCTCGATCCCGCCCAGGGCTTCAAGAAATGCGCGCGCATCGTGGGCGACGTGATGGGGAAGTACCATCCCCATGGCGACGCGGCGATCTACGACGCGCTGGTGCGGCTCGCGCAGGAGTTCGCGGCGCGTTATCCGCTCGTCGACGGGCAGGGGAATTTCGGCAATGTCGACGGCGATAACGCCGCCGCCATGCGTTACACCGAGGCACGTCTTACCGAAGTCGCCGAGCTTTTGCTCGAGGGCATCGACGAGGACGCGGTCGATTTCCGCCAGACCTACGACGGCGAGAACGCGGAGCCGATCGTGCTCCCGGCGAACTTCCCCAATCTGCTTACGAACGGCGCCCAAGGCATCGCCGTCGGCATGGCCACCAGCATCCCGCCCCACAACATCGTCGAGCTGTGCGATGCGCTCATCCATTTGATCGACCATCGCGAGGCGCGCGTCGACACGCTGGTGCGCCTGATTCCGGGTCCTGATTTTCCCACGGGCGGCATTCTGGTCGAGCCGCGCCAATCGATCGCCGAGGCCTATCAGAGCGGGCGCGGCAGTTTCCGCCTGCGCGCGCGCTGGAACGTGGAGAAGCAAAAGGGCGGCGTCTACCAGGTGGTGGTGACGGAAATCCCGTACCAGGTGCAGAAGGCGCGTCTCATCGAGCGCATCGCCGAGCTGTTGCAACAGAAAAAGCTCGCACTCCTCGCCGACGTGCGCGACGAATCGGCCGACGACATCCGCCTCGTGCTCGAGCCGCGGAGCCGCAACGTCGATCCCGCGGTCTTGATGGAGACGCTGTTTCGCCAGACCGAGCTCGAGACGCGTATCCCGCTGAATATGAACGTGCTCGACGGCGGCGTCTCACCGCGCGTGATGAATCTGCGCGACTGCCTCAATGCCTATCTCGACCACCGCATCGACGTGCTGGTGCGGCGCTCGAAGCACCGGCTCGCTCAGATCGAGCAGCGCCTCGAAATCCTCGACGGCTTCCACATCGCCTATTTGAACCTCGACGCGGTGATCAAGCTCATCCGCGAGGAGGACGATCCGAAGCCCAAGATGATGAAGCGCTGGAAGCTCTCGGAGGTCCAGGTCGAGGCGATCCTCAATATGCGGCTACGCAGCTTGCGGAAGCTCGAGGAGATCGCGATCCGCGAAGAGCACAAGACGCTCTCGGCCGAACGCGCGGAACTGCGCGCACTCTTGCGCGACGAGGGGAAGCGCTGGAAATCGGTCGGCGTCGAGCTCCGGGCCTTGAAGGCGAAGTTCGGCCCGAAGTCGCCCCTCGGCCGCCGCCGCACCGAGATCGGCACGGCACCCGAGGTCGAGGAGGTGCCGCTCGAGGCCTATCTGGAGCGCGAGCCGATCACGGTGATCTGCTCCGAGAAGGGATGGATCCGGAGTATCAAGGGCCATCTCGCCGACACGTCGGACTTGAAATACAAGGAGGGCGACGGGCCCAAATTCGCGCTTCCCGCCGAGACCACGGACAAGCTCTTGGCGTTCGCGACCAACGGGCGCTTCTACACGATCGGCTGCGACAAGCTCCCGGGCGGGCGCGGGTTCGGCGAGCCCCTGAGCCTCATGGTCGATCTCGGCAACGACCAGTCGATCGTCGCCTTGCGCGTCTACAAGCCCGAGGAGAAGCTCCTGGTCGCGGGCTCGGACGGGCGCGGCTTCGTGGTCAAGGCCGAGGACACGCTCGCCCAGACGCGCGCCGGGAAGCAGGTGCTGAATTTGGGCGAGGGCGCGGCGGCGGCCGTGGCGGCACCCATCCTGGGCGATTGGGTCGCGGTGCTCGGCCAGAACCGCAAGCTCATCCTCTTCAAGCTTGCCGAGGTGCCCGAGATGGCGCGCGGGCGCGGCGTGATCCTCCAGAAATACAAGGATGGCGGGCTGGCCGACGCGAAGACCTTCAAGCTCGAGGAGGGCCTCGCCTGCCGCACCGGCGACCGGGCGCGCGTGTTCGAGAAATCGGAGCTGCGCGACTGGCTCGGGAAACGCGCCCAAGCCGGCCGCCTCCCGCCCACGGGCTTCCCGAGAAGCGGGAAGTTCGAGTAGGCCTTCACCCCCCACCCGCTCGCTGCCGCGCGCGGCCTCCGCCTCAAGGGAGAGGCTATTAGGTCAGGCGCAAAATCCCTCCCCCTCGAGGGGGAGGGTGGGGTGGGGGTAATGTCGAGTTTCGCCGCGACCGTTCCCGAGCTAAGCTCTCGACGTCATCCATTCTCGCGAGGCTCTCCATGGCGCCATCCGTCACCCGCGACATCCTCGCCCACGGTGCCAAGATCCCCAAGATCGGCCTCGGCACTTGGCAGCTCACGGGCCGCAGCTGCCGCGAGGCGGTATCGGCAGCGCTCGGCTTGGGCTATCGCCACATCGACACGGCCCAGATGTACGGCAACGAGAGCGAGGTCGGCGACGGCATCAGGGACGCGAAGCTCGAGCGCGCGTCGCTCTTCGTCACCACCAAGCTCGATCTCGGCAGCATGACGCGCGCGCGCGTCGGCCCGAGCGCGGAGGAAAGCCTCCGGAAGCTCAAGCTCGATTACGTCGATCTGCTGCTGATTCATTGGCCGTCGAAGAGCGTGCCCATGGGCGAGACGCTCGCCGCCATGGAGGCGCTCAAGGCGCGCGGCCTCGTGAAGCATATCGGCGTCTCGAACTTCACGGTGGCGCTCATGCGCGAAGCGGTCGAGACGCACAAGGCCGAGCCCGTGTGCAACCAGATCGAATATCATCCCTGGCTCGGGCAGGCGAAAGTGCTCGCCGCGGCGCGCGGCCACGGCATGGCGGTCGCGGCCTATTGTCCGCTCGGCCGGGGCGAAGCGCCGGGCGACCGGACCCTGAGCGCCATCGGAAAGCGGCACGGGAAATCGGCGGCGCAAGTGGCGCTGCGTTGGCTCATCGAGCAGGACGGCGTCGCCGCGATCCCGAAATCGTCGAGCCGCGAGCATATCGCGGCCAATCTCGACGTGTTCGATTTCGCGCTCACGGATGAGGACCGCGCCGAGATCGCGCGTCTCCCCAAGGATCAGCGCATCGTCAATTGGGGTGCGTCGCCTGTGTGGGATCGCTAGGCGCGCCCTATGGCGTCGCTTTGGCGCGGCCCTCGAAGGAGAACACGTGCTCGGGCCCCGGGAAGCGGCGCGCGCGCACGTCCTCGGCGAAGCGCTTGGCGGCCTCGCTCAGCTCCTCGCCGAGCTCGGCATAGCGCTTGACGAAGCGCGGCGTGAAGGCGCCGAACAGGCCCATCACGTCCTCGGTCACCAGCACCTGGCCGTCGCAGGCGGGGGACGCGCCGATGCCGATGGTCGGCACCGAAACCGCGTTGGTGATCTCGCGCGACACGCGCTCGACCGTGCCCTCGATCACGATGGCGAACGCACCGGCCTCGGCGATCGCCTGGGCGTCGCCGCGGATCTTGGTGCCCTGGTCGCCGCGGCCCTGGACCTTGAAGCCGCCGGCCGTGTTGACCGATTGGGGCATGAGCCCGATATGGCCGAGCACGGGAATGCCGCGGCGGGTCAAGAAATGCACCGTCTCCGCCATCTCCTCGCCGCCTTCGAGCTTGACGCCGGCGCAGCCGGTCTCGGCCATGAGGCGGGCCGCGTTGCGGAACGCGAGCTCGGGCGATTCCTGATAGCTCCCGAACGGCATGTCGACGATGACGCAGGCGCGCGCGGCACCGCGCATCACCGCCCTGCCGTGCGCCGCCATCATCTCGACCGTGACGGCGAGCGTGTTGTCCATGCCGTAGATCACCATGCCGAGGGAATCGCCCACCAGCAGCATGTCGACATGCGGGTCGAGGAAGCGCGCCATGGGGGTCGTATAGGCGGTCAGGCACACGATCGGCTGGCCGCCCTTTTGGGCGCGCAGCTCGGGCACGGTCAAGCGGGTGGTCTTCGAGGATGCGCTCATGGATTAGGGTCCTTCGCCGCTTTGGTCCTTAGGCCGTCGTCCCAGCCCGTTGGCGCGGTGTGCCCGCGCCTTAGCGCGCGGGCTCGACCGGCCGCCAGCCCCGGCCGCTCAACGCCTCGAGCGGCGCGAACCGCGCTTTGTAAGCCATCTTGCGGCTGCCCTCAACCCAATAGCCGAGATAGACATAGGGCAAGCCGCGCCGGCGTGCCGCCTCGACCAGCCAAAGAATCATGTGGCTCCCGAGGCTCGGCCAGGCCCGTGCTTTCGACGCATCGGCGCCTTGCGCCACGCGCGGGCGCCCCGGCTCGAAAAAACTGTAGACGGCGGAGAACCCGTCCGGGAGCCGGTCCGCGAGGCAGGCCGCGACCAAGCACCCCTCGGGGTCGCGGAACTCGGCAATGCGGCTTTCGACCGGGCTGTCCTCGATCATGCTGCGATATTCGTCGTAATCCATGAGCGCCATCTCGCCGTCGCCATGGCGCGTCGCGACGTAGCGGCGGAAAAGCGCGTATTGCTCGACCGTCGCCCGCGCGGGGCCGAGCTCGGCCGTAAGCGGCGCATTGGCCTTGAGCACCCGGCGCATCCAGGGGCGCGGGGCGAAACCCGCAACGGCGATGCGCACGGGCACGCAAGCCTGGCAATCGGTGCAGGCCGGGCGGAACGCGATCCGGTGCGAGCGGCGGAAGCCCGAGCGGATCAGCATCTCGTAAGTGAGCTCGGCGTCGGCCCCCCCGAGCTCGGTGAAGATGCTGCGCTCGACCCGGCCATAGAGATAGGGGCAGGGGCGCGGGCCCGAGAGATAGAAATGGCGCGGCAACCGCGCGAGTGCCTCGGAGGATCCGGACATGGCGCCATTATCCTGCGGGAACGGGCTCCGGACAAGCGCCGCGGCCGGCGCAAACGTTACCGACCGATAACAATCTCCGCGAGGCTGCGGATCGCGATTGTGCCCGAGAGGTCGTCGCGGTGGCCGCGCCGTTCGGCGCCGGCCGGCTAGCAGTGACTCCGTTTGAACTCGGGCTGCGGTCCAATTCGCGTCATCACCGGGCCCCCGGGACCGGCCGTCGGCCGGCCCGAGGCCAAGCTTCACGTCCCGGCGATCCCGTCTTTTGAGCGTCAAGCCGTGGATGGCCGGACCAAGTCCGGCCATGACACCCAAGCCACGGTTTCAACCTGAGTCACTAGCCGCCAGCTCGGATCGAAGCGGCCATTCCGGCTTCCGGGCATGATATAGGTTGCGAAGGCGTATGGCCGGCCTACGCGCCCGGTACGCGACGACGGCATGAGCGCGCGGCCGGATTGGGGAGCACGCTCCGGACGGCTCGCCGGGCCCCGTCCCGAACCGCCGCTTGCCTTTGTTTCGCCCCGCTTGCGGCCGATGTTACTCGGCGAAGCCGCGAAAGAGCCGACTCCGGAGCCGAGACGACCGCCGGCCGCGCGATCGAGCGGCGTCGCTCCGACCGGGGTCCGATCGCATCGAAGGTCTCAGTCCTTCATGCGCCACCCGAATCCACGAGGAGAAACGAGATGAGGAAACCCAGCTCCCTGCCGACCTTGGTCTTCTTCGTCATTCTCGGCATCGGCCTGATCGCCGCCTATTCGATGTTTTCGCCCGCCCGCTACGTCGAAAGCGTCGCGATCGCCATCGGCGCCGGGGCGCTCGCGTTCATCGTGTCATACGCGATCAGGGTCGCGGACCAATGGGAGCGCGCCGTGGTGCTGCGCCTCGGCCGCTTCCGCTCGCTCGAAGGGCCGGGCTTGTTCTTCATCATTCCGATCTTCGAGAACGTCGCTTATTGGATCGACACGCGCGTGATCACGAGCGCCTTCAAGGCGGAGAAGACGCTCACCAAGGACACGGTGCCGGTCGACGTCGACGCCGTGCTGTTCTGGAAGGTCATCGACCCGAAGCGCGCGGCGCTCGACGTCGCCGACTATACGAGCGCCATCAATTGGGCGTCGCAGACCGCGCTGCGCGACGTCATCGGCAAGACCATGCTGTCGGACATGCTGGAAGGGCGCGAGAAGATCAGCAACGAGCTGCAGAAGATCATCGACGTGCGTACCGAGCCCTGGGGCATCAACGTGATTTCGGTCGAGGTCAAGGACGTGCTGATCCCGGCGGCCCTGGAGGACGCGATGTCGATGCAGGCGCAGGCCGAGCGCGAGCGTCAGGCGCGCGTCATCCTCGGCGATTCGGAGCGCCAGGTCGCGGAGAAGTTCGCCGAGGCGGCGAAGACCTACGCCAACAATCCGACCGCGTTTCACCTGCGCGCGATGAACATGCTCTACGAAGGACTGAAGTCGAACAACGCCAAGATCATCATCGTGCCGAGCTCGGCGGTCGAAACGATGCAGCTCGGCGGCCTCGCCGGCATGACGGCGTTGGCGACGACTGCGGGCGAAGACGCGCCGGCCGCCGGCGCGCCGGGTCCCTGGTCCAACCCCGCGAAATCCTGAGCGCGCGCTCACGCGCCGATCGATCGAGCCAGCATGCGCCGATACGCGGCGCCCCGCGGCTCGTTGCGCGTGCTACGGGCTGATCACGATCACCGCGAGGCTGCGGATCACGACCGTGCCCGAGAGGTAGTCGTGGAGGCAGCGCCGGCGCGTGTTGAACAGCGCCATGCCGAGCACGACCCACATCAGCAGCGTCGCGGTCATGTAGGACAGGCCCCAAAAGACGATGGCGCGCAGCAGGGCCTGGGGGAATTCGGGGCGGTTTCCGGTCCAGCTCCGCACCTCGACGCCGAAGGCGCGCATGCCGAGGGTGGCCGCATGGCGCCCGCCGACCTGAAGCGAATCATAAAGCACGGTCGTGACCGGCCCCACGAGCAGAAGCGGCACCAGCAAGAGGCCGAAGGTCAGGACGTTGAGGGTCACGAGTAGGAAGAAAAGGAACCCGACCAGGACCACGATCAGGAACAGGTCGAGCAGATGGGCGCAGATGCGCCTCAGCACGATGCCGCGGTAATAGTCGGGGTAGCCGAGCGGGTCGGGCGCCTCGCCTTGCCAGGCGAAGCTCGGCGCGATTGCGGGGATGGTGCTCATGGCGCCACGATCCCGCGTCAGATCTTGAAGCGGTCGTAGGTCTGGGGCGCGAACATCTCGGCAAGTGCCAAGCGACGCTGCGTCACCCCTTGCTCGAACGCGTAATCGAGGAACGCGTCGAGCGTACGCTTGTTCGCCTCGACCCCGTAGGGCCAGAGCTCGGGCCCGAAAAGCGCGCGCGCTTTCGCGACGAGATCGGCGCCCCAGGGAAGGGGCACGCGGCTCGCCGTCACGTCGCCCACGCGCTTGAGGCTGCGGCGCCGCGCCTCGTCGAACGCCTTGAGCAAATTCATGGCCGCCCAGGGTGCTTCTTCCATGATCTCGCGCCGAAGCACGATCGTGTGCATGATCGGCCAGATGCCGGTGCGCTTGTAATAGTCCGCCTCGAGCTCGGCGTAATTCGCGAAGAGACGCCCGATGCGCCCGTCGCCCGCCTCGATCGCGGCGGGCGGATGGGCGGTGAGGGCCGCGTCGATTGCGCCCTCGAGCAGCATCTCGTTGAGGCTCTTGTCCGCGACGCGCTCGATCTCGACGCCGGGCGGGAGCTTGAGCGCCACCTTCTCGACCCGGCCCGGATCGTTGACGCCCGCCTGCACCCAATGGATGTCGCGGAGCTTGAGGCCGTATTCGTGCATCAAAAGCCCGCGGCTGTAGACGGCGGCCGTCTGCGCCCATTCCGGCACGCCGACGCGCCGTCCCTTGAGGTCCGCGGGCGCCTTGACCGGACCCTTGCGGCGCACATAGATCGAGCTGTGGCGGAACACGCGCGAGGGGAACACGGGGATCGCGATGAACGCGTCGTCGCCCAGGGCGCGGCGCGCGACGTATTTCGCGAACGACATTTCCGAGACGTCGAACTCGCGGTATTTGCTGAAGCGGAAGAAAATCTCCTCGACCGGAAAATCGAGCGCGGTGAGCTCGATCCCGTCGGCGCGCACCGCACCCGAGACCAGGTCGCGCGTCTGGTCGTAGGCGCTGAGCGCCATGGTGAGCTGGAGCTTGCCTTGGCACCAGACGGCGGGCCGCGCGGTCACCGAGGCGGGGGCGTCGAAGGCGAGGGGTGCCCGCGCGCGCGGGGCGCTACCCTTCGAGGCGGAAATCGTCTTGGCCATGCGCGGGATCGCTCCTCGTCCGGTCGGGCGGGTCTTAGGCTCGCCGGGTCTTTTACACGCGAAGTCCCGCCGGGGCACCTAGGATTTTCGCCGCTGGGCGCGGCGCGCGAGATACTCGAAGGCGGAGCGGTACATGTCGGCGCGGAACACGCGCCCGCGTTTCGCCTCGATCTCGGCGCTTTCGGTCACGGCTTGCGGCCCGCCCGCGGCCTCGGCCAGAAGCTGGGTCTTGCACGCGGTCTCGAGGGTGACGGCGTACATCACCGCCTCCTCGATCGTGCGGCCCGCGGTCACTATGCCGTGGTTGCGGAGCGCCAACGCCGCGTGCGGCCCGAGGGTGCGGGCGACCGCGCGTCCAAGCTCGGGCGTCACGATCAGGTTGGTGGTCTCCGAGAAGACCGGCATCCAGCCCGCGAACACGGCGCCATGGTGCCCCACGGGGAGGATGGGCTTGCCGAGCGAGAAGAACGCGACCGCGTGGGGCGCGTGGGTGTGCACGACGCATTGGATCTCGGGGCGCACGCGCATGATCTCGGTATGGATGAAGACCTCGTTGTGGCGCGGCGCGGCACCCGCGACCTTCTCGCCCTTGAGGTCGATCGTGATGATGTTGCGTGCGCTCATCTCCTCGAGGCCGATACGCGCGGGCTTCATGAGGAAACGCTCGGGATCGCTCGGGAGGCGCGCGGTGACGTGGCCCCAGATGAGGTCGCCCTGGCCCTCGGCCGCGAGGATGCGTCCGGCTTCGATCAACGTTTTTCTCAAGCTCGCGGTCATGATGGGCTCCGGCTGGGCGAACGGATTGTGGGCACGGCGCGTTTCGGGCGCATCCTAGTGCGGTGGATTTGAAGTTCCTAACATTTCCATGACATATACGTTTAGGAGCCTCAAATCCGAGTACCACACTAGCGGCGAAGCTTGCGCCGATCCATGGGGTGCCCGCGAGGCTTCGGCGCCCGGCGAATTCGGGGGGATGATTTCGCGCCGCGCGGACCTATATTGAGGGTCCGGAGGCGTCCCATGGCAAAATGGATTTGGACCTTCGTCGGCATCTGCCTCGCCGCGATTCTCGCGACCCTCGGCGCTCTTTGGGCCTTCTCGGGCTTCAAGGGCCTGGGGCTCGGGCTCGAGGGTACCGTCGCCCTCGTGGGCGGGGTGACGCTTACCATCGCCTTGGGCGTGGGCCTCATGGCCCTCGTGTTCGCGAGCGACAAGTTCGAGCGCGACCAGGAAGTCTACCGCCTCGAGCAGAAGCATGACGGCCCGCCGCCGCCGGCACCCACCGGCTCGGACGTCCGCTGAGGCGCCGCTTCTTCAGCCCTTCCCGGTCGCCGAGAGCAAGCGCGCGGCAAATCCCTCGGTGGCGAGGCAAGCCAAGATTTCGTCGACGTGCTGCTGGTTGCGCGTCTCGACCACGACGTCGAGGTCGGTCATGGTGACCGGCACGTCGTAATAGAGGCGCTGGTGGTAGACCTCGACGATGTTGCCGCCGAGCCGGCCGATCAGCCCCGCGACCCGCGCGAGCACGCCGGGCGCGTCGCTGATCTCGATGCGGAGGCGCGCGAGCCGTCCCTCGCGCGCGAGCCCGCGCATCAGGATCGAGGCGAGCACGCGCGAATCGATATTGCCGCCCGAGACGATGAGCCCGACGCGCCTGCCCTGGAAGCGCTCGGGATAGGCGAGCAGGGCGGCCAGCCCCGCGGCGCCTGCGCCCTCGACCACGAGCTTTTCCTGCTCCGCCATCGCGAGCACGGCGCGCTCGAGCGCGTCCTCGTCGACCAGCAGAATCTCCTTCACGCGTTCTTCGATGATGGGCCGGGTGAGCGCACCCGGGCGCTTCACCGCGATGCCCTCGGCGATGGTCGAGCCGCCCGCGTGGGGCGTCTCGCCCGCGATCGCCTGACGCATCGAGGGGTAAAGCGCGCTCTCGACCCCGAAAATCTCGATCCCCGGCTTGAGCGCTTGCGCCGCGATGGCACTTCCCGCGATGAGCCCGCCGCCGCCGATCGGAACGACGAGGCAATCGAGCTCGGGAGCCGCGCGCAGCATCTCGAGCGCCGCCGTGCCCTGGCCCGCGACGATGGCCGGATCGTCGTAGGGATGGATGAAGGTGAGCCCGCGCTCGCGCACGAGCCTGTCCGCGTGATCGAGCGCCTGGTTCAGATCGTCGCCCTGGAGCACGACCTCGGCGCCGAGGCGCTTGGTCTGCTCGGCCTTGGTGAAGGGCGTCGCCTTCGGCATGACGATAATGGCGCGGATGCCGAGGCGCGACGCATGATGCGCCACACCCTGGGCGTGGTTCCCGGCCGAGCAGGCGACCACCCCCTTGGCGCGCGCGGCCGCGTCGAGCTTGCGCAATTTGTTCAAGGCGCCGCGATCCTTGAACGAGCCCGTGTATTGGCGGCATTCGAGCTTGAGGGTGACCGGGGCGCCCACCATGGCATCGAGCCGGCGCGCGGGCAGCGTCGGCGTCGCGACCACGGCACCCGCGAGCGCTCGCGCCGCGTCCTCGATGTCGTCGAACGTCACGCCCATGGCAGCGCTTTTCTCGGTCATGACGGGGGCCCGATCATGAATGGGGCTCGGGCTCGAGGGTGAGGAGCTGGCCGCCTTGCTTCAGAAGCGCCTCGGCGCTGCCGGCCAGCGTCACATATTCCACGTCGCGCCAACGCCCGACGAAATCCTTGAAATGGTGCGAGAAGAGATTGCCCGATTCGCCGGTCGCGATCATGAAGCGCGAGCGCGCGAGGTCGCCCAGATCGTAGATCGCGCGATAGCCCGCGCCATGGAAATCGGCGAAGGGCGCGAGGCCGTTCGAGAAGGAGACGGCGCCGCGATTGATCGTATAGTCGCCGCCGTCGGCCGCGATGTGGACGATCGCGAAGCGGTTCACGAACGGCGCCTCGGCGAACACGCGATCGATGAAATAGGCCTGATGCGCGTCGCCCCAGCGCCAGAGGCTCGGGTCGTTGCCGTAACGCTCGGTGAGCCAGATCATCGCGCGCTCGTAGGCGGATGCGATCTGATCGTGGCAGTCTTCCGGGCGCGGCTTCGTAGTCGCGCGCGCGCACCAGGCGGGCTCGCTGGTGAGGATCGTATAGAGCGTGCCCGCGCGCCCGCCCCAATAATCGCGGAACTGGTCGCCGAGCTTGTCGGCGAAGAGGCCGCGCTCGAGCTCGCGCAGCCACGCCTCGAACACGAGCGGCTCGGGCCGGTCGCGGTCCATGACGCCGTTCCAGCTTTTGAGCCGCTCGAGCATGGCGCGGCCGGCCGGGGTCTCGGGTGCGATGTCGAGCATGAGCGGCAGGAGCTGGCGTGCCGCGAGCGAGACGGAATCGGCCTGCATGGCCGCGAACTCGTCGAGCGTCGCCTTGGGCCGCAGGGCGAGCAGGTCCTCGATGCGGCGCGCGCGGTAGGGCCAATCGTAGCCGTCCGACGAGATGAAATAGGGATAGTCCGGGCCGACCGGCCGGTCGTTGGCGTTGACGAAACGGCCCGAGGGCGGATCGAGCGCGTGGGGGAGGGAGTCGAACGGGATCGTGCCGGTCCAGTCGAACGCGCCCGACCAGCCGGGCGCCGGCATGAGCCCGTCGCCCGATTTCCGGATCGGCACCGCGCCCGCGGCGTAATAGCCGATATGGCCGTCGGTGTCGGCATAGGCGACCGTCTGCTCGGGGGCGGTGAAGTCCTTCATGGCGCCCACGAACGACGCCCAATCGCGCGCGCGATCCAGCTCGTAGATCGCGGTCGCGATCTTGTTGCCGGGCTGGAGCCAGGTCGCCTCGAGCGCGACCACGGTGCCGCGCGCTTGGGATTGGGCGAGCGCCTCGACCGCGTCCGAGATCACCGGGCCGTGGCGCGTCGCGCGCACGGTGATGGTGACCGGCGGCTTTCCGCGCACGCCGATGGTCTCGACGCGCGTGCGGAACGGCATCGGCCCGTCGGGGGTCATATATCTCGACGGATCGTCCGGATCGACCTTCTCGACGAACAAATCCTCGACGTCGCCGCCGGTCGTGGTCATGCCCCAGGCGATCTTGTCGTTGTGGCCGAGGATGAAGCTCGGCACGCCGGGCACCGTGGCACCCGCGAGATGAAGGTCGGGCGTGTCCATGGTCGCGAGATACCAGAGGATCGGCAGCCCGAAGCCGAGATGGGGATCGTTCGCGAGAAGCGGCTTCCCGTCGGCGCTGTGGGCGCCGTCGACCGCCCAGGCGTTGGACGCGCCATGCGCGTCGAAGGCGCCGAGGACCGAGGCGAGGGGCGCAAGCGGCAGGCCGCGCTCGAGTGCCGCGTGCGAGGTGTCGGGCAACGCGCGCTCGCCATGGACGCCGCGCGCCGGAAGCTGGAGCTGTGCCGCACTGGGCACGGGCGGCCAAAGCTGCGCGATCTCCGCGGCCGAGAGCGTCTTCGCGAGCTGGGCGCGGATCATCTCGGTGCGCCAATTGCCCGAGAGCTGGAGCGCCATGAGCTCGCCCCACACGATCGAATCGACCGGGCGCCAGGGGCGCGGCGAAATCTGGAGTGCGACGAACTCGGGCGGCCAGACGCCGCGATGATGCTCGATATAGGCGTTGACGCCGGCGGTGTAGGCGTCGATCTGGGCGCGTACCGCGGGGTCGAGGGTCGCGAGCTCGTTCTCCGCGAGGCGCTCGAGGCCGAGGGTGCGGATCATGCGGTCGAGCGGCAACGCCTGCTCGCCCGCGAGCTCGGCGAGGCGGCCGGTGGCCGCGCGCCGCATGGTCTCCATTTGCCAGAGCCGGTCCTGGGCGTGGACGTAGCCGAGGGCGAATTCCGCGTCGGCATCGTCGGACGCGAAAATGTGCGGGACCCCGTTCCGGTCGCGCACGATCTTGACCGGCGCCTTGAGGCCCGCGAGCGCGACGGTGCCGGTCGTGTCGGGCAGCGAGGTCGAGAACCAGAGATAGCCGCCGCCCAGGATCGCCGCGAGCGGCAGCGCCACCACCAGGATGGGCAGCACGATCACGCGGAGGAGGAGGCGGCGCAAGCGCATGGGCCTCTCGGGTCCTGGGGTGCCGGCGCCGCGGCGGCGCGCGGCGACGCTTATATCACGGACGCGGGGTCGGCGCAGCCGGCGCGCGCCTCGCCCGATCCATCGAGCAGCGCCTAGAGCCCGAGCTCTTTCAAGATGGCCGCGCGGTCGCCGTCGAGGTCGGGTGCCGGCGCGCGCGTCTTCGGGTCCTCGAAGGCCGACATTTTGAGCGGGTTCCCCGCCATGCTGAGATCGCCGAGCACCTGGTCGTGGATGCCGATCAGCATGTTGCGGGCCTCGACCTGGGGATGGGCCAAGGCCTGCGCCACGTTGTTGATCGGCCCGCACGGGATGCCCGCCGCCTCGAGGACGGCGATCCATGCCGCGGTCGGGCGCGTCGTGAGCGCCGCCTCGATCTCCTCGATGAGGGACGCGACATTGGTCAGGCGCAGCTCGTTGGTCGCGTAACGCGGGTCGGTGCCGAGGGCGGGCTTCCCCAGCGCGTCCGCGAGCTTCTTGAACAGCGCGTCGTTCCCCGCGGCCACGATCATGTAGCCGTCCTTGGTCTTGAAGGCCTGGAACGGCGTGATGGTCGGGTGGCGCGCGCCGAGCGGCCCGGGAATCTCGCCCAAGGTCGTGTAGCGCATGATCGCGTTCTCGAGCAGCGCCAGCTGGCAATCGAACATGGCGACGTCGATCTTGGTCGCCTCGCCGGTGCGCTCGCGATGCAGGAGCGCCGCATTGACCGCGATCGTCGTGTAGAGGCCGGCGCCGATGTCGCCGACCGAGGTCCCAACGCGTACCGGCGGCTGGCCGGGATTTCCGGTGATCGACATGATGCCGCCCAGGCCCTGGACCACCATGTCGTAGGCGGGATGGCTCGAATAGGGCCCGGTATGGCCGAAGCCGGAGGCGGCGGCGTAGATCAGGCGCGGGTAGCGCTTATGGAGCTCGTTCCAGCCATAGCCGAGCTTCTCCATGGTGCCGGGGCGGAAATTCTCCACCAGCACGTCGGCGCGGGCGAGGAGCTTCTCGAACACCGCCTTGTCGCCGGCCGCCTTGAGGTCGAGCGCGATCGACTGCTTGCCGCGATTGACCGAGATGAAATAGGCCGACTTCCCCTTGAGGAACGGCCCGTAGGCGCGCGCGTCGTCGCCCTTCCCGGGCGGCTCGACCTTGATCACGCGCGCCCCCATTTCGGCCATCAGCATGGTGCAATAGGGGCCGGCGAGGATGCGCGAGAGATCGACCACGAGGATGCCGGACAGCGGGCCTTTGACGGTCATGGACGCTCCTTGGGGCGACGCGGGACGGTTGGGCTTACAACAGCTGCCGGGCGGGATCAACCGCTTGAACCGGGTGCGAGGCCGGTGCGATGCTGCGGGCCCTAGCGCAAGGAGCTTCCATGGAGCCTCGAGAGGGACGCTATCTCGGCGTGAGCAAGGACGGGTTCCACCGGCTCGCCTATGTCGAATGGGGCGATCCGAAGAACGAGCGCGTGCTCGTCTGCGTCCACGGGCTCACGCGCCAGGGGCGCGACTTCGATCCGATCGCGCGCTCGCTCGCGGATCGCTATCGCGTCGTATGCCCCGACATCGTCGGGCGCGGCAAGAGCGACTGGCTCGCGGACAAGAGCGGCTATAATTACCCCCAATATTGGTCCGACCTCGCTTCGCTCATCGCGCGCCTCGAAGTCGAGACGGTCGACTGGCTCGGCACCTCCATGGGCGGGCTCATCGGCATGACCATGGCGGCGCTGGCGAAGACGCCCATCCGGCGCCTGGTCGTGAACGATGTCGGCCCGCTCATCGCCAAGGA
>DATJLQ010000048.1:0-12469 GCA_035509415.1 Alphaproteobacteria bacterium
CGCCTTACGGCGTCGGGCACGAGGGCGTGGAGCCCCTGCCCGCCCGCGGCGACGTAGTCAACGATCTGGCGCCGCATACGCGGCTCCCAGAATTTCTTCAGATGATCCGCGATGCCCGCAACCGCCTCGTCCTTCGGATAGCTCGCGAAATAGAGCGCGATCTGGTTCGCCATATGGACCATGTTCTCGGGCTTCATGGCGCGCGCCCTCCGTCCAATCCGATCAGACGCCCCGGATCGGCATAGACCGAGACGCTGTCGCGCCGCGCAAGCGCTATGAGCGAGACGCGGCTCCACTCGGCGATCTCGATCGCGAGGCTGGTCGGGGCCGAGATCGCGACCAGAAGCGGAATGCCGAAGGTCGCGGATTTCTGCACCATCTCGAAGCTGCAGCGGCTGGTGATGAGCGCGAAGCCCGATTGCGGGTCGACGCCTTGGCGCGCGAGCGTGCCGATGAGCTTGTCGAGCGCGTTGTGCCGGCCCACATCCTCGCGCACGAGCCTGAGCGTGCCGTCCGCGTCGGCCCAGCCGGCCGCATGCACGGCGCCGGTCGCGCGGTTGAGGCTCTGGCGCACGGGCAACGCGTCGAGCGCCTTGCGCACGGCGTCGATGGCGATCCTGCGGCGCACGGGGACGCGGCGCACGGGACGCGCGACCTGCGTCAAGCTGTCGACGCCGCAAAGGCCGCAGCCCGTGCGGCCGGTCATGTTGCGCCGCCGCTCAGCCAGGGTCGCGAAGCGCGCGGGCGCGATCTCGAGGTCGATCGCGATCCCCTCCTCGCCCTCCTCGATGCGGAGATCGAGAAGCTCCTCGGGCGATGCGAGAATCCCCTCGCTCAAGCTGAAGCCGAGCGCGAAATCCTCGAGCTCGGCGGGGGTCGCGAGCATGACCACGTGGGGCGCGCCGTTATAGACGAGCCCGACCGGTACCTCGACCGCGACTTCGGCCTCGCGCGGCACGGCACGTCCGTCGGCCACGCGAAGCGCCGCCACGCGCGCCGCGCGGCGTTGGACCTTTGGCGCAAGCGCAGGCGCCGCAAGCGCGGACGCCGCCGGAGGCTCGGGCGCCGCCAGGAACTCGGGCGTGCCGCGGTCGTTCGCGGGCACAAGCGCGATCGCTTCACTCCGCGGCATCGACGGCCCCGAGGATGCGCGTCGTCTCGCGGCGCGTCTCGCGATAGCGCTCCTGCCATTCCGACGGCCGGTTGGTGCGGCGCACCTTGACCGCGGTCACCTTGTATTCGGGGCAGCTCGTGGCCCAGTCGGAGAACTCGGTCGTGACCACGTTGGCGCCGGTGCCCGGATGGTGGAAGGTCGTGTAGACGACGCCCGGCTGCATGCGCTCGGAAATGCGCGCGCGCAGCGCGGTCTCGCCCGCGCGGCTCGCGAGCGCGACGAGGTCGCCGTCGCGGATGCCGCGGTGCTCGGCGTCGAAGGGATGGATCTCGAGCAAATCCTCCTGGTGCCAGGCGACGTTCGCCGTGCGTAGCGTCTGCGCACCCACATTGTATTGGGAGAGGATGCGCCCCGTGGTCAAGAGCAGCGGGAAGCGCGGGCCGGTGCGCTCGTCGGTCGCGATGTACTCGGTGATCATGAACAGGCCCTTGCCGCGCACGAAGCCGCCCACATGCATGGTGGGCGTACCCGTGGGCGCCTTGTCGTTGCAGGGCCACTGGAGGCTGCCGAGCGCGTCGATCTTCTCGTAGGTGACCCCCTTGAAGGTTGGCGTGAGCCGCGCGATCTCGGCCATGATCTCGGCGGGGTGGGAATAGCTCATCTCGTAGCCGAGCGCCTTCGAGAGTGCGAGCGTGATTTCCCAATCCGCGAGGCCGGCCTTGGGCGGGATCGCCTTGCGCACCCGGCTGATGCGGCGCTCGGCGTTGGTGAAGGTGCCGTCCTTCTCGAGGAAGGTCGAGCCCGGCAGGAACACGTGGGCGTAGCTCGCGGTCTCGTTGAGGAACAGATCCTGCACCACGACGCATTCCATCGCCGCGAGCCCGGCGGTCACGTGATGGGTGTTGGGGTCGGACTGGACGATGTCCTCGCCCTGGACGTAGAGGCCTTTGAAGGTGCCGTCGATCGCGGCATCGAACATGTTGGGTATGCGCAGGCCCGGCTCGCCCTGGAGGGCGACGTGCCACGCCTCCTCGAACGCCTCGCGCACGGCATCCTCGGACACATGGCGGTAGCCCGGAAACTCGTGCGGGAACGAGCCCATGTCGCACGAGCCCTGGACGTTGTTCTGGCCCCGCAGCGGGTTCACGCCGACGCCGGGCTTGCCGATGTTCCCGGTCGCCATGGCGAGATTCGCCATGCCCATGACCATGGTCGAGCCCTGGCTGTGCTCGGTGACCCCCAGCCCGTAATAGATCGCGGCGTTGCCGCCCGTGGCATAGAGGCGTGCCGCACCCCTGATGTCGGCCGCCTTGACCCCCGTCACCGTCTCCATCGCCTCGGGCGCATTGCGCGGCTCGGCGACGAATCTGCGCCAGGTCTCGAACGCGTCCTTCTCGCAACGCTCGGCAACGTAGGCCTCGTCGACGAGATTCTCGGTCACGACCACGTGCGCGAGCGCGTTGATGAGGGCGACGTTGGTGCCGGGCAAAAGCGGCAAATGATAGTCCGCCTCGACATGGGGCGACTTCACGAGATCGATGCGGCGCGGGTCGGCGACGATGAGCTTGGCGCCCTCGCGCAGACGCCGCTTCATGTGGGACGCGAACACCGGATGCGCGTCGGTCGGGTTGGCGCCGATCACCAGGATCACGTCGGCATGCTCGACCGAATCGAAATCCTGCGTGCCGGCCGAGGTGCCGAGGGTGGTCTTCAAGCCGTAGCCCGTGGGCGAATGGCACACGCGCGCGCACGTGTCGACGTTGTTGGTGCCGAAGCCCGCGCGCACCAGCTTTTGCACGAGATACGTCTCCTCGTTGGTGCAGCGCGACGAGGTGATGCCGCCCACGGAATCGCGCCCGTATTGCGCCTGGATGCGCTTGAACTCGGACGCCACGTGGCCGATCGCCTCCTCCCAGCTCACCTCACGCCAGGGATCGGTGATCTTGGCGCGGATCATGGGCTTCAGGATGCGATCCTTGTGGGTCGTGTAGCCCCAGGCGAAGCGACCCTTGACGCAGGAATGGCCGTGGTTCGCCTTGCCGTCCTTGAAGGGCACCATGCGCACGACGTCGTTGCCCTGGAGCTCGGCCTTGAACGCGCAGCCGACCCCGCAATAGGCGCAGGTGGTGACGACGCTATGCTCCGGCTGGCCCTGCGCGATCACCGATTTCTCGATGAGGGTTGCGGTCGGGCAGGCCTGGACGCAGGCGCCGCAGGAGACGCATTCGGAATCGAGAAAGTCCGAGCCGCCGGCCGAGACCTCCGAGGCGAAGCCGCGCCCGTCGATGGTGAGCGCGAAAGTGCCCTGCACTTCCTCGCAGGCGCGTACGCAACGCGAGCAGACGATGCACTTCGCGGGATCGAAGGTGAAATAGGGATTGCTCTCGTCCTTCTCGGCCGCGAGATGATTGGCGCCGTCATAGCCGTAACGCACCTCGCGCAGGCCGACCGCACCCGCCATGTCCTGAAGCTCGCAATCGCCGTTCGCGGCGCAGGTGAGGCAATCGAGCGGATGGTCCGAAATGTAGAGCTCCATCACCCCGCGGCGGAGTGCTGCGAGACGCGGCGTCTGGGTCGAGACTTTCATGCCCGGCTCGACCGGCGTCGTGCAGGAGGCGGGCGTGCCCTTGCGCCCCTCGATCTCGACCAGGCACAAGCGGCAGGAGCCGAAGGGCTCGAGACTATCGGTCGCGCACAGCTTCGGTACCTTGACGCCGAGCTCGACCGCGGCGCGCATGACCGAGGTTCCGGCCGGAACCGTGACCGGCTTGCCGTCGATCTCGAGCGTGACGCTCGCCGAAGCGTTTCGCGCGGGCGTGCCGTAATCGGTTTCCTTGATCAAGGTCATGATCGTCTCCTGAGCCTATTCCGCCGCGACCAAGGGACAGGGTGCCGCGGGCTTGTCGAAATCCTCGGGGAAATGCCGGAGGGCGCTTAGCACCGGGTAGGGCGTCAAGCCGCCCAACGCGCAGAGCGAGCCGTCGAGCATGAGGGTGCAGAGCTCGTCGAGCAGCGCGAGGTTCTTCCCGCGCTCGTGGCCTGCGACGATGCGGTCGATCACCTCGACGCCGCGGGTCGAGCCGATGCGGCAGGGCGTGCATTTGCCGCAGCTCTCGATGGCGCAGAATTCCATCGCGAAGCGCGCCTGACGCGCGAGGTCGACGCTGTCGTCGAACACGACGACCCCGCCATGGCCGAGCATGCCCTTCCGCGCCGCGAAGGCCTCGTAATCGAGCGGCGTGTCGAGCAGCTCGGCCGGAAAATAGGCGCCCAAGGGTCCGCCCACCTGGACCGCGCGGAGCGGCCGGCCGGTGGCCGTGCCGGCGCCGAAATCGTAGATCGCCTCGCCGAGCGTCAAGCCGAACGCCTTCTCGACCAGACCGCCCTGCTTCACGTTGCCTGCGAGCTGGATCGGCAGCGTGCCGCGCGAGCGGCCTATGCCGTAGGCCTGGTAGAAGGCCGCGCCTTGCTCGAGGATCGCCGGCACCGCGGCGAGCGAGAGCACGTTGTTGATGATGGTGGGCTTGCCGAACAGGCCTTCGATCGCCGGGAGCGGCGGCTTCGGGCGGATCACGCCGCGCTTCCCCTCGAGGCTCTCGAGGAGCGAGGTTTCCTCGCCGCAGATATAGGCGCCCGCGCCCAACCGCACGTCGAGATCGAACCGCTTCCCCGAGCCGGCCACGTCCGCGCCGAGCAGCCCCGCCTCGCGCGCGATGGCGATCGCGCGGATGAGCGTGCGGAACGCGTGGGGATATTCCGAGCGCACGTAGACGTAGCCCTCGGTGGCATTGACCGCGAGGCCGGCGATGATCATGCCCTCGATGAGCACGAAGGGATCGCCCTCCATGATCATGCGGTCGGCGAAAGTGCCGCTGTCGCCCTCGTCGGCGTTGCAGACGACGTATTTCCGGTCCGCCTCGGCGCCGAGCACGGTGCGCCACTTGATGCCGGTCGGGAAGCCGGCACCGCCGCGCCCGCGCAGGCCCGATTTCAAAACCTCCTCGACGATCTCGGCCGGCTTGAGGGCGAGCGCCTTCTCGAGCCCGCGCATGCCGCCATGGTTGCGGTAATCCTCGAGGGAGAGCGGGTCGATCAAGCCGCAACGCGCGAAAGTCACGCGCTCCTGGCGCTTGAAATACGAAATCTCCTCGGTGGCACCATGTGCAAGGGCGTGGGGCTTGCCGTCGAGGAAGCCGGCCTCGAACAGGCCTTTGACGTCCTCGGGTGCCACCGGCCCGTAAGCGATCCGGCCGCGCGCGGTTGCGACCTCGACCAGCGGCTCGAGCCACAGCATGCCGCGCGAGCCGTTGCGCACGATCTCGAGCTCGATGCCGCGCGCGCGCGCCTCGTCGCGGATCGCGCGCTCGACCTCGTCCGCACCCACCGAAAGCGCTGCCGCGTCGCCGGGGACGAAGAGCCGCGCGGTCACGGCCGCCTCCGCGCGTTAGCGCGGGCCTCGGCGATCAGCCAGTCGGCGCGCTCGGGGGTCACGCGGCCATGGAGCTTGCCGTCGAGCATGAGGGCGGGCGAAAGTGCGCAATTGCCGAGGCAATAGACCGGCTCGATGGTGAAACTGCGGTCGGCATTGGTGGCACCGAGCTTGGCGCCGACCCGCTCCTCGACGTGGCGCAGGAGCGTTTCGCACCCCATCGACTGGCACGCCTCGGCGCGGCACAGCTTGATGACGTGACGCCCCGCGGGCTCGGTGCGGTAATCGTGATAGAAGCCGAGGACGCCATGCACCTCGGCGCGCGAGACGTTGAGGGCGTCCGCCACCAGCGGGATCGCCTTCCGGTCGACATAGCCGAACGCGTCCTGGAGCGCGTGGAGAATGGGCAGCATGGCGCCCGGCAAATGCCGGTGTCGGGCGACGATCGCGCCCGCCTCGTCGTCGTTCCATTTGCGCGGCTGCGCCATGTCCACCTCGGGCTTGAGCGCCAACGCGGCCGGGCGAAAAGAGCCCCGCGCGGCAACGTCTTTCTTGCGCGAATTCCTGCAAGAATCGCCGAGTGTGGAGGCGCGATCAAATCGATTGTGCCAACGGATCGATAGGTACGGCCTATCGAGCGCCTAGCGCGTTCCGGCGCCGGCGTTCGACGACATACGCGCCGCCTGCGGCCGCGTCCGCCGCGCGAAATTCTGCGCGATGGCGCCCGCGAGGTCGAGCGACGGCGCCATGGCGAACAGGCTTTGCGCGAGCGGCGAGGGCGGGTCGCGGTCGGGGATGATCATGCCGATGGTGCGCACCGTCTCGGGCTCGACCAGGCGGAGTGCTCGCGTACGCTGGGGCATGCCGAACACCTGGAGGATGGTCTTCGGCATGACGCTCGACCAATGGCCGACGCTCACGCTCGAGCAGAGATTGAAGATCGAGTTCGTCTCGAGCAACGGGTGCGGCTCCTTGCCGATCGAGCGGAAGATGCCGTCGATGATGCGCCGGTTCTGCATGTCGGGGGTGAGCAGGCACAGCGGCACGTCCGCCGCCTCGGACCACGTCACCGTCTCACGTCCCGGAAACGGCCCGGGCTCGGGAACGAGGAGAATGTATTCCTCGCGGTAGAGCGGATGCGTGCGTACGCGCTCCAACGGCTCGTTGTCGAGATAGGTCAGGCCCACCTCGAGCTGGAAATCGTCCATGCCGCGTTGGATTTCGACCGAGTTGTGCGACATGACCGCGATGGTGACGAGCGGATACTCGGCGTGGAACGGACCGGTGATGAGCGAGACGATGGGGAGCGTGGTCGGGATCGCGCCCAACCGCAGCCGGCCGATGAGCCCGGTCTTGAGCTTCCCCAGATCCTGCTTCATGCCCTCGCAATCGGCGAGGATGCGCTTCGCATAGGCGAGCACGCATTCGCCCTCGGGCGTGAAGCCCGCGAAGCGGTGGCCGCGCTCGACGATGGGAGCGCCGAGCTCCTCCTCGATCTGGCGGATCGCGGCCGAGAGGGTCGGCTGGGAGACGTTGCAGCTTTTGGCCGCGCGGCCGAAATGCTGCTCGCGCGCGAGGGCCGCGATATAGACGAGCTGGCGCAAAAGCATGGTCGGCAACGCTCCGGTTCGGCGTCGGCGTCCCGGAGCCGCCGCCCCGCTTTCGCCCCGCGACCCGGCGCGGCGCCTATGATCCCTCAATTCGCGCTATGGGGATGCATCATAGTACCGATGAATCGATAGACAACACCTATCGACCGAACCGGGCGTGAACGAAAGGGAGCCACTTCACACGGCTCCCGTCGTCTGCCGACGCGGTGCCGCGCGTCGTCAGGCCGCGAGTTGCCGCGTCGCGCGGAGTGTGGCCGCGAGCGTCGCGACCCGGGCGCCCAGATGCTCGGCGGTCTTGAGGTCGCTCGCCTTCATGCCCTCGAGGCCCTGGTCCGCGTTCGATTGGGCGAGCGCCCCGATCGAGCCGCCGAGGCGGTTGAGATCCTCCACGCTGCCCTTCGAGTGGTTGTTCCCCGGCAGCAAGCCGAGCCCGATCCAGATCATGCCGTGCTGGAGCGCGAAGGTCGCGAGCTCGACCAGCGTGTTGTGCTTGTCGCCGTTCTGGGACGCGGAATTGGTGAAGCCGGCCGCGAGCTTGTCCTGCCAGGCGCGCGCCATCCAGCCCTTCGAGGTCGCCTCCATGAAGCCTTTGAAGGCGGCGGAAACGCTGCCCATGTAGGTGGGGGCCCCGAATACGATCGCATCGGCGCGGTCGAGCTCCGCCGCGCGCGCCTCGGCGTCGCCAACCGGAATCAACGCCACCTCGGTGCCCTTGACCGACGCAGCACCCCGCGCCACCGCCTCGGCCTGGGCCTTGGTGTGGCCATAGCCGCTATGAAACACCACCGCTACCTGCGCCATCGTCGTCTCCTTTCCGAAGCCGCCCGCCTCGAAGGCAGGGTGGGCTTGAAGTTTCAAAAACTCATGCCACTTACTAAAAGTGACTTATACAATATGCGCCTTGAGTTTCTGAAGTAAAGTAGGTACGATAAAGTAACCTGATGAGAGTTTTGGCGGCCAGAAACCCAGGCAAAGAGCCAGAATCGGCCGAAATCCGGCCGGGAAGGGAGACGCCGATGGGACCGAATTCGAAGCCCGGCAGCTGCCCGATGGACAGTCTGCTCCGCACCCTGATGGGGCCGTGGACCACCTACATTCTCTGGATCCTGCGTAGCGAGGGGCCGCAGCGCTTCGGCGCCTTGAAGCGCAAGGTCGAGGGGATTTCGGCCAAGGTGCTGACCGAGCGGCTGCGCTCGCTCGAGGGTGCGGGCCTGGTCGCGCGCCATTACGAGCCGACCATCCCGCCCCAGGTGACCTATTCGCTCGCGGCACGCGGCCAGCAGCTTTCGCCCGCCCTCGACCTTCTCGGCAAGATCGCCCTCGATTGGGCGGCCGAGGATCAGGCGACGCCGAAGCCGGCGGCCGCGGAGTAGCGCCTCACTCGGCCGGCCGGCCCGAGGGTGCTGGGGCTGCCGCGTCGGCCGCGCGCCGGTGCGCATGGTCGGTCCCGATCATGAGATAGACCGCCGGCACGACGAAGAGGGTGAACAGCGTCCCGATCGCGATGCCGCTCGCGATCACCAGCCCCATGTCGAAGCGCGACACCGCCCCCGCCCCGGTCGCGACGATGAGCGGCACCACGCCCAGCACCATCGCCGCCGTCGTCATCAGGATGGGCCGGAGCCGGATCGAGGCCGCCTCCTCGATCGCCTCGCGCTTCGACTTGCCCTGCTCCTGGAGCGCGTTCGCGAACTCGACGATCAGGATGCCGTGCTTGCTGATGAGGCCCATGAGGGTCACGAGCCCGACCTCGGTGTAGATGTTGATCGAGGCGCCGCCGACGCCGAGGCTGATGAAGGCGAGCGCCCCCGCGATCGACATCGGCACCGAGACGAGGATGATGAAGGGATCGCGGAAGCTCTCGAAGAGGGCCGCGAGCGAGAGGAAGATGATGATGAGCGCGAAGGCGAAGGTCGTGAAGAAGCCGCCCTTCTCCTGCTCGTACTGGCGCGCGAGCCCGCCATAATCGATCGAGTAGCCTTCGGGCAGCGTGCGCTTCGCGAGGCTGGTGAGGTAGTCGAGCGCGTCGCCCAGCGCCACCCCGGGCATGGCGACACCCTGGATGGTCGCGGCATTGAGCTGCTGGAAGTGGTTGAGCGATTCCGGCACGGTCTCGGTCTCGATGTGCACGACGGTCGAGAGCGGCACCATGGTTCCGTCCGCCGCGCGGACGTAATAGTCGAGGAGCTGGCTCGGATTGAGCCGGTCGACCTGGAGCACCTGGGGGATCACCTTGTAGGAGCGGCCCTCGAGGCTGAAATAGTTGACGTAGCCGCCGCCCAGCATGGCGCCGAGCGCCGAGCCCACGTCGCTCATCTTGAGGCCGAGCTGGGACGCCTTGTCGCGGTCGATGACGACCGTCGATTGGGGCTGGTCGATCTTCAAATCGTTGTCGAGGAAGATGAACAGGCCGCTCTTGACCGCGTCGGCGAGGAACTGCTGCGAGACGTCGTAGAGGCGCGAGAAGGGCTGGGTCGTCTCGATCACGAACTGGATCGGGAGGCCGAAGCTGCCCGGGAGCGGCGGCGGCTGGAACGCGACCGCACGGATGCCCGCGATGTGGTTGAGCTGGCCCTGGAGGATCGGCTGCAGCTCGTTGGTCGTGCGCGTGCGCTCGTCCCAGGGCGTCAGCACCATGCCCGCGAGGTTCTGGCCCGGCGAGCTGATCTGGAACACGTGATCGGTCTCGGGATGGGTCTTGAACACGTCGAAGACCTGGCGCGCATAGAGAAGCTTCTGCGCGAGCGTGGCGTCGGGCGCGGGGGTCGAGGAGACGATCACGACCCCCTGGTCCTCCTGGGGCGCCAATTCGCTCTTGGAGCCGGTGAAGAGGAAATAGATGCTGCCCAACACGACCACGGCGAACACCGCCGTGACCGGCAAATAGTTGAGGCTGCCATGGAGGTTGCGCCGGTAAAGCTGGCGCAGCCGGTCGAAGGTACGGTCGATGAACTCGGTAAGCCGCACTTCCCAGCCGTGGCTGTCGTCGCGGTGCTTCAGGAGCCTGGAGCACATCATGGGCGAGAGGGTGAGCGCGATGATCGCCGACACCGTGACCGCGCCCACGAGGGTGAAGGCGAACTCGGTGAAAAGCGCTCCCGTAAGGCCCTTCTGGAACCCGATCGGGACGTAGACCGCGATCAGCACCACGGTCATCGCGACGATCGGCCCGCCCAGCTCGCGCGCGGCCTGGATCGCGGCGTCGACCGGATTCATGCCGTCGTCCAAGTGCCGGTTCACGTTCTCGACCACGATGATCGCGTCGTCGACCACGAGGCCGATCGCGAGCACGAGGGCGAGGAGCGTGAGCAGATTGATCGAGAATCCGAAGATCAGCATCATCGTGAAGGTGCCGATCAGCGAGAGCGGAATCGCGACGGTCGGAATCAGCACCGAGCGCGGCGTGCCGAGGAAGATGAACACGACCAGGATGACGATGAGCAGCGCCTCGATCAGCGTGTGCTCCACTTCGGCGATCGAGCTGTCGACGAACTTGGTCGAATCGTAGACGATCTGGCCCTCGAGCCCGTGCGGCAGCTGGGACTGGATCGAGGGGAACACCTTGCGCACGCCTTGGATCACGTCGAGCAGGTTGGCCGAGGGTGCGACCTGGATGCCGATATAGACCGCCTTCTTGCCGTCGAAGCCGACCTGGGATTCGTAGTTGTCGGCGCCGAGGGTCACGTTGGCGACGTCCTTCAGGCGCACGATGGCGCCGCCCGACTGCTTGATCACCAGGTTGCGGAACTCGTCGAGCGAATGGAGGCTGGTGGAGGCGGTCAGGTTCACCTGCACCATCTCGCCCTTGGTGTTGCCGAGGCCGGAGATGTAGTTGTTGGCGGCGAGCGCCTGGCTCACGTCGGTCGCGGTGAGGCCGTAGGCGGCGAGCTTCTTCGGGTCGAGCCAGGCGCGCAACGCGAAATTCTGCCCGCCCAGGATCTCCGCCGTCTGGACGCCCGGGATCGCCTGCAGCTTCGGCTGCACCACGCGCACGAGATAGTCGGTCACCTGGTTGGGTGCCAGCACGTCGCTCTTGAAGCCGATATACATGGCATCGAAGGTCTGGCCGACCTTGATGGTGAGCACCGGCTGCTGGGTGCCCGCGGGAAGCTGGTTCAGGACCGAGTTGACCTTGGTGTTGATCTCGGTGAGTGCGGTGTCGGGATCGTAATTGAGGCGCAGATTGACCGTGATCGTGCTGGTGCCGCTTTGGCTGATCGACGTCATGTCGTCGATGCCGTTCGCCTGGGCGATCGCGTTCTCGAGCGGCGTCGTGATGAATCCCGCGACCGCGTCGGCGTCGGCGCCGTAATAGGTCGTGGTCACGGTCACCACCGCGTTCTCGGTCTTGGGGAACTCGTAGATCGCGAGCGAGCCCGCGGCGCGCAGCCCGAGCACCAGGATCAAGAGGCTCACGACGGTCGCGAGCACCGGGCGGCGGATGAAGATGTCGGTGAATTTCATGGCCTGGCCTTCCCCTCCTTGCGACCGCTCACTGCTCTTGCGGCGTCGGATGGGGATTGTTGGGAGGCTCGACCGAGTTGTTGATCGCGACCGGCGCGCCGTTGCGGAGCTTGCCCTGCCCCGCGCTCACGATCGTCGCGCCCGGCTCGACGCCCTTGAGGATCGCGACCTGGTCGCCGCGCGTGGGCCCGACGGTGACGAAGGTCTGGTGCGCCTCGAGCGTCGCCTTGCCGTCGGGACCCTTCTTCCCCGGCTCGACGAGGTAGACCGTGTCGCCGTAGGGATTGTAGGCGATCGCGGTCTGGGGCAGCGTCACGTAATGCTCGACCGCGCCGGTGTCGATCTCGACCGTCGCGTACATGCCGGGCAGGAGCCGGTGGTCCGGATTCTTCAGGAGCGCGCGCACCTGGACGTTGCGCGTGCCGGTGTCGACCTTGGGGTTGACCGCGAAGATCGTGCCCGCGAAGGCGACGCCCGGGAACGCGTCCACGTGCGCGACCACGGCCTGGCCCGGCTTGATGCTGTCGATCGACTGCTGGGGCAGGTAGAAATCGACGAACAGCGGATCGAGCGCCTGGAGCGTCACGATCGTGGTGCCGGCCGCGAGATACTGGCCGAGATCGACCTGGCGGATGCCGAGATGGCCCGCGAACGGCGCCTTGAGGACGGTCTTGTCGATGACCGCCTTCTGCTCGTCGACCTGCGCCTCGGCGTTCTTGAGGTTGGCGGCGTCGGTGTCGATCGTCGCCTGGCTCACCGCTTGCGCCTTGAACTGGCGCTGGTCGCGCTGATAGGTGATCTGGGCGAGGTTCGCGACCGCCTCGAGCGAATGGAGCTTCGCGACGTCGTCCT
>DATJLQ010000049.1:0-29840 GCA_035509415.1 Alphaproteobacteria bacterium
ATCGACGCGCATTTCATGGACGTGCCGCGCGAGGTGCTCACCACCACCATGCGCGCGAACCAGAAATACTTCGCGCTCGAGACGCCCGACGGCGCGCTCGCGCCGCGTTTCCTCCTGGTTTCCAACATCGAGGCCAAGGACAAGGGCCGTGCGATCGTGGCCGGCAACGAGCGCGTGCTGCGCGCGCGTTTGGCCGACGCGAAGTTCTTCTGGGATCAGGATCGGAAAACCCGTCTCGACGCGCGCGTGCCCAAGCTCAGGAGCCGCGTGTTCTATGCCGGCCTCGGCACGCTCGAGGACAAGGCGCTGCGTCTCGAGAAGCTCGCGGCCGAGCTCGCGGCCTACGTTCCGGGCGCCGACGCGACCCACGCGCGCCGTGCGGCCCTCCTGTGCAAGGCCGATCTCGTCTCGGGTATGGTGGGCGAGTTCCCGGAGCTGCAAGGGATCATGGGGCGCTATTACGCGCTCCACGACCGCGAGCCGCGCGAGGTCGCGGATGCGATCGCCGAGCACTACGCGCCGCTCGGCCCGGGCGATCGCTGCCCGACGGCACCCATCGCGGTTGTGGCGGCGCTCGCCGACAAGATCGACAATCTCGTGGGCTTCTGGTCGATCGGCGAGAAGCCGACCGGCTCCAAGGACCCCTACGCACTACGCCGCGCGGCGTTGGGCGCCATCCGCCTCATCGTCGAGAACAAGCTGCGCGTGCCGCTTTACGAGATCTTCAACATCGCGCACCTGCTCCATGGCGAGAAGGAAACGGCGGGATCGTCGGTCGCGTTCGACGCCGACGATCTCATGGCGTTCTTCGCCGACCGGCTCAAGGTCCATCTGCGCGAGCAAGGCGTGCGCCACGATTTGGTCACGGCCGTGATGGCGCTCGGCGGCGAGGACGATCTGGTGCGCCTCTTGGCGCGCGTCGAGGCACTCACCAGATTCCTTGCGAGCGAGGACGGCGCCAACCTGCTGACCGCCTACCGGCGCGCGTCCAACATCTTGAAGATCGAGGAGAAACGGGACAATGCGTCCTACGCGGGCGACGCCGACCCAGCGCTTCTGGTCGAGGCCGCCGAGCGCGAGCTCGAGCGCGCGCTGCGGCATGCGAGCGGGACGATCGCGGGCCATCTCCGGCGCGAGGATTTCGCCGAGGCGATGGGCGACCTCGCGCGCCTCAGGCCCGCGCTCGACGCGTTCTTCGACAAGGTCACGGTCAATTGTGACGACGCGACGCTGCGCGCGAACCGCTTGAAGCTCCTCTCGGGCATCCGCGCGGCGCTCGCGAGCGTCGCCGATTTCTCGAAGATCGAGGGTTGAACGATCGAGGTCAACGCTTGAACCACCCCCCACCCGGCAACGCGAATCACGTTGCCGCCCTCCCTCTCGAGAGGGGAGGGTTGGTAAGCGAGCTCTCCCTCTTACCCCCTCTCGCTTGAAGGGGGAGGGTTGGGTGGGGGTGAATGCCGCCGCGGACGCGGGGCG
Source organism: Alphaproteobacteria bacterium (assembly GCA_035509415.1). Taxonomy (GTDB): domain Bacteria; phylum Pseudomonadota; class Alphaproteobacteria; order JACZXZ01; family JACZXZ01; genus DATJLQ01. Next base: position 1,480 of record DATJLQ010000049.1, read on the forward strand.
CATCGATTTGAGGTGAAGACAAATGGCGAAATGGGTCTATTCGTTCGGGTTGGGCAAGGCCGAGGGCAAAGGCTCGATGCGCGAGCTCTTGGGCGGCAAGGGTGCCGGGCTCGCCGAGATGAGCCGCATCGGGCTTCCGGTGCCGCCCGGCTTCACCATCACGACCGGCGTCTGCACCTACTTCTACGCGCACAAGAAGCGCTATCCGGCCGACCTCAGGAAATCCGTCGCGGCGGCGCTCGGGAAGATCGAGGCGAGCGTGGGCCGCAAGTTCGGCGACGCCAAGAACCCGCTTCTGGTCTCGGTGCGCTCGGGGGCGCGCGCCTCGATGCCCGGGATGATGGACACGGTCTTGAATCTCGGCCTCAACGACAAGACCGTGCGCGGCCTGGCCGCCGCGAGCGGCAACGCGCGCTTCGCCTTCGACAGCTATCGCCGCTTCATCCAGATGTACGGCAATGTCGTGCTCGGCATCGAGCATCATCATTTCGAGGAGCAGCTCGAGATTCTGAAGGAGGATCGCGGCGCGTCGCTCGACACCGATCTCAAGGCCGACGACCTCGAGCGCCTGGTCGCGAATTACAAGACGCTGGTCGAGGAGACGATCGGGAAGCCGTTCCCCCAGGAGCCCGATGCGCAGCTCTGGGGTGCGATCGGCGCCGTGTTCGGAAGCTGGAACAATCAGCGCGCGATCACCTATCGCCGCCTCCACGGTATTCCGGACGATTGGGGTACCGCGGTCAACGTGCAGGCGATGGTGTTCGGCAACATGGGCGAGGATTGCGCGACCGGCGTCGCCTTCACGCGCAACCCGTCGACCGGCGAGAACAGCTTCTACGGCGAATACCTGGTGAATGCCCAGGGCGAGGACGTGGTCGCCGGCATCCGCACGCCGCAATCGATCACGATCGCGGCGAAGAAGGCTTCGGGCTCGCGCCTTCCGGCGATGGAAGAGGTGATGCCGAAGGTCTATCGCGAGCTCGTGCGCGTGCGCGGCATCCTGGAAAAGCATTACCGCGACGTGCAGGATCTCGAATTCACGGTCGAGCGCGGCAAGCTCTTCATGCTTCAGACGCGCGCCGGGAAGCGCACCGCGCCCGCCGCGATCCGCATCGCGGTCGAGATGGCGAAGGCGAAGCTCATCACCAAGGACGAGGCGGTGAAGCGCATCGACCCGGCGTCGCTCGACCAGCTGCTCCATCCGACCCTCGATCCGAAGGCGCCCAAGACGCTGCTCGCCAAAGGGCTCCCGGCGTCGCCGGGTGCCGCTTCGGGCGCCGTCGTGTTCCACGCCGACGAGGCGGAGGCCAAGGCGAAGCTCGGCCATCCGGTGATCCTGGTGCGGGTCGAAACCAGCCCCGAGGACATCCACGGCATGCACGCGGCCGAGGGCATCCTCACCACGCGCGGCGGAATGACCAGCCACGCGGCGGTGGTCGCGCGCGGCATGGGACGCGCCTGCGTCGCGGGTGCGGGCGAGATCCGCGTCGATTACGAGGCGGGGGCGCTTTCGGTCGGCAACTACACCGTCAGGGCGGGCGAGGAGATCACCATCAACGGCGGCACGGGCGAGGTGTTCCTCGGCGCGGTGCCGACCATCAAGCCGGCTCTCTCGGGCGACTTCGCGACCCTCATGGCCTGGGCCGACAAGATCCGCAAGATCGGCGTGCGCGCCAACGCCGACACGCCGACCGACGCGCGCGCGGCGAAGGAGTTCGGCGCCGAGGGCATCGGGCTCTGCCGCACCGAGCACATGTTCTTCGACGAGCGGCGCATCGTCGCCGTGCGCGAGATGATCGTGGCCGAGGACGAGAAGGGGCGGCGCGCGGCGCTCGCGAAGCTCCTGCCCATGCAGCGCGGCGACTTCGCCGAGCTGTTCCGCATCATGGGGGCGCTCCCGGTCACCATCCGGCTCCTCGACCCGCCGCTCCACGAGTTTCTGCCCCATGGCGACGAGGAGATGCGTCAGGTGGCGGAAGCGGCGGGCGTCTCGGTGAGCCGCATCCGCGAGGCGGCGGCGAAGCTCTACGAGGTCAACCCGATGCTCGGCCATCGCGGCTGCCGGCTCGCGATCACCTATCCCGAAATCTACGAGATGCAGGCGCGCGCCATCTTCGAGGCTTCAGTGCTGGTCGAGCGCGAGGCCGGGAAGAAGGTCGTGCCCGAGATCATGATCCCGCTCACGGCCACCAAGCGCGAGATGGACCTGATGAAGGAGCTGGTCGACCGCACGGCGCGCGCGGTCGAGAGCGAATCGGGCGTCAAGCTCAAATATCTGGTCGGCACCATGATCGAGCTGCCGCGCGCGAGCCTGCGCGCGGGGCCGATCGCCGAGACCGCCGAGTTCTTCAGCTTCGGCACCAACGACCTGACCCAGACCTGCCTCGGCCTCTCGCGCGATGACGCCGGCAAGTTCCTCGAAGCCTATCGCCAGAAGGGCATCTTCGCGGACGACCCCTTCGTCTCGATCGAGCAAGTGGGGGTGGGCGAGCTGGTCAAGATCGGCGTCGCGCGCGGGCGCAAGGTGCGGCGCAATTTGAAATGCGGCATCTGCGGCGAGCATGGCGGCGATCCCGCGTCGGTGCATTTCTGCGCGAGCGTCGGGCTCGACTACGTGTCCTGCTCGCCCTATCGCGTGCCGATCGCGCGCCTCGCCGGCGCCCAGGCGGCGCTCGAGACGGTGGTGAAGTCGGACTGAGCGAAGCAGGGGCCCTGAGGCGAGGCAAGAATCAATACATCGTCCGACCCCATGGCCGATCCGCATCGTCCGGTTTGACGCGCCCGGAATTCTGGCTATAATATAGCCAGAATGCGGTACACGATCGTCCTCGCGCCCGAAGCCGTCGAGGATTTGCGGCGGCTGAGAGCCGACCTTCGGGCCGAGGTGCGGTCGGCGATCGAGATTCATTTGCGGCACGAGCCGCGCAAGACCAGCCGCAGCAGGATCAAGCGGCTGCGCGGGACGGTCCGGCCCCAATACAGGCTGCGCGTGGGCGAGGTCAGGCTGTTCTACGATGTTGCGGAACGGACCGTCGAGATTCTGGCGATCGTGACGAAATCGGAGGCGGAGTCATGGCTCATTCGGCTCGCAAACCGGGCGTAAGGCAAGTTCCGCTGTCCGAGGTCAAGGACGATCTCTCGCGTTTTCTGCGCGAGGCCGAGAAACAGGAGATCGTGATTACGCGCCACGGCAAGCCGGCCGGCTTGCTGATCGGCTTCCAGTCGGAAGACCAATGGTTCGAATACCGGCTCGAAAACGATAGGCGCTTCCTGCACCGGATCGCGAAAGCGCGCGCGAGCATTCGTGCGGGACGCGGCGTGCGCCTGGAGGACGTCGGTACCGAATGACGCGCGGCGGCGTGCCGCGTGCGTTAGCCCTGCGAGTCCTTAGCCCCGCGAACCTTGGGAATCTTGGTCGCGCCACGCCGGCTTAAGCGCCTTGACGCGCGCGGCGCCGGCGCTGAGCGAGAGTCCCGCCTCGATCGCCTCGAGCTTCAGAAGCGCCAAGCCGACGCCGTCTTCGGCCGCGCGCAGCTCGCCCACTTCGTCCGAGCCCAGCAGGATCGGCGTGCCCAAGGCGGGGGCTCGGCCCTCGATCGCGACCGGGACGAGGCGGCGCTTGACCAGCGCGCGATGCTTCATGCGCGCGGTCAGCTCCTGGCCGACATAGCAGCCCTTGTCGAAATCGACGCCGTTGAGCGCATCGAGCCCATTCTCCATCGGCAGCGCCTTCTCGGGCGGCAGATCGCCCGAGCCCTCCGGCACGCCGAGCGCCAAGCGCAAGCGCCGATGCCCGGCGAGCGGCGCCGCCTTGAGTCCCGCGCGCTCGAGCGTCGCCGCAGCACTCGCGCGCGGCAGGATCGCGCGGCAACCAAGTGCCGCAAGCCGCGGATCGACGAACGCAACGCCGCCACCCCAAGTGCTTGCATCGCCCGGCTCGGACGCCAAGCCGAATTTCGCGGCCGCACCATCGCCCCAGGCGAGGGCGACCGCGTATTCGGCGCGCGCATCCACGATCTCGACCTTGGCGCGGAGCTTGTACATCTGGAGCCTGCGCTTCAGATCGTCGAGACGCGCGGCCTCGGCGTCGATCAGGATCGCCTCGTCGGTCGGGTGCGCCACGAGGAAAAGATCGTGGAGCATCCGGCCCTGGCCGGTGAGGAGGGCGGCGTAGATCGCGCGCCCGTTCCCGATATTGCCGCCGGCCTTGCCCCCGATCTTGCCGACGTCGTTCGAGATCAGGCCCTGGAGGAAGCTCAGCCGGTCCGCGCCCGCGACCCTGAGACAGGCGCGCTCGTCGTATAAGGCATAGACGGCTTCAGCCATGATCGCTCCCGAGACGGTTGCCGGGGCGGCACCTTCGGGCCCTAACATGGCGCGCGTCGGGCGATGCGGCAAGGGCAGCGCTTCCTTGGCAAGCTCCTCGGGCCGCTCTATAAGCGCGCGATGCATATCGTGCTGGTCGACGATTCCATCCCCTTCGACGCCGAGAGCCCGGCGACGGGCCCGCTGGGCGGCGCCGAGAAAAGCTTCGCGAGCCTGCCGGGTGCCTTGGCCGCGCGCGGCCATCGGGTGCAAGTGTTCAATCGCGCGGCGGTGGCGCGCACGATCGAGAGGGCTGCGTGGGAAACATGGCAAGGCCAGCGCCTGGTCGAATGCGACATCCTCATCGCGTTCCGCAAGCCCGAGCTCCTCGGCTTCGTCGCGACCGCGCGCCAGCGCGTGCTTTGGCTCGCCGAGCCCGCGACCATGCTCGATCCCGAGCCGGTGCGCGGACTTTTATATGCGCATCGGCCGGCGCTCGTGTTCATGGGCGAGGCGCATGCCGGGACCTACCGGCCGCGCGACGTGAAGCTGAAATGCGTCACGATCGCGCCCGGCATCCGCGCGGACTATCTCGCGGGCGAGGCCGAGGCGCCGCGTACCCCACCTTATGCCGTCGCGACCTCCCATCCGCTTCACGGGCTCGAATGGCTGTTGCGCCTGTGGCTCGAGCGCGTCGTCCCCGCCTGTCCCCATGCGAGCCTGCGCGTCTATTCCGCGACCCTCGCGCGCGCGGTCGTGAATGGGACGAGCGCGTTGCCGGACTCCTATCGCGCGGTCGCGGATTTGGCGCTTGGTGCGCGTGAGCGCGGGGTCGCGCTCCTGCCGCCCGGCCCGGACCCGGTCATGGCCGAGGCCTATCGAGGGGCACGCGTCCATCTCTATCCGGGGAGTGCGCGCGGGGCCTATGCCCATACGCTCGGCGAGAGCCAGGCCGCCGGCGTCCCCGGGGTCGCGCGCCCGCTCGGCGCCGCATCCGAGCGTATCGGCGACGGGGTCTCGGGCTATCTCGAGGCGGGCGAGGACGGCTTCGCGTTGCGCACCCTCGCCCTCCTCGAGGATGACGGGCTGCGCCAGAGGCTGGGCCTGGGCGCCAAGGGCCGCGGCCGGGGCTGGGACTGGAACGCGGCCGCGGCCGCCTTCGAGGCCATTTGGCGTTGATCGCCGTTTCGTCCTATTCTCTCGCCCGCCATGCGCATCCTGTTCGTCACCTATACGCGGCTCGGGGACGCGGTGCTCTCGACCGGCGTCTTGTCCTGCATGATCGACCGCTACCCGGGCGCCGCCGTCACGATCGCGTGCGGCCGGCCGGCGGCGCCGCTGTTCGAGGCGGTGCCCGGGCTCGACGCGATCCACATCCTCGACAAGCAGCGCTACGGACTCCATTGGGCCAAGCTCTGGCCGCGCGTAGCACCCCGCTCCTGGGACGCGGTGGTCGATCTGCGCGCGACGGCGCTCGCCTATTTCCTCCTCGCGCGCCGGCGCTTCGTGCACAAGCCGAGCGACGCGCTCGAGCATCGCCTGGCGCAGCTCGCGCGCGTCGTCGGCGAGGAGCGCGTGCTGGCACCCCGCATCTGGACCCGGCCCGAGCATTGGCAGCGCGCGCAGAAGCTGATCCCGGACGGCTCGCCCCCGGTGCTCGCGGTCGCACCCACGGCGAACTGGCGCGGCAAGATGTGGCGCGGCGCCCATTTCGCCGAGCTCATCGAGCGCCTCACGGCACCAGACGGCGTGCTCGCGCACGCGCACGTCGCGGTCCTCGGCGCGGAGAACGAGCGCAATCTGGCACAGCCCGTGCTCGCGTCGCTCCGTCCCAACCGGCGCCTCGACCTCATCGGCAAGCTCGATCTCCTGACCGCCTTCACCGTGCTGCGGCGCTGCGCGCTTTTCATCGGCAACGATTCCGGGCTCATGCATCTCGCCGCCGCGTCGGGCGCGCCGACCCTCGGCCTGTTCGGCCCGAGCCGGCCCGAGCATTACGCGCCCTGGGGGCCGCTCGCGGGCTATGTGCGCACGGACCTCGACTATGACCAGCTGGTGGGCACGCCGGGCTACGACCACCGCACGACCGACACGCTGATGGACAGTCTCAGCGTCGATACGGTCGAGCGCGCGGCGGTCGAGCTGTGGCGCCGCAGCGTGGGCCGGGCCGCATGAGCGAGGATGCGGGTGCCGCGACTCTCTCGGCGCTGGTCGTGGCGCGCAACGAGGAACGCCAGATCGCGGCCTGCCTCGACGGGCTCCGCTTCGCCGACGAGATCGTGGTCGTGCTCGACCGCTGCACCGACCGCACCAAGGAAATCGCCGAGCGCTACGGCGCGCGCGCGATCGAGGGCGCTTGGGAGATCGAGGGGCCGCGGCGCATGGCGGGCATCGCCGCGTGCCGCTCGAGCTGGATCCTCGAGGTCGACGCGGACGAGCGCGTGCCGCAAGCCCTCGCCGAGGAAATCCGCGCGGCGATAAAGAATGCCGCGCCGGGCTATTTCCTCGTTCCGTTCGACAATTACATCGGCGAGCGGCTGGTGCGCTACGGCTGGGGTGCCGCGTGGGGCGTCTCCGCCGCGGTGCGCCTCTTCTCGCCGGGGGCGAAGCGCTGGGGCGACCAGCGCATCCATCCCAAGTTGACGCTTTCCGGCGAGCGGCGCTGGCTGAAGTCGCCCATGATCCACTACGTCGACCGCAACATTTCCGACATGTTGCAGCGTCTCGACCGCTACACGACCGCGCGCGCGCGCGATCTGCGCGCGTCGGGCGAGGCGGGAAGCCTGGTCGACAATGTGCGGCGCTTGTTCTCGCGCTTCTTCAAATGCTATGTCGGGCGCAAAGGGTACCGCGAGGGCGCCTATGGCTTCCTCATCGCGCTCATGGCCGGGCTCTATCCGCTGATCTCCTATCTCAAGGCAACGCTCGAGCGGGATTGATGGGCGAGTTGCGCGTACTTCAGGCGATGGCGGGGGCGCGGCATGGCGGCGCGGAGACGTTCTTCATGCGCCTCGTGCCGGCGCTCGGGCGCGCGGGGCTCATGCAGCGCGTCGTGATGCGGCGCGACCCCGAGCGCGCCGAGGCGCTACGCACCCAGGGCTTCGAGCCGATCGAGCTCGGCTTCGGCGGCGCTCTCGATTTCACGACCCGGCGCGCGTTCCGCCGCGCGGTCGCGGAGTTCAAGCCCGACCTCGTGATGAGCTGGATGAGCCGCGCCACCGCCTACTGCCCGCGCGGGCGCGGGGCGGGCGGCGCGTTCGTGCATGTGGCGCGCCTCGGCGGCTATTACGACCTCAAATATTACCGGCGTTGCGATCACCTGGTCGGCAACACGCCCGACATCGTGGCCTATCTGGTCGCGGCGGGTTGGCCCGAGGCGCGCGCGCATTATCTCCCGAATTTCGTCGATGCCGAGGAGGCGCAGCCGGTGCCGCGCGCGAGTCTCGCGACACCGGAGGATGCGCCGCTCGTGCTCGCCCTCGGCCGGCTCCACAAGAACAAGGCGTTCGACGTGCTGCTCAAGGCGATGACGCAAGTGCCGGGTGCGCATCTCTGGCTTGCGGGCGAGGGGAGCGAGCGGCACGAGCTCGAGGCGGAGTGCGCATGGCTCGGACTCGGCGACCGCGTCCATTTCCTCGGCTGGCGCGACGATGCGGCGGCGCTTTACGCCGCGGCCGACCTTCTCGTCTGTCCGTCCCGCCGCGAGCCGCTCGGGAACGTGGTGATCGAGGCCTGGGCGCAGGGCGTGCCGGTGGTCGCGGCGGCGAGCGAGGGGCCGCGCGCCTATATCGAGGACGGCAAAAGCGGGTTGCTCGCGCCGATCGACGATGCGGGCGCGCTCGCGCGCCAGATGCGCCGCGCGCTCGAGGACAAGGCGCTCGCGGCGTCGCTCGTTTCCGGCGGGCGCGCGGCCTATGGCACCCAGTTCACCGAGGCGGCCGTGGTCGCGCGCTATCTCGAATTCTTCAAGAAGGTCGCGGCCTGATGTGCGGCATCGTCGGCATCATGACGACCAACGGGGCCGCGCCCGAGGAAGCGCTGCTGCGGCGCATGGCGGACTCCCTCTACCATCGCGGACCCGACGGACGCGGGCATTATCTCTCGGGCTCGGTCGGCATGGTGCAGACCCGCCTCGCGATCATCGACCTCGCGACCGGCGGCCATCCGCTCCACGAGCCGGGCGGGGCGGCGCTCGTCGGCAACGGCGAAATCTACAATTACGTCGAGCAGCGCCAGGACCCGGCCCTCGCCGACATCGCCTTCGCGACCGGCTCGGACTTCGAGCCGGCGCTGCATTTGTTCCGGCGCCTGGGGCTCGCGTTCGTCGATCGGCTGCGCGGCATGTATGCGATCGCACTCCACGACGCGCCCACGGGCCGGCTCATCCTCGTGCGCGACCCGTTCGGCATCAAGCCGCTCTATTACGTCGAGCGGCCCGAGCTGTTCGCCTTCGCATCCGAGCCGCGCGCCCTCATCGCGGCCGGGCTCGCGCAGCCGGCACTCGATCCGCTCCATCGCGCCGAGCTGGTCGAGCTCCAATTCACGACGGGCCGCGACAGCGCGCTACGCGGCATCCGGCGCCTGCTGCCGGGGGAGACGCTGGTGCTCACCGAAGGGCGCGTGGTCGAGCGCCACCGGCGCCAGGCGCTGCCCGCGGGGGCGCCCGAGAGCTGGAGCGAAGGCGAGGCGCTCGAGCGCCTCGACGCGGCGCTCGCCGATTCCGTGCGCGTGCACCAACGCGCCGACGTGCCCTACGGGATGTTCCTCTCGGGCGGCATCGATTCTTCGGCGTTGCTCGCGCTCATGGCGCGGCTCAACGACCGGCCGGTGCGCGCCTTCACGATCGGCTTCTCGGGCACCCGCGTCGCCGACGAGCGCGCGCTTGCGCGGAAGATCGCCGAGCGGGTCGGCGCCGAGCACGTCGACGTCGAGTTCGGCGAGGAGGATTTCTGGACCCTTCTGCCGCAGGTCGCCGATGCGCTCGACGACCCGACGGCCGATTACGCGACACTCCCCACCTTCAAGCTCGCGTCCGTGGTGAAGGGCTCGCTCAAGGTGATTCTCACGGGCGAAGGTGGCGACGAGCTGTTCGGCGGCTACGGCCGCTATCGCAGCGCCATGCGACCCTGGTGGAAGGGCGGGCGCACCATGCGCGCGCGCGGCATCCTCGACGGGCTCCGCATCTTGCGCGGCAATCTCGAGGGCTGGCGCGACGGCATCGCCGCCTCCGAGCTCGCCGCCGCGAGTGCCGGACGCACCAAGATCCAGGTCGCCCAGGCGGTCGACGTGGCGGACTGGCTGCCGAACGATCTCCTCAACAAGGTCGACCGCTGCCTCATGGCCCATTCGATCGAGGGGCGCGTGCCGTTCCTCGACGCCGCGGTCGCGTCGGTCGCGTTCCGGCTTCCCGACCGGCTCAAGGTCGCGGACGGGCGCGGCAAGTGGCTCCTGCGCCGCTGGCTCGCGCAGAACCTGCCCGAGGCCGAACCGTTCAGCGCCAAGCGCGGCTTCACGGTCCCGGTCGCGGAATGGATCGCAAAGCGGTGCGAGCGCATCGGCCCGCTGGTGGCACGCCAGGCCGGCATCCGCGAGCTGTGCGACGGCCGCGCGGTCGAGGGCCTGTTCGCGCACACGGGAAAGCGCACCGGTTTCGCCGAATGGGCGCTCCTGTTCTATGCCTGCTGGCACCAGCGTCATATCATGGGCATCGCGGGTGCCGGGGACGCATTCGAGCTGTTGGAGGCGTGACGTGGCGGAGGCTCTAGACGCGGCGCGGCAATATCTTGTGCGCTCCCGGCTCGACCCACGCATCGAGATCCGGCCGGCCGCGACCGGCGGGCTCGGCATGTTCGCGCGCGCGCCGATCGCGGCGGGCGAGATCGTGATCGAATGGGGCGGAACGGTGCTCGACGCCGCAGCACTCGCGCGCACCGCGATCGTCCCCGACAGCGCGATCCCGATCGGCGAGGGCGTCTACATGGTGACCCTCGCGGGCGATGCGGACCTCGAGGATTACTATCTCAACCATTCCTGCGATCCCAATCTCTGGCTCGTCGACGCGGTGACGTTTGCAACGCGGCGCGCGGTCCCGGCGGGCGCCGAGCTCACGGCCGACTATGCCTATTGGCAGGACGAGGAGGATCTGGTCGGCGCCTGGACCTGCCACTGCGGCTCGCCGCTTTGCCGCGGCCGGGTCACCGGGCGCGATTGGCGCCGGCCCGAGCTCCAAGCGCGTTATCGCGGCCATTTCTCGCCCTTCGTCAATGCGCGCATCGACGCGTTGGCGCGCCGCGGCGAATAGCGCGTCGCCAACGCGCGCGACAGGACCGAACGCCAAGCCAAGCCCACCTCGAGAGGAATCCATGCCCGAAAGCTTCGACCTCGTCATCCGCAACGGCCGCCTCTTCACACCTTCGGGGCCGGTCGAGGCCGATCTCGGCGCGCGCGAGGGCCGCATTGCCGCGCTCGGCGATCTCGCCGCCGCGCCTACGGCCGAGACCTTCGACGCGCGTGGGCTCGAGGTCCTGCCGGGGGCGATCGACACCCAGGTGCATCTGCGCGAGCCGGGCAACGAGCATAAGGAAGACCTCGAGACCGGGACCAAGGCGGCGCTCCTCGGCGGCGTGGTCGCGGTGTTCGAGATGCCCAACACGCGGCCGAGTACGACGACCCAGGCGCTCCTCGAGGACAAGTTCAAGCGCGCCCGGGGCCGCGCTTGGGTCGATCACGCCTTCTTCATCGGCGCCGCGCACGAGAACGCGATGGAGCTCGCGCGCCTTGAGGCCTTGCCCGGCTGCGCGGGCGTCAAAATGTTCATGGGCAGCTCGACCGGGACGCTTTTGGTCGCGGACGATGCCGGCGTTCTCGACGTGCTGCGCCACGGGCGCCGGCGCGTCGCGGTCCATGCCGAGGACGAGGCGCGTCTCATCGAGCGCCGCTCCATAGCACTCGAAAGCGGCCGGCCCCACGCCCATCCCGAATGGCGCGACGAGGAAACGGCGCTCCGCGCGGTGAAGCGACTTCTCGCGCTCGCGCGCCGCGCCGGGCGGCGCGTGCATGTGCTGCACGTGACCTCGGCCGGCGAGATGGCCGAGCTCGCGCGCCACAAGGACATCGCGACGGTCGAAACGACGCCCCAGCATCTCACCTTCGCGGCCCCCGAGTGCTACGACCGGCTCGGCACCTACGCGCAGATGAACCCGCCGATCCGCGACGCGCGGCACCGCGAGGCGCTTTGGCGCGCGGTCGCGGACGGTGTGGTCGACGTGATCGGCTCCGACCACGCGCCGCACACGCGCGAGGAGAAGGCGCGGCCCTATCCCGAGAGCCCGTCGGGCATGCCGGGCGTCCAGACGCTGGTGCCGATCCTGCTCGACCATGTGAACGCGGGCCGGCTTACCCTTGCGCGTTTCGTCGACCTGACCGCGGCGGGGCCGGCGCGTATCTACAACATCGCCGCCAAGGGGCGCATCGCGCTCGGCTACGACGCGGACTTCACCATCGTCGACCTCAAGGCGCGCCGCCGCATCGAGAACCGGTGGATCGCGAGCCGCTGCGGCTGGACGCCGTTCGACGGCATGGAGGTCACGGGCTGGCCGCGCGCGACCGTGATCCGCGGCCGCGTCGCGATGCGCGACGACGAGGCGCTGGGGGCGCCAGGCGGCATCCCGGTGCGCTTCCAGGAGACGCTGCCCGCAGAACGCTGAGCAAATTGCAAATAGCACCCCGCCGGAGTCGGGGCGCCGGCGTCAGCGCGCCGCGCGCTTGCCCCGATCCTGCGCCGCGAGCCCGCACAGCAGCATGTCGACGCGCTCCCCGTCCGCCGAAAGCGGCAGGATCAGGCGCTCGCATTGCAGATGGCGGTCGTCCTCCGTGTCGAGGGTCCAGCGGCGCGCCATGGGATGGCGTCCGGCGACCGCCAGGCGGTATTCGTCCACGCGCTCGCCGCCGCGGGTCTCGAGCGCCGCGTCCTCGAAGAAATCGCCCGTATGGTCGGCGCCGCACGCCTCGACCACCTTGGTCCCCACCAGGCGAAAGCGGAAGCGCGGCGGCTCGCCGATCACGTCGACCAGGAACAGGTAAGGCAGGAACCCGCGCATCTCCTCGGGCCAGATCTCGGCGCGCGCGGGGGCCGGGCGCCGACCCTTCTTCAGCAGCCAGTAGCGATAGAGATCCTCGAGCTTCTCGCTGTGCAGTCGGATCGGCGTCTCGGCCATGCGCGTCTCTCCACGGGCTCACCCTCGCGCATGGGGGAACTGCAACGGCCGTGCCAAATCTGGCCTTGATATCAGGCATTTGTGGTATCCCACGGGTGCGCCCGAGTCGCGTCCGGCCCGAGTGTGGCAAAAAGATGTCTTGATTTTCGCCGCGCGCGCGGCCATTTATGCGCCGTCAGACTATCTGCTTCGGCGGCTTGCCGATCTGCCCCCGCTAGGGGCGCACATCCAGCAAACTTTCCATGAGGCCGGTATCTGCTCACGCGCGGCGGGTTCGTCGCGCGTGCGTTCGTTCATCTCAACAGGAGGCCATCATGGCAACCGGTACAGTCAAGTTCTTCAACACCCAGCGCGGCTTCGGCTTCATCCAGCCGGCCGACGGGTCGAAGGACGTCTTCGTCCACATCACCGCGGTCGAGCGCGCGGGTCTCGGCTCGCTCAACGAGGGGCAGAAGCTGTCCTACGAGCTCGAGCGCGGCCGCGACGGTCGCGTCTCCGCCGTCAATCTGCAGGCGGCCTGACCGAAGCGCCGGCGCGGCCGCGCCTCCGGGCGCCGCGGCGCCGCCTTCGAGCGTCGAACGGAAACGCCGTGCGCAGCCGCGCGCGGCGTTTTCTTTTGCGCCTTCGGTCGCGCTCGATTGCCCGCGCGGCGCCTTCGTCCGCGCCCTTAGTCGTTGAAGCTGACGTAGCCGCCATTGTGCCAGGCGTAGAGCACGAAGCCGAGGCCTTGGGCGTCGCCCTTGGCGTCGAAGGTGAGCCGGCCGATGACGGTCTGGTAGCTCCCCTGGCGGATCGCCTTCGCGACCGCGAGCGGATCGATCGAGTTCGCGCGCGTCGCCGCCTGGGCGAAGACCTGGACTGCGGCGTAGCCGTAGAGCGTGTAGCCCTGGATGCCCATGCCGAGGCCCGAGCTGTAGCCGCCGCGATTGCCCGCGTATGGCTGCAACGTGCCGCTCATGATCTTGGCCGGGTCCGGGAGCCAGGGCATGAAGGTGCCTTCGGCCGCACTTTGGGCGACGGTCCAGAATTGGGGCGCGAACAAGAGGCTCCCGCCGCCGAACGCGGCGGCGAGACCCTGATGCCGCATTTCGAGCAGGAGATGGGCGCCGTCGGCGCTGGCGCCGCCATAGATCACCGCCCCCACGCCCGCCGCCTTCATGCGCCCGACGAGGGACGCATAGGCCTCCGACGCGGGCACCACGGTCTCGTCGAGCACCGGGTGCACGCCGGCCGCGACGAGCGCGCGCCGGGTCGAATCGACGATGGTCTTGCCGTATTCGGTGCCGTCCGAGACCAGCGCCACCGGCGCGTTGGGATAGGCCGTGCGCAGATGGTGCGCGAGCAGCGCACCCTGCTCGTCGTCGCGCGGTGCCACGCGCACGATGTCGATCCTGCCGCGCGCGGCCGCGTCGTCGGTGAGCGCATCGTCGGTCGTGGTGGGGGCGAGCAGCAGAATGCCCGCCTCGCCGTAGATGTCGGCCGCCGCCAGCGTCGCCGCCGGGCAGAGATGGCCGATCACGATCTGGATATGCTGGGCCGCGATGCCGCGCGCGATCGCCTGGGCGTATTTGGGATCGCAGCGATCGTCGACCGGACGCATGACCATCACGCGATCGAGCACGCCGCCGTTCGCGTCGAGATCGTCGACCGCCTGGCCGACGCCGGCGCGCAGCTCGTCGCCCTGGCGCGCGTAGGGACCCGTGGTCGCGGAGACGAGCGCGATGTAGAACGGCTTTCCGCCCGAGAGCTTGATGTCCGGGAGCCAACTCGAGGAGTCGGATTTCGCCGCCGCCGTGCCGGGCGGTGCCGCGCTCTTCGAACCCGAGCCGCCGCAGGCCGCAAGGGTCGCGAGCGCGCACAAGACCAAGGCTGCTCTCGAAGCGCATCTCATTTCGATTCCTCCCCGGGCGCCGTGTCGCGCCGGGCCATGCGGCGCGAGGCACTTTTGTCCCTGGCCGCGGCCCGGGTCAAGGCGCGAATGGCCCTGAGCGCCGGCGTCGCAGCCTTGCAAATCCGGGCAAAAAGCCTAAGTTAGCGAGGGAACGGGCGCGCGACGGCGTGTCCGGCCGGCCGCTCGGCCGAGGTCGCAAATCGACGTCGCCAATCGGGGTTGCCATGACACGCACAAGATTGAATTCCATGGCATTCGGGCTCGCTTTCGCCGCCGCGTCGTTTTTGTGGGGCGCCGGCAGCGCCGCCGCGTTCACCATCGAGCATTACAGCAGCGGCGGCGACGGGCAGAACCTCGTCGATCCGGACGAGAGCGCGCCGATCCAGAAATTGACCGACCCCTCGGGTACTTCGGGCTATTCCAACGGCTCGGGGGTGAATTTCCTCGGCGGCCACATGAATTTCTCGATGACCGGCCACGGCGCCCAGCCGGACGGTCAGAGCCCGGCCTACGGGACGCGCAATTATTTCGACCCGAGCCAGTCCCCCGTCTCGCCCTCGGTCGGGTTCACCAATGGGCCGTTCGGCATGTTCGGCGGCCGGCCTTAAGCGCCGATCAACGCTCCCACGCCGGCAGAGAGCAGCACCACGAGCCAGGGGCGCGCGCGCCATTGGGCGAGCAGCACGAAGGCCGCGAGTGCTAACGCGAAATCGCCCGCGCCATGGATGGCGCTGGTCCAGACCGGGCGATAGAGAGCCGCGAGCAGCAGGCCGACCACGGCGGCGTTGATGCCCGCGAGTGCCGCGCGCACGCGGGCATGGCCGCGGGCATAATCCCAGAACGGCAAGGCGCCGAGCATGAGAAAGAAGCTCGGGAGATAGATCGCACCGAGGCATAGGAGCGCGCCGATCCAGCCGTTGGGTCCGGGCTCCATCACGGTGCCGAGATAGGCTGCGAAGGTGAAGAGCGGGCCGGGCAGCGCCTGCGCCGCACCGTAGCCCGCGAGAAACGCGCCGTTCGAGATCCAGCCCGGCGGGACCACCGAGGCCTGCAGCAGCGGCAGCACCACGTGCCCGCCGCCGAACACCAGCGCGCCCGCGCGGTAGAACCGGTCGACCAGCGCGAGCGCATGACTGGGTGCCAGGCTCGCCGCGATCGGGAGTCCGGCGAGAAATACGAAGAACGCGCCCAAGGACGCGAGCGCCAAGAGGCGTCCGACCCTGGGCCCGATCTCGCGTGGGGCGGCGCTTGGGCTTGGCTTCGTTGCGTCGGTTTGTTTCGTCGCGTCGGGTAGGACGAATAGTCCCGCGAGCGCGCCCGCGACGATCGCCGCGATCTGCCCCAAGGCGCCGGGCCAGGAAAGCGTCAAGAGGGTCGCGAGGGCGGCGAGCGTGATACGCGGCCGGTCGGGCGTGAGGGCTCGTCCCATGCTCAGGACGGCGAGTGCCACGACCGCGACCGCCGCGACTTGGAGTCCGCGCAACGCGCCCACGCCGACGAGGTGGCCGTACGCGTCGATGCCGTAGCCGAACAAGATCATCGCGATCGCAGACGGTGCGGTGAAACCGACCCAGGCCGCGAGCGCGCCTACGAGTCCCCCGCGTAGATGGCCGATCGCGAAGCCGACCTGACTGCTCGACGGGCCGGGAAGGAGCTGCGCAAGCGCGATGAGGTCGGCGTAATGCCCTTCGTCGAGCCAGCGGCGGCGTTGGACGAACTCGTCGCGGTAATAGCCCAAATGCGCGACCGGCCCGCCGAAGGAGGTGAGGCCGAGACGCAGGAAGACGAGGAAAATCTCCGAGAGCGAACGCGCGCCCAGCACCCCCACCTCGTCGCGCTCCGTGTCCTGGGACATCTCGCGTGGCACCCCCGTTTTTCCGCGCCATTCTAGCCGCGGAATGCGACGCTTCCCATCGCCGGAATGTCCGTCCCGAGCGCGAAATCCGCCGAGCCGGCGCGGGAAAGCGCCCTCTTTCCCGGGCCTTGCCGGCTCTGCTATGGTCGAGCGCCCCGGGGATCAAGACCGGGGAATCGAGGCCCAAGGATCAGGGCGCCCGAGGAAACGACGCCCGCGCAAACGACCCAACCAAGGAGCCCGCCATGACCGCCTGCATCGTCGGCTGGAGCCATCTTCCCTTCGGCAAGCACGAAGGCGAGGACATCGAGGCGATGATCGTCCAGGTCGCGCGCGGCGCCCTTGCCGACGCGGGCATCGAGGCCAAGGACGTCGACCGCATCTTCATCGGGAATTTCAATGGCGGCTTCGTCTACCAGGATTTCCCGGCCTCTCTCGTGCTCCAGGCGGACGACGCCTTGCGCTTCAAGCCCGCGACCCGGCTCGAGAACGCGTGCGCGACCGGCACCGCCGCGATCCATGGCGGGCTCGGCTCGATCAAGGCGCGCGACGCGCGCATCGCCCTCGTGGTCGGCGTCGAGAAGATGAGCGAAGTGTCGGGCGCCGCGCTCGGCGACTTCCTCATGAAGGCGAGCTACGCCAAGGAGGAGCGCGAGCAGTGCGGCAGCTTCGCGGCCCTCTTCGGCCGCATCGCCCAGCTCTATTTCCAGCGCTACGGCGACAAGTCGGACGCGCTCGCGCGCATCGCGGCCAAGAACCACAAGAACGGCGTCGTCAATCCCTATGCCCAGATCAGGAAGGATCTCGGCTACGAGTTCTGCCGCACCGTGAGCGACAAGAACCCGATCGTCGCCGCCCCCTTGCGCCGCACCGACTGCTCGCTCGTCTCGGACGGCGCCGCCGCCCTCGTGCTCGCCGACGTCGAGACGGCGCTTTCGTGCAAGAAGGCGATCGCGTTTCGCGCCGCCGCGCACGCGACCGACTTCATGCCCATGAGCCGGCGCGACATGACGCGGCTCGAGGGCTGCGCCGAGGCGTGGCGGCTCGCCTTCGGCGAGGCGCGCCTCACGCTCGACGACCTCTCGGTGCTCGAGACCCACGATTGCTTCACCATCGCCGAGCTCATGCAGTACGAGGCGATCGGCCTCGCGAAGCCGGGCGAGGGCCATCGCGCGATCGAGGAGGGCTGGACCGAGAAGAGCGGCAAGCTCCCGGTCAATCCCTCGGGCGGGCTCAAGTCGAAGGGCCATCCGATCGGCGCCACCGGCGTATCCATGCACATCATGGCGGCCATGCAGGCGCGCGGGCTCGCGGGCGAGATGCAGGTGCCGGGAGCGAAGCTCGCGGGCGTGTTCAACATGGGCGGCGCCGGGGTCGCCAATTACGCGAGCATTCTCGAAGCCATCCGCTGAACGGGCTGGAGGCGTTCCATGAGCTTCAAGGCGATCCTGCTCGAGGAGCGGGATGGGAAGGTGAGCGGCGCCGTCAAGACGCTCGAGGAATCGGCGCTGCCCCAAGGCGAAGTCACGGTCGGCGTCCATTATTCGACGCTCAATTACAAGGACGGCATGATCCTCGGCGGCATCGGCCGCCTGGTGCGCCAATATCCCCACGTGCCGGGGGTCGATTTCGCGGGCACGGTCGAGGCCTCGGCCTCGCCCAAATTCAAGCCCGGCGACAAGGTGGTGCTCACGGGCTGGCGCGTGGGCGAGAATCAATGGGGCGGCTATGCGCAACGCGCGCGCGTCAAGGCGGACTGGCTGGTGCCGCTGCCCAAGGGCATGACGACACTCCAGGCGATGGCCGTCGGCACGGCGGGCTTCACCTCGATGCTCGCAATCATGGCGCTCGAGGAGCACGGGCTCGCGCCCGACCAGGGCGAGGTGCTGGTGACCGGTGCGGCGGGCGGGGTCGGGAGCGTTGCGGTCGCGATTCTCGCCAAGCTCGGCTACCAGGTCGCGGCCTCGACCGGACGCCCGGCGCTCGAGGACTATCTCAAGGGGCTCGGGGCCAGCACGATCGTGCCGCGCGCCGAGCTCGCGGAGAAGCCGTCGCGCCCGCTATCGAGCGAGCGCTGGGCGGGTGCCGTCGACGCGGTCGGCGGCAATACGCTCGCGAACACGCTCGCCCAGCTCAAATACCACGGCAGCGTCGCCGCCTGCGGACTCGCCGGCGGGGCCGATTTCCCCGCGAGCGTGATCCCATTCCTCCTGCGCGGCATCAACCTGCTCGGCATCGATTCGGTGATGTGCGCCCAGGACCGGCGTGCCGCCGCGTGGCAGCGTCTCGCGCGCGATCTTCCCTTCGCGAAGCTGGAATCCGGCATCCGCAAGGTTCCGCTCGCGGACGTGCTCGCGCTCGGGCCCCAGATTCTCAAGGGCCAGGTGCAGGGCCGCGTCGTGGTCGACGTCAACGGGTGAGCCAGAGCGCGAGCCCGATTCCGGCAATTCCCACCAGCACCAATGCCGCGGCCGGCACCGCGCCGCCGCGCCAGCGTCCGAACGCGACGGCGTAGGCCGCCTTGAGCGCGTTGTTGGACGAGGCCGCGATCAGGATGGTCGCGGCTTGGGACGCGAGGGCCGCATCGTGCGCGGCGCCTTGGGCGACCGAGAGCACGAAGGGATCGATGTCGGTGACCCCGACGATGGCCGCGAGCCAATAGAGTCCGGCAAAGCCGAAGCGGCCCTGCACCCAGCTCGAGACGAGCGAGATCGCGACGAAGAGGGCCGCGAACAGAAGCGCCGTGCCGATCGCGAGCGGATTGGCGGGTGCCGCCGTAGCACCGCTCGCGGGTGCGGCACCACGGTGTCGCGCGTAGCAGGCACCCGCGAGAAGCGCCGAAAATGCCGCGAGGCCGAGGAGCCATGGCAAGAGCTCGAGTGCGAGCGCCAGATTGAACACGGCGACCACGGCCGCGATGCGCAGATACATGATCGCGGTCGCGAGCACGATTCCGCTTTGGAGCAGCGCCGTACGCTCGGGTGCCTGGCGCAGCTCGCGGCCCAGCACGACCGTGGTCGCGGTCGAGGAATAGAGCCCGCCCAGGACGGACGCGAGCAGCCCGCCCGCGCGCGGCGCCACGTAACGCTGCACGAGATAGCTCGCATAGGAGATCGTGCTCACCGCGATCACCGCGAGCCAGACCTGGTAGGGCGTGATCGAGGTGAGCGTCGTCACCGGCTTGTTGGGAAGAAGCGGGAGCACGATGCCGGTCAGGATCAGGAACTTGCCCGCCGCGCTCAGCTCGTCCTGGGGCAGGCGGCGCGCGAGGGCGTGAAGCGGCGCGCGCGCGCCGAGGAGCAGGACTGCCGCGACCGCGAACGCGACGCCGAGCCAGATCGGTCCCCACAGCACGATCGGCCCGCCGAGATATGCCAACAGATTGCAGACCGGAACCATGAGACCGGCGTCGCGCCGCGCGGGCTCGAGGTCGGGCCGGACGCGGCTCTTGTAGTAGGCGAGGAGCCAGATGCCGAGCGCTGCGAGGCCGGCAACGAACGGCAGCGCGTAATGGGGCTCGAGGAAGAAGAGCAAGCCGCCTGCGAGGGCGAGGAGCGGGAAGGTGCGCACGCCGCCCGGCGGCTTTTCCGGGTCGGCGCCGTAGAATTCCTCGAACGCGAGCCCGAAGAAGAAGGCGAGGCCGAGAAGGATCAGCAGCCGCTCGGGCGTTACCTGCAGATTGCCGTCCATCGGGGCTCACCGTCCGCTCGAAGCTCAAGGCCGCGGAGGACGGTAAACCCTGGCCCGGGCGGCCACAAGGCAGGAGCGTCCGCGTTGCGCCGGATTTGCTGCGCCTGCGAGGAGGTTAGGGGCGCCTTCGGCGGAGGCGAAGGACGACCTGGGTTTCAGAGATCGCCCGGCTCTAGCCCGGTGCGCTTCGCGATCCTGGCAAGCATGGTGGGCCCGATCTCGTCGCCGTCGTGAAAGGCGAACACGAAATCGCTCCAACCATGACGCGCGAGCACGCGGTGCGAGCCGACTTGCCGCTTAACCGTCCATCCAATGCGCTGAAGCGCGCGCAGGACTCGACCCGCCTTGACGGCCGGCCAGGCGCTCACGCCGCGAACAGATTCCGAGCCTCGTCCGGCAGCGGCTCGCCGTTCTCGATACGGTCGGCAATGACCCGAAGCGCGAGCGCCGTGGCGTGCATGCGCGCTTCGGCTTCCGTTTTGCCATAAGCGAGCACGCCGGGAAGCGCCGGTACCTCGGCGATCCAGCGTCCATCGTTTTCACGCTCGATCTCGATCGTGAGCATTTGTTGCGACGCTCGGTATATCGCGGCTTACGGACGTTGAGAATGATCGGTTTTGCGCGCGCGCGCAACGACGTTCGCAGCGCCCGGCGCTCGCTGCAATCCGGGCGGCCCTACGCCCGTGCTGCCTCGGAATACGGTGAAGGTCTCGGCCGCGCGCGCGAGCGGAAACGGTCGCGATAATCCTGCGGGCTCACGCCGAGCCGGCGTTGGCAGGCGCGGCGCAAGCGCTCCGCGTTGCCGAAGCCCGCGCGGCGCGCCACGATCTCGATCGGGTGCGCGCTTTCCTCGAGGAGCCGGCGCGCCGCCTCGAGGCGCGCATTCTCGACGAAGTCGCCCGGCGTCGATCCGGCCTCGCGCAGGAACACGCGCGCGAAATTGCGCGGACTCATCGCCGCGCGCGCGGCAAGCGCGGGAACCGCGAGATCGTCCGCGAGGTGATCGAGGATCCACGCCTGGAGCGCCCTGATGGGCGGGCTCTCGGCCGTTTGCGCGGCGAGATGGGCGCTGAATTGGGATTGGCCGCCCGGGCGCTTCACGAACATGACGAGATAACGCGCGACCTCGAGCGCAAGCGCGCGTCCCCAATCCTCCTCGACCAATGCGAGCGCCAAATCCATCCCCGCGGTGACGCCGGCCGAGCTGTAGGTGTTGCCGTCGCGCACCCAGATCGCGTCCGCGTCGACCTTGACCGCGGGATGATCGTGCGCGAGGAGCGCGCATGAGGCCCAATGGGTCGTGGCCCGCTTGCCGTCGAGAAGGCCGGTCGCCGCGAGCACGAGGGCACCGGTGCAGACCGAGCCCAGGCGGCGCACGCGCGGCGCCATGCGCTTCAGCCATTCGACGAGCGTTGCGTCGCGCCGCATCGCGCGACTCCCTTGACCGCCCGCGATGAGCAGCGTGTCGAGCGGCGCGTCGAAATCGGCGTAAGCGCGGTCGACCAGGAACGCGACTCCGGCGGTGCTGCGCACGGTCGGCGTTCCGGGGCCGAGCGAGATCGTCTCGTAGGCGCGCGCCGCGGCCCCCTTCTGATGCAGCATGCGCGACGCCGCCTCGAACACCGCCTGCGGTCCGGCCATGTCGAGAATCTGGATGTCGGGATAGACCACGATGCCGACGCGGCGCGTGCGCGTCTCGGGTGCGGCCGGCACGGCGTCGATCGACGCGCGCGGCGGACGGCGGAGCGGGGGCTGGGCGGGCTTTTTCATGGCGCTATCTTGGGCGCGCGGGGGTTTGGCAGCAATGACCAAGTTCGATCATTTTCTGCCAAGTCCGGTGCGTGAAATTACCCACAAGATTCCACGGTTACCCGATGGAATCTGACTCGACTCCGGCGTGGGGCCCCAGTATTTTGTGTATGTCAGGTATGTGACCACTACATCTATAACGAGGTGCCACATGTTTTGGACAGAGGAGAGGGTCTCGGCCCTTCAGCAGCTCTGGGCCCAGGGCCTCTCGGCCAGCCAGATCGCCGAACGGCTGGGCTCGGTCACGCGCAACGCCGTGATCGGCAAGGCCCACCGTCTAGGCCTCGCGGCCCGCCCGTCGCCCATTCGTGTCGAGCGCGCGCCCGCGCCGCCGCGCCCCGCCGCCGCCAATTACAAGGGCCCGACCTGCCAGTGGCCGATCGGCGATCCGGCGAGCCAGGATTTCCACTTCTGCGGCGCGCCGATCGAGCCCGGCCGTCCCTATTGCGCCCATCACTGCGAGGGCGCCTACATCAGGCGCGACAACAAGGCGGCCTGATCCCGCTCGCGCCGGCACGGGAAACGCCCTCGTGCCGGCGGCGTGCCCGAAGCCGTGCGGCCGCCGTCACGCTTCGGCGTGCGGATCGCCGGCGACGAAATCGACTCCGTAGAACAGCATGTCGACCGTCTCGCCGTCCGACGCGAGCGGTGCGCCGACGCTGACCGCGTAGCGGATGAAGCGATCCGGGCCGATATAGGGCAGGCGCGTCCAGCCGGGCCGGCGCTCCGCGCAGATCGCGGCGGCGAAGCGGAATACCGCACTCGGCGCGGACTTCTGCGGGAGATCGGACATTTTGAGGCCGGTCGTGTCCCGCTCGAGGCGCTCGCACACGCCGGTGCCGATCAGCCGGTAGCGGAAATCGAGCGGGTCGCGCAGGACGTCGAACAGCATGATGCGCGGCAGCAGGTTCGGAATGTGGAGCGGGTCGAGATCCGCGCGCGCCGGCATGGGCTTCGCGCCGCGCCGGCTGTCCCAATAGGCGAGCACGCTACGCAGAAGGGGTGTCGGCGGGGGCCGATCCCAGTGAAAAATCCAGCTGCCGTCCTCCAAGCGCTCGGAGGACGCGCCTTGCGCGGGCGACATGCGCTCGACCCCTCATTCTCTCGCGCGCCGGCCGCGCCCAATTGCCCGCTCCGGTTTTCCCCGCCCGGAGGAGCGATATGGCCGCCAGCTTGAGGAAGCGGACGCAAAAATGCAAGGCGGCTGAAAGTCGCGGCGGCCGCGCGGCGCGGCTGCCCGGCGCAATCGCTCAGCGCTTCCGGGTCAAAGGATCGCGCCGACGCGGGCCGCGCCACACCACGGGCGCCATCCAGTCGAGCTTGCGGTTGGTCATGATGGGCGTGTTGGGATTGTAGGAGCGCAGCGTGTAGGTGCCCGCCTCGCTTCCCGGCTCGATCAGCTTCAGGAGCGTGCGCCCGTCGGCCAAACGCACGACGCAGTCCTCGTAAAGGCAATTCGCCGGGTCGGTCCCGCGTAGGCGCGAATAGAAGATGAGCTCGCCCTCGAAATAGCGCGGGTTCATGCTGTCGCCGCGCACCCTGAGCGCCACCGAATCGTGCTCGCCCGGCGGCGCCTCGACCTCTTCGGCCACGCGATCGCCCTGGTCCTCGAAATAACGCACTTCCTCGCCCGCGCCGACATAGCCCTTGACCGGCGCGATCTCGTATTCCTGGTCGGGCCCGAGCTCGTGGGCTTGGACGCCCAGGGCCGGCGCCAGGCGGCGCGCCCATTTAAGGGTGAGCGCGCGTTGTCCTTTCTCGAGACGATCGATCTGCTGCTGCGAGGTGCGCACGAGCTTGGCCAGCGCCGGCTGGCTCAACCCACGCGCCTCGCGGATCTTGCGCAGGGGACTCATGTCGGTCGGCCCTCCCTTCCCGGTCCGGGCGAGGCAGGCGCGCGACGTGCTCTCGCGTCCGGCGCTGCCCCGCATTCAAGATACACCATTATGGTGTCTTTTCGCTTGACTTGAAAACACCATTATGGTGTGTAAGCGCCATCTTGGACCCATTACGGCATGAGCGGCGTCGGGATTCGCCGATGCCGATCCCGCCATTTTTCATGCGAGCGACGAAAATGACGCGCAATTCCGCCCTTACCGACGAGATCATGGACCGGGTCGCCGAGACCGAGACGCGCAAGGCGATGCGGCGCTCGGCGGCGCGCCAGAAGCGCCTTGCTGCCGTGCCACGAAACGAGGCGGCGGCGCATGAGGCGGGCGAGGGCGAGGCGCCGCTCCGTGCCACGCCCGAGCGCGCGCGTCACGACCCGGTCGAGGCGCTCGCGCGTGCACCCTTCGAGGATCGCGGACCCGACAGCCGGCCGCTGCGGGTCAAGGATCGCTGGGCGCGGATGGAGGAGAGCGGCACCATCGATGCTGCAATGCGGCGCGCGGTCTACCGCTTTCGGCGCGATTTCGCGGCCGCGGGACTCGAGAGCTTGCGCGCGGGTCCCCTCGAGCGCTTGCCGCGCACGGGCATAGCGCCCGAGCCGACCGAGCATCGGCTCGACGCGCGGCGCGCACTTTGGGCAGCACTCGACGCGCTCGGCGGCGCCTCGGCGCCCTCGGGCTCGATCGCGTGGCATTGCGTCGGGCGCGACGAGACGGTCAAGGACTGGGCCTTGCGCCAAAGCTGGGCCGGGCGCGTGACCTTCAACGAAACCGCGGCCCGGGGCGTCCTGGTCGCGGCCCTGTATCTGCTTCAGGACCATTACCACCGGGTCGACAAGGCCGCGCGCGCAGGGCGGGGCTGAAAAGCGCGACGCCGTTGCCCTAGCGTGGCGAATCGGAAACTCGCCGCAGCCCGGGGAGGCCCCGCGGGCGAATTTCGGATTCCGCGCCACACCGGCAACATCTTGAATCTAGTGTGGTACTCGGATTTGAGGTTCCCAAGCGTGAATGCCATCGAAAAGTCAGGCACTGCAAATCCACCGCACTAGGCACCGCCCGCCGCGATTGATAAAATCGCGCCATGAACAGGAACGGGAATACGGTCGTCCGGCGCACGCCGGTGCGCGCCGCCAACGACAACGGACCGGTCCGAGCGCCGGCGCGCCGGCCCGCCATGCCGAGTGCGGTGCGCGACTATCTCGTGCTGCTCGCGGTCTTCGCGGGGGTCGCGCTCGCCTATTGGCTCGCCGTGTCGTTCCTCGAATGGAACGATCTCATCACCTGCGTCACCATGGGCAAGCGCGGCTGCCTGCCGCCGATCGAGCTTCACCATTACTAAGCGCGACATCGTCCTAGCGTGGGTCGCCGGGCGTTTCCGGCGGCGCGCCGTATCGTTCGGAACCTCGACCCATGGCTGATCGGGATTCTCCGCAAGGCTCGCGCGAGAGCGGCGCCACGGCGCCGCCCAAGCCCGCGCCGGCTGGAAAGCGCCCCGCCCAGCCGAGGGGCAATCCCTTCATCGTGCTGCTCGCGGTGCTGGTCGGGGTCGGCCTGCTTTACTGGTTCACCACGGCGTTCATCGATTGGAACAACATGCAGACCTGCGTGAGCTACGGCGGACATAATTGCTCGCCGCGTGTGCCGCTGAACAATTAATGATTCGGGCCTGATTCGGCGCCGCGCGCACGAATCGAACAAAGTTGCACCGGTCGAAACTTTTTCCCTTGACGCGATAAAAGCGCCGCGTTAGGTTTTTCGTACAGTGCGAAATACCCGTTCGCGCATTTTCCCAAGTTGACTGCCCGCCCGGCTCTGCCTGGCGGGCAATTTTTTCGCGCGACGTTGCGGCGCTCGATCCGCATCGCGCGGGAGACGCTCCATGCCGCGCAAAGAATCCGCCCGCTCGCGCCACGCGCGCGACGAGGACGCGCGGCCACGCGCCGAAAAAATCGCCGCCGACCCCGAGAGTCGCGTCGTCGTCGTCCCGTCCCAGGCCGGCCTAGCCCGGCCCGCGCCGCGCCTGCCCGCCCGGCGCCATGGGACCTCCTCCGCCGACGACGCGCGCCCGCCGCTTCTCAGCCATGAGACCGGCGGGCCAAAACCGCCGCCTGCGCTTCCCGGCAAGCGGCGGCGCACGCCCGCGCCCGCCACGGCGAGCCCGCGCTGCGCGCTCCCGCCCGCATCCGTCGCCCCCGGCGAGTGCGGGCGGGACGCGGGCGCGAAGTCGGCGGCGACGGAAACCGAATGCCCGACGCCGCTCGAGGTCCTGCTCGCGGTGATGCGCCAGCATTGGCGCGCCCAGCGCTTCGACGAGGCGGCGGCGCTCGCGCGCGACGCGGCCCCCTATCTCCATCCGCGGCTTGCGCGCGTCGCCCATCAGGGCGGCATCGCCCTGCGTCACGAAGATGCGCTCGAGGAGCTCGATTGAGCGGACCGGCGCCGATCCGTTTGCGCCCGTTCCCCCTCCCAGCGAGTTCCGATGCCTCTCGATGCGCGCGACAAGGCGCTACGCCAGCGCCTCAAGGACGATTTCGAGTTCTATGCCGAGCACTGCCTCACGATCCGCACCAAGGAGGGGCGGGTCGAGCGTCTCGTCCTCAACGACGCGCAGCGCCATCTCCACGCGGCGCTCGAGCGCCAGCTCGAGGAGCGGGGCCGCGTGCGCGCGCTCGTGCTCAAGGGGCGCCAGCAGGGCTGCAGCACCTATGTCGAGGCGCGTTATTTCTGGAAGGTGACGCACCGGAAGGGCGTCAGCGCCTACATCCTGACTCACGTCGAGGACGCGACGACCCATCTCTTCGGCATCACCAAGCGCTTCTACACCCATTGCCCCGCACCGTTGCGGCCGAGCCGCAAGGCGTCCAACGCGAAGGAGCTGATCTTCGACCGGCTCGAAAGCGGCTTCCGCGTCGGTACCGCCGGCGCGCGGGGTGCGGGGCGCGGCGAGACGGTGCAATTTTTTCACGGCTCGGAAGTCGCCTATTGGCCGCATGCCGAATCCCACGTCGCGGGCGCCTTGCAATCGGTGCCCGACGCGGCGGGGACCGAGGTGGTGCTCGAATCGACCTCGGCCGGGCGCCAGGGCCTGTTCCATTCGCTCTGCCGCGCTGCCGAGCGCGGCGAAGGCGACTACGCGCTGGTCTTCATTCCGTGGTTCTGGCAACGCGAATATAGGAAGGAGCCGGCGCGCAATTTCGAGGCGAGCGGGGAGGAGCAAGGCTACGCGGCGGCGCATGGGCTCGGCCTCGACCAGATCGCCTGGCGCCGCGCGAAGCTGGTCGAGCTCGGCGGCCTCTACCGTTTCCGGCGCGAATATCCCGCGACCCCCGAGGAAGCCTTCGCCGCCGACAATCCGGGCGCTTTGTGGACGCGCGCCCTCATCGAGGCGTGCCGCGTGAGCGAGACGCCGGCATTCCGCCGCGTCGTGATCGGCATCGACCCCTCGGGCGGGGAGGGGCGGCGTAACGCCGAGGTCGGCCTCGTCGCGGCCGCGCTCGGCCAGGACGGCATCGCCTACGTGCTCGAGGACGCCTCGGCCCGTCTCGGCCCCGCCGCCTGGGGCAAGAAGGCGCTCGCCCTCTATCAGCGCCACCAAGCCGACCGCATCGTCGCCGAGCGCAATTTCGGCGGCGACATGGTGGCGCACGTGCTGCGCTCGGTCGACGCCATGGCGCCCGTGAAGCTGGTGACCGCGAGCCGCGGCAAGTTCGCGCGCGCGGAGCCGGTCGCCGCGCTTTATGAGCAAGGCAAGGTTCGGCACCTGGGCGCGCCCATCGCCCTCGAGGACGAGATGGCGAGCTGGGATCCGCTTTCGCCCTCGGCGCCGTCCCCCAACCGGGTCGACGCGCTCGTGTGGGCGATCACCGATCTCATGTTCGACGCGCAGGAAAGCGGCCTCATCGACTATTACGCATCCATCGCGCGGAAAGCGCCGCCCCAAGGAGGCGAGTGACCATGTCCAAGCCCACGCCGCAGCCGATCGAGCCGAGCCTGGTCGCGCGCATTTCCCAAGGCCTGCGCTACATCGCGACCGGGAATGCGCCGGGCGACTGGTTCGGCCCCGGCCTGCCCGAGCCGGCGCCGCAGGCGCCGCCCGAGGTGGCGGGGCGCGCGTTCGATTTCCCGGCCGGCTACAATGTCGGGACCCAGACGCGCGCCTACGAGGCGATCGGGTTTCACGAGCTGCGCGCGCTCGCCGAAAGCTGGGACTTGCTGCGCCTCGTGATCGAGACGCGCAAGGACCAGCTCGAGACGCTCGGCTGGACGATCCAACCGCGCGCGGCGGCGCAGGCACGCGTAGCGCTCGCCGCCGGGCCCGATCCGCGCCTCGCCGCCGTCGAGGCGTTCTTCCGCGCGCCCGACCGCGAGCATGGTTGGGGCACCTGGCTGCGCCTCCTGCTCGAGGATCTGTTCGTGATCGATGCGCCCACGCTCTATGTGCGGCGCGACCGGATCGGGCGCGTCTACGCGCTCGAGGTGGTGGACGGCGCCACGATCAAGCGCGTGCTCGACGACAATGGCCGCACGCCGGCGGCCCCGGCGCCGGCCTATCGCCAGATCCTCAAGGGCATGCCCGCGGTCGATTACACGGTCGACGAGCTCATCTACATGCCGCGCAATCCGCGGCCGCACAAGGTGTACGGCTACTCGCCGGTGGAGCAGATCGTGCTCACGGTGAACATCGCGTTGCGGCGCGCGCTCTCCCA
>DATJLQ010000050.1:0-8725 GCA_035509415.1 Alphaproteobacteria bacterium
CTTCGCGCGCATCGGCGACGAGGACGCGCTCATCGCGAAGGCGCGCCGCACCGACATCCACGAGCCGTTGTTCGAAAGCGGCTTCATGTGGCCGGTCCAGGGCGTCATCACCGGCGTGTTCGGGAGCCAACGCATCCTCGATGGCGAGCCACGTGCCCCCCATCTCGGCGTCGACATCGCCGGCAAGGTCGGCACCCCCATCGTCTCGCCCGCCGACGGCGTCGTGACCCTCATCGCCCCTGACTTTTATCTGACCGGCGGCACCCTCATCATCGATCACGGGCTCGGCCTGAGCTCGGTCTTCATCCATCTCTCGAAGATCGTGACCGCGCTCGGCGCCCACGTGAAGAAAGGCGAGACCGTGGCGCTCATGGGCGAAAGCGGGCGCGCGACCGGACCCAATCTCCATTGGGGCGTCAACTGGTACCGAACCCATCTCGACCCGGCTTTGCTCGTCCCACCCATGCCGCCCCAAGCCGGCGCCGCTCCGGCGAAGCCGGGCGCAGGCGACTGAGCGCGCGACTCACTCCTTCCAGCGGCGATGGGGCCAGAGCCACTGCTCCGGATGGGCGCGCACCCAATCCTCGACCGCGCGGTTGACCTGGGTCATGAGGGTGAGCACGTCGCGCGCGCGATCGCCGCTTTTTGCGACCTCGACCGGCGGGCCGATCATGATGCGAAAGCGCGCGCCCTCGAGACGCACGACCCAGGCCGGCACCACCGGGCAATCGAAGCGCAGCGCGAGCTGGGCGAGCGCCGGGGCGGTCATGGCCGGCCGGCCGAAGAACGGCACCTCGATGCCGTCGTTCATCTTCTGGTCGACGAGCAAGCCGACATGCTCGCCCCGGCTCAGGCGTTGAAGCGCCTCGCGCGCGCCGCGCGACCCTTTCGCGATCAGCTCGGCCGTGATCGGCCGGCGCGCACGGCACAAGAGGTCGTCGACAAAGGGATTGTTCGGCGCGCGGTAGAAGATCGGCATCGGCAGGCCGCGCCGATAGGCCGAGATCGGGCAAATCTCCCAATTGCCGATATGGGCCGAGAAGAACAAGGCCGGCTTCCCGTCGTCGCGCAGCGCGTCGAGATATTCCGCGCCGACCACCTCGACGCGCGCCCCGGGCCGGTAGACGTCGAATTCGCCGAGATGGGGATATTCCGCGAGCACGCGGCCGAGATTGTCCCACATGGCGGCGAGCGTGCGGCGCCGCGTGGCCGCGTCCATCTCGGGAAAACAACGCGCGAGGTTGCGCTCGGCGACGCGCGCGACCGGGAGCAGCGGGCCCACGAGGCGCGCGAGGCGGCCGCCGAGCCACGACGCCGCATCGAGCGGCAGGAGGCGGAAGAAGGTCAGGACCAACGCCACCGCTCCGGCCTCGAGCGCCTGGCCGAAAGCCACGAGACGGCCGAGGAAGGTCGAGGCTCTCTCAGCCATGGCGCGCGAGGAGCGGGTTCAGGAGTGCGGCGAGCGCGTCCTCGTCGCGAAAGACGAGGGTCACCGGCAAGACCGCGATGGGCGCGCGGAGATCGGGCGCGATGCGCACGAAGTCCTTCGCCGTCGTGACCGGGATCGCCTCTTGGGCCTCGGCGTCGGCCAGGAGGCGAACGAGCTCGGCGCGCGCGAAGACATGATGGTCGGGGAACGCGACGCGGCGCACGAGGGTGCAGCTGATTCCCTCGAGGGTCGCGAAGAACTTCTCCGGCCGTCCGATGCCGGCGAAAGCGAGGACGCGCTTTCCCTGGAGCGCCGCGCGCGCGGCCTCGTCGGGCACGAGCTCGGCCTCGAGCACGGGCACGCGGCGCGCGAGGGACGCGCCGAGGCCCTGTTTGTCGACGCCCACCAGGACCGCGCCTTGGGCGCGCGCGAGCGCCGCGCCGAGCGGCTCGCGAAGCGGTCCCGCCGGCAGCACATGGCCATTGCCGAAGCCATATTCGCCGTCGATTGCGAGGAGCGCGAGGTCCTTCGCGAGGCCGGGGTTCTGAAATCCGTCATCCATGATCACGAGCTCGGCGCCGTCTCGGATCGCGGCGCGCGCACCCTCGACGCGGTCATGGGCCAGCCAAGTTGGCGCGGCCTCGGCCAGCAAAAGCGCCTCGTCGCCGACTTCGGCCACGCCATGACGTTGCGCATCGAGCTTGAGCGGCCCGGCAGCGCTTCCGCCGTAGCCGCGCGTCAGAAGATGGGGCTTGAGGCCGCGTGCTTCGAGCCAACGCGCGAGCGCGAGCACGATGGGCGTTTTCCCCGCACCGCCCACGGTCACGTTGCCGACGCAGACGATCGGCCGCTCGACGCGCACGGGGGCTATCAACGCGCGGCGCACCCGTCCCGCCGCGTCATAGGCGAGGCCGAGGGGGGCCAACAAGCCAGCGAGCGGGCTTCCCGGCTTGTGCCAGAACTCAGGCGCGCGCAACCCCGCCTCCGGTTGCCCCCGAGCCTTGCGCGCCCGGCGCGCTCGATCCCGGCCCGCTCGATCCCGGCGCGCTCGATCCGGCCTTGGGCACGATCGCGGGCCGCGGCGCGCGCAAAGGTGCCAGCTCGCGCGCGAGGGCCGCGAGCACGTTCTCGATCACGCCGCCGGCCGCGTCCGTCGTGCGCCGGGCCGCGGTGCAGCGCCGCGTGCGCAGGCCCTCGTCCTCGAGCAGCGTTGCGACCGCATCGGCGAGGCCGGCGACGCTCCGCACTTCCTCGGCCGCCCCCGCCTCGATGAGGTCGGCCGCGATCACGCGGAAATTGTCCATGTGCGGCCCGTAAAGGATGGCGCAGCCGAGGCGCGCGGGCTCGAGCGGGTTCTGGCCGCCCCGCGCCACGAGCGAGCCGCCCACGAACACGATCGAGGCGAGCCGGTAGAAGAGCCCGAGCTCCCCCATCGTGTCGGCGAGGTAGATGTCGGTCGCGGGGCCGATCGCGTCGCCGCGCGCGCGCTGCGCCACGATGAGGCCGCCCGCGCGCAGCTGGCTCGCGATCTCGTCGCCGCGCGAGGGATGGCGCGGCACCAGCACGGTGAGGAGGGTCGGATAGCGGCGTCGCAGCGCGCGGTGCGCATTCGCGACCAGCGCCTCCTCGCCGCCATGGGTGCTCGCCGCGACCCAATGGACGCGCGCGCCGATCGCGCGCTCGAGCCGGTCGAGCTCGGCCATGTCGGCCGGCAGGGGGGCGGCGTCGTATTTGAGCGACCCGGTCGCGAGCGCGTCGCGCGCACCCAGCGTGCGGAAGCGCACGGCGTCGGCCTCGCTCTGCGCGAGGACGCGGCGGAAGCAGCGCAAAAGCGGCCGGATGACGCTTGGCCAGCTCTGCCAGCTCGCGAACGAGCGGTCGGACATGCGCGCGTTCACCAGCACCATCGGGATCGCGCGCGCCGCCGTCTCGAGCACGAGGTTGGGCCAAAGCTCGGATTCGATCCAGAGCGCGAGGTCGGGCCGCCAATGGTCGAGGAAGCGGCGCACCCAGGCGGGCCGGTCGACCGGCACATATTGGTGGAAGGCGCGTGCCGGAAGACGCTCGGCCATGAGCTGGGCCGAGGTCACCGTGCCGGTCGTGACCAGGACCGCGAGCTTCGGGTTGAGGGCCAGGAGCCGGTCGATGAGGGCGAGCGAGGATTGCGCCTCGCCGACGCTCGCCGCATGGAGCCAGACGAGCTTCCCTTCGGGGCGCGGGCGTGCGGCGACGCCCTTGCGCTCGCCCGTGCGGGCACCGTCCTCCTTCCCGCGCGCGCGCCTGAGCGCAAGCACGCCGGCCACGGCGGGGGCGGCCGCGACGGTCGCAAGACGATAGAGGTCGAGGGCGGAGATTTTCATCGCCCCACCCGTCACGAGCCGGTCATGGCCGCGCGCGCCGGCGGCGTTGCGTCGGCATCCGGCTCGGCCGGCGCGGGATCGCCCGCGGTCTCGTCCTCGTTCAAGCCGGCCGGGGCGGAATCGGGCTCGATCGGCGCCGTGCCGCACAGGAGATCCGCCTCGCGCCCGAGCCGGTTGAGGCTCTGCTCGACCGTGAGGCGCGCGCGCTCGAGGGCGGCGGGGTCGCTCCCGCGCGGCACCTCGATCGGGTCGCCCCAGAGAAACACGCCGCGCGCGAAGGGAAGCGCCAACACGAACCGATCCCAGCTTCCGAGCACCCGCCGGCGCGTGATCCCGAAGCTGCAGGGGAGGATGGGAACGCCCGCGAGACGCGCCGCGTTGACGATCCCCGCGCTCGCGCGTCCGCGCGGGCCGCGCGGCCCGTCGGGCGTGAAGCCGACGCAGTCGCCCGCCTTGAGGGCCGCGAGGATGCGGCGCAAGGCGCCGCTGCCGCCCTTGCTCGACGAGCCCGCCACGGTCGAGATGCCGAAATGGCTCACCGTGCGCGCGATGAGCTGGCCGTCGACATGTTGGGAGATGAGCATGTGGATCGTGACGCGCCGGTCCCAGCAATAGGGCATCATCAGGAGACGCCCGTGCCAGAAGGCGAGGATGAAAGGCTTGCCCTCGCTCCAGAGGCGCTTCGGCACCGCGTCGTTGCGCACGCTCCAGGCCCCGGTCCGACGCACCAGGCGGATATATTGCGCGACCCCCCAACAGACGACGCGCCGCGTCGCGTCATATCGGGCGAGGCGCTTGAAGAGGCTCATCGCTCACACGCCTCGGACGCGCCCCGGGACGCGCGGGGGACGCGCGTCGGATACGCCTGCCGGCTTGCGCCGGCGTTCCGCTTCTCGCGGCCCAACTCGTGGACGTCGAACCCGTTCAATGGCCTTGATCCCCACCGGGCGCGGTACCGCCCGCGAGGAACCTTAGCACGCTCCCGGGGCGCGGCCAATTGCTTGAATTCGCGCCCGAATTCGCCCGTTGCGCATTGCGGCCGAAGGGACCGCCCGGGGCCTGCAGGATTTTTGCCCGACGAACGTAATGCTTTTGGAAGGGGCGCTGAGGAGTTCTCGACACAGGATGCCTGTGCCGGGAAGGGGTGGCGCGTGGCGACATTTCGGCAGAGGCTCGAGCGCGGCCTCAAGACGTCGAGCAAGCGCTTTCTGCGGGCGAACGCGGCCCTCAAGCGCCGGTTCGGCCGCCGCGGGCACTGCCTGTTCGTGACCGCGATGCCGCGCTCGGCCTCGACCTTCCTTACCCGCAGCCTCGCCGAGCTCACCGGCTTCCTGCCCTTCTTCCTGGGTACCGATCACCATAACGAGCAGGACCTCTATCTCCCGGCGCTGATCGATTCCTACACCATGGACGTGGTCGCCCATCAGCACACGCGCGCGACCGAGCGCAATCTCGCCTTCATGGGCGAGTTCGGGATCGAGCCGGTGATCCTGGTGCGCAACCTGCCCGACGCGCTGGTGAGCCTGTGCGATCATCTGAGCCGCGAGGCGCGTGCCTCGCCGCTGTTCGCGCCGCCCGCGGGCTTCCGCGCCCTGCCCTACGACAAGCGGCTCGCGATCACCCTCGACATGACGCTGCCTTGGTACGTCCAGTTCTATGCGGGTTGGG
This sequence comes from Alphaproteobacteria bacterium, assembly GCA_035509415.1. Classification (GTDB taxonomy): domain Bacteria; phylum Pseudomonadota; class Alphaproteobacteria; order JACZXZ01; family JACZXZ01; genus DATJLQ01. Next base: position 5,458 of record DATJLQ010000050.1, read on the forward strand.
AGCGGGCGGCCGCCGAGACGGGCCGGCGCATTCTCTGGCTTTCCTACGACGAGCTGGCGTTGCGTCCGGTGGACGCGTTCCGGCGCGTGCTCGAATTCTATCGCCTGCCGGCCCCGCCCGAGCCTGCGTTGCGCGCGTTGGCGCTCCACGTACCGGCGCGCGGGGACGTGCGCTTCAATGTCGGACGCCCGGGGCGCGGCGCCGAGGCGTTCACCGGGGCGCAGCTCGCGCGCATCCGGGAGACGCTCGAGGATTGCCACCTCATGTTGCGCGCGGCACCCCATCTCGAGATGGTGCTGCCGGTTGCGGGCGACGCCGCGGCGGCCGGCGCGGCCACGCCGCTCCGCCGCTTGGGCTGAAGGCGCCTACTCGCCCGCGGCGAGGGCGAAGGCCTCGACTTCGGGGATCGGCCGGAGATTTTCCAGGAACTGGCGCGCGCAGGCTTCCCAGGAGAAGCGCTGGGCATAGGCGCGGCAACGCTCGCCCGGAATGGTGAGCGCGGTGTAGCAGGCGGCGAGCAGATCCTCGTCGAGCACGCCCACGCCCGAATCGCCGATCACGTCGAGCGGGCCCCCGACCGGGAAGGCCGCGACCGGAATGCCCGAGGCGAGCGCCTCGAGGATGACCAGGCCGAACGTGTCGGTGCGGCTCGGGAACACGAACGCGTCGCTCGCCGCGTAGTAGCGCGCAAGCTCCTCGCCCTTCTTGGCGCCCGCGAACCGGACGCGCGAATATTCGCGCTTGAGCTCCTGGAGCTGGGGCCCGTCGCCGACCACGAGCTTGGTGCCGTCGAGCGGGAGCTCGAGGAACGCCTTGATGTTCTTCTCGACCGCGACCCGGCCGACATTGAGCCAGATCGGGCGTGGGAGATGGGCCAGGAAATCCTTGTCGCGCGGACGGAACAGCTCGGTATCGACGCCGCGCGTCCAGGCGAGCACGTTGCGGAAGCCTCTTTCCTCGAGCTCGCGGCGCACGCTTTCGGTCGCGACCATGATGCCCTCGCCCGCATTGTGGAAGCGCCGGAGCCACGGATAGAGCCAGGAGGGCGGCACCTTGAAGCGCGCATGGAGATATTCCGGGAAGCGCGTATGGAACGAGGTGGTGAAGCGCAACCCGCGCGCGACGCAGATGCGCCGCGCCGCCATGCCGAGCGGCCCCTCGGTCGCGATGTGGATCGCATCGGCGCCGAACTCGTCGAGCACCTCGGCCACCTTGCGGCCGGGGAAGAGCGAGAGGCGGATTTCGGGATAGGTCGGGCAGGGGAGCGTGAGGAACCCCTGCGGCGTCAGCATGTGCACCGGATGGCCCTGGGCGCGCAGCACGGTCGCGAGCGTGTCGAGCGTGCGGACCACGCCGTTGATCTGGGGATACCAGGCGTCGGTGACCAAAAGCACCCGCATCACTCCGCCGCCGAGACGAGCGCAAGCCGGCGCATCTCGGTCCAATGGATGATCTCGAGCCGGCCCGAGGGATGCTCGACCAGCGCCGAGCAGCTTTCGACCCAGTCGCCGTCGTTGCAGTAGAGCACGTCGTCGATCATGGTCATCTCGGCCTTGTGGATGTGGCCGCACACGACGCCGTCGGCGCCGCGCTTCTTCGCCTCGGCCACCACCGCGCGCTCGTAGCTCGAGACGTACTCGACCGCGTTCTTGACCTTGTTCTTGAGATAGGCCGAGAGCGACCAATAGGGGTAGCCGAGCTTGCGCCGGCCGAGGTTGAACCAGTGATTGAGCGCCAGGCACCAGCCATAGGCCCAGTCGCCGAGGAGCGCGAGCCACTTCGCGTATTTGACGATGGCGTCGAACTGGTCGCCGTGGAGGATCAGGAGCTTCTTCCCGTCCGCGGTCTCGTGGATGTGCTCGCCCATCACCTGGATGCCGCCCAGGACCACGCCCTCGTAGTCGCGCAGCGCCTCGTCGTGGTTGCCGGGCACGTAGATCACCTTGGTGCCCTTGCGCGCCTTCCGCAGCACCTTCTGGATCACGTCGTTGTGGGCCTGGGCCCAGTACCAGGAGCGCTGGAGACGCCAGCCATCGACGATGTCGCCCACGAGATAGAGCGTGTCAGACTCGGTGTATTTGAGGAAATCGAGCAGGAACTCGGCCTTGCAGCCGCGCGTCCCGAGATGGATATCGGAGATCCAGATCGTGCGGTAGCGGAGCGGATCGATCATGCCCGAACGGTGATGAGGATTGCCCAGTAGCGCATCATTGCCCGCGCGAAAACTATAACAATATGTTGAGGAACTCAAGACTTAGTTCTACCAAATACATGACATCATTGTCATGGCAAGTACATAAAACTGTCACTTTCATCTCGGGACTGAAATGAATAGTAATAAAAACGACACGTCGCCTTCGCGTTCCCTTCATCCGGCCAGGGCGAGCCGAGACCAGAAGAAAGAGGCCGCCTTGAGCGAACTCCCGTCCGACCGGCCGCGCCGGCTGCTCGTGATCTACAATCCCGTGGCCGGCTGGCGCCGGAAGCGCCATTTCCGGCGCGTGCTCGCGGCCCTCGAGCGGCTCGGCTGCGTCGTGAGCCTGCGCGCGACGCGCGCGCGCGGCGATGCCGAGGCCTTCGCGCGCGCCGCCTCGCCGGAGGAATTCGATCTCGTGGTCGCGGCGGGCGGCGACGGCACCATCAACGAGACGATCAACGGCCTGGCCGCGAGCTCCTTGCCGCTCGCGCTGGTTCCGCTCGGCACCGCGAACGTGCTCGCGGCCGAGATCGGGCTCGGCGCCGACGCGGAGTCGGTGGCACTCGCGATCGCGCGCCACGCGCCGCGGCCGGTCTATTTGGGCGACGCCAATGGACGGCGCTTCGCGATGATGGTGGGGGTGGGGTTCGACGCGCGCGTGGTCGAGCGCCTCGATCTCAAATTGAAGCGCGGGATGGGGAAGCTCGCCTATGTCGCGAGTGCCTTGGGCCAGCTCGTGCGCTATCGCGCCACACCCTACGTCGTCGAGATCGACGGCAAGCCGTTTCCCGCGGCCGCGGTGCTGATCGCGAAGGGGCACTATTACGGCGGCCGCTTCGTGGTCGCGGCCGCGGCGCGTCTCGACGAGCCGCGCCTCCATGTGGCCCTCTTCGAGCGCGCCGGGCGCTGGAACCTTTTGCGCTACGCGCTCGCCCTCGGGCTCGACCGCATCGCGCGGCTCCCCGACGTGCGCATCCTGCCCGCGACCTCGGTCACGGTGCGCGGGCCGACCGGCGAGGCCGTGCAGGCCGACGGCGATCTCGTGACGGCGCTCCCGCTCACCATCTCGCT
>DATJLQ010000051.1:0-9612 GCA_035509415.1 Alphaproteobacteria bacterium
CTCACCATCGGCAGCGCGGGGATTCCCGGCTCGCCGCTCCAGAACCAGACCATGATGCCGAGAATGGCCGGCAGCGTCATCAGGAGATAGGCCGGCAGGTTTATCGCGAACACGCCCATGACGACCATGCCGACGATCGTCATGCCGATCAGCGCACCGCTCCAATGGGCCGGCCGGACCCGCGCCGGCGCGGAAATTTCGCTCATGGCGCGCACACCTCAAAGACGGTGGAGACGATCGCGGCTTCGGCGACCGCGACGTCGAAGCCGCGCGCGCGCTCGGCCGCGCGGCTCCGCATCCGTTTCGCGAGTGTAGAGTTTTTGTCGAATCCTTCCAAGATTCTTCCGAGGCTGCCCCAGTCGGCCCACGGGAACACCCAGCCGCACTCGGGGTCGATCAGGTCCGCAGCGCAGCCGACCCGGTCGCTGACCAACGCCGGCCGGCCGCACGCGAGCGCCTCGTTGACCGCGAGCCCCCAGCTCTCGCCGTAGGCCGACGGCAGCACGAAAATATCCGCGAGGCGGTAGACCGTGGGCATGCGGCTCTGGTTCGCGAACGGCAGCACGCGGAAGCGGCTCGGGTGCGCCGCGGCGAGGGCGTCGATTTCGGCCTGAAGCTCGCCGCCGCCCACCAGCACGAGCACCGGCGCCGAGGGGCCGAGCGCTTCGACCGCGCGCATGAGCTCGAGCGGGCGCTTCTTGCGCTCGACCTTGCCGGCGAACAGCAGCACGGTCGCCGCGGGATCGATGCCAAGCGACGCGCGCCACGCCGCGGCCTCGCGCTCGAGCAATTCCGCGTCGCCGGCGAAGTGCGCGACGTCGATCGAGGGCGGACACGGAAAGAGCCGCGCCGCCTCGACGCCGAGACGCTCGTAATAGGCGCGGTTGGCGCTCCCGGCCACGAGAAAGCCGCGCGGCCAGGCGTAGACCCGGCTGAGGAGTGCGCGCTTCGCCCACCAACGCGGGCCCGCGTCGGTGCCGTCGAGGAGATGGGAATCGCCGCGGAACAAGGTCGGGATCCCGCGCCGGTGGAACGCGCGTAGCGCTTTGAGATGGGAGCGCCATGCCCAGCCGGTCACATGCACCACGTCGGGCCGCCAGGCCGCGACGTCGTCGACCAGGGTCGGATTGTCGAGGCCGAGGAACCGATGGGTCCCGGGATCGGCCGCGACGTTCGCGACCGACGCGAACTCGTAGCCCTCGGTGAGCGGAATGTCCCACAGGATGGGCGCCTGGAATCCGCGATCCATCACCGGGCCCGCGCCCGCGTGCCAGGTGTAGAACACTTTGATCGCGAGATCGTCGCGCTGCGCCAAACGCCGGTAGAGCGGCACGGCGTACTGGATCGGATGGCTCGCGATGAAGGCGAGCCGCTTCGCGCGGTCGCTCATCGGCGCGGCCCCCGCTCGGCGCGCGCGTCCTCGGCCGCGAAATCGAATACCGCGCACAGTTTTTGCGCCGACGCCTCGGCGGTCCAAGGCTCGAGGAGGCGCTCGATCTCGGCGCCATCGAACGCGGGCGGTGCGCGCAGCCATTCGAGGCCCTCGGCGAGACGCGCGCGGAAGGCGGGCTCGCCGGGGTCGCGCTCGAAGGTCGCGAGGAAGACGTTGGGAAACGGCGCCGCCAAACGCGCCGTCAGGCTTTCGCGATGGAAGAGGGCGAGGATCGGCTTCCGCGACAGAAGGTACGGCACCAGCTTCGAGGCATTGTAGTCGCCATGGATCGAGCCGATCATCAGGAGCGCGTGGCTCGCCTCGAGTGCCGCGATCGCGTCGAAATAGGGCTGGCGCGCCGCAATCTCCCGGACCATGCCGTCCACCCGCGCCGCGCGCGCGATCGGCTCCACGAGCTTCGCCGCGCGCTCGGGCGGGGCGTAATTCGTGCCGATGAAATGGAGGCGCAGCCGGGCGGCGAATGCCGGGTTTCCCGTCGCGAGCTCGGCGATACCGTCGAAGAGTGCGCGCAGAACGGGCGCCATGTCCGGACCCGCGCGCCCCGCATAGACCCAATCGACGGCGCCGGGCTCGGGCGCGAGAAGGCTCCCGTGCCTGCCGCGCGCGCGCGCGACGACGTAATCCTGGCGCTCGCCGCCGAAGGGCAGCACGGTGAATCTGTCCCTCGCGAGGGCCGGGTAGCGGCGCACGAGGTCGCGCACATAGGCGTCCGACACCACGACGATCCGATCGGCCGCACCCAGCGAGAAGCGCTCGAGACGGCGCGCGAGCCAACGCCCGACGCGGTATTTCCACCAACGTCCGGGTACCGTCGTGGGGCCATAGAGCGGTGCGTCGGTGTACCAGGGATCCTGGAAATCGTAGACGACCGCGCAGCCGTGCCGCCGCTTCCAAGGCGGCCCGAAGGCGAAGGTGAGGAAGACTGTGGTCGAGAAGAACACGAGGTCGTACCGCTCGTGCGCGAGCAAGGCGCTCCCGGCGCAATAAAGCGGAACGACGGCGCGGTAACCGAGCTCACCGAAGCCGAAGCGACGGCAGCTCCGCTCGCTCCAGGCGCGCACGCGAACAATGGGGACGTCTTTCGGCAGCGTCGCGGCGAGGTCCGGATCGATCGGCCCGCCGGCGCTCGCGGAATCGACGCACAGGATCGTGGGCTCCCACCCGAAGCGCCGCAGATGCGCGAGCGCGATCCGAATGCGTTGCATGTCCGGGGCGTTGGTAGGCGGAAAGCGCGGGCTCACGATCAGCACCTTGCGGGAGCCGCGATGCCCGTCGGCCCCTCCGTCGCGCTCGGACGTCACGCGGCACCCGGCGCCGGCGCCCGTGCGAGCGCTCGCTCGATGCCTGCGATGAGGACCGGCTCCTGGCGTTCCCAGTTGAAGACGCCATGCGCGGCCTCGAGGGCCGCCGCGCGCGCGGCACTGAGGCGCTCGGGCGATTCCAGAAGGGCGTTGAGCGCCGCGGCGAGCGACCCCGAATCGCCTGCGACATAGGACACGATCGCGCGCGGCGCCGCGGCCGCGATCTCGCGCTGCCCCGCCGTGTCGCTCGCGACTACGGCGAGTCCGCCGAGAAGATAATGCAGCAGCTTGTTGGTGACCGTGAGGTCGCGGCTGCGGCTGTCGCGCCGCTCGCCCGCGACGCCGATATCGTGCTCGGCGATGCGCGACAAAAGCGCCTCGTTCGCGGCCAGCGGGTGGAAGAAAATGCGCTCGCGCCATGCCTCGGGAGCCTGCGCGCGCAAATGCGCCTCGAAGCCCGGCACGCTGCGGCCGCGCAAGTGAATCTCGGCCGGCTGGCTCAGCTCGGCGGATGCCGCCATCAGCTCCTCGAGCCCGCGCCCCGGACCGATCGTGGTCGAGAACCAGTAGATCGACCGCAGCCGCGCATCGCGCCGATCCTCGATCCGTCGGTCGAGCGTCGTGCGATCGGACCAGGGGAAAGCGTTGTAAAGCGTGATCGGCGGCGCGCAGCCATAGGCCTCGGCCAGTGCCGCGCCCAGCACGCGGGAGGTCGTCGATGCGTAGGCTGCGCCGCGCAGCACATCCCGTTCCAGGTGCCGCAGCAAGTCGACCGGACGTCCGCGCCGCGCGTCCGCCGGCAGGTCTTCGGAGAACCAGTCCTCCATGTCGACGCCCACGCGCGCGCCGCGCACCATGAGGGCCGCCGCCGCATAAAGACCCGGCTCGGAATGGGCGATGAAAAGATCGCCCCGCGCGCGCAAGGCCGCGGCGCGTAGCGCTCCCGCGGTCGGACCGAGCCCGCGCGAACTCTCCCGGCCCGTCGCCGCATGAAGGAAACGCGCCCCGCGCCACGCCGCGCGCGCGAGGATCTGCTTCGCCCAGCCTGGAAAGTCCGCGCGCGTGACGTCGAGGACGGGCTCGAGCGCGAACGGCGCGTCGGCCAGGATGCGCGCGTCGCGCGCCTTGAGTCCGGGCTCGAGCCAGGCGCCGAGCACGCGCACCTCGTGGCCCGCGCGCGCGAGCGTCGCCGCTTCCTTGAGCGCGCGCGGGTTGTGGCACAGGCTGCTGCCGGTCAGAAGGACGATGCGCGCCATTCACGCCGGTCCGACGCCGGCCGCACGGAGCGTCGGTCCGGTCGCGCTTAGCTTTACGGCCGGCGCCGTGCACCACCAATGCTCCTCATGGTCATCGGCCAAGCACCGGATGGTGTAGCCGAATCCCTCAAGAAACGCGCCTAGCATGTCATTCGTATGACCGTAATTGGGCAGCATGGTCGGATGGACGCTGATCAGCATGGCGGGGCGATGGCGCCCGATAAGCCGTTCCGCGCCGCGCAGGACATGGAGCTCCGCCCCTTCGACGTCGCATTTGATCAAAACGTCGCGCGCGCCGACATCGTTCGCGGCGATCAGGCGGTCCAACCGGTAGCAGGGCAGGCCCTCGGTCGGCGCGCCGCTCGGGTCGAGATACCGGAAGCGGATCGGATCCAGCCCCTCCTGCGTCGTGAGCCGAGCCGAGGTGCGCGCGACGGTCTCGGCCAGGGATGCGTCTTCTCCGTCGGTCGATCCGACGAACCCGTGGACCATTCGCAGCCGCTCGGGATTCCGGTGGACGAACTTGCGTCGCATTTGGGCCAGGCTCGCGATGTCGGGATCGAACGCGACGACCTCCGCATTCTTCCCTTCGGCGAGAGCCACAGCGGAATAGATGCCGATCGAGCTTCCGACATCGAGGACCAGTCCGTCAGGCCGCTCGTGCAGCCAGCGCGCGAAGGCGGCGAAGGATTCGGGCTCGTACTTCTCCCACTCGATGTCCGCAAACGCGGCGACGATCCTCACCTCGGCGACGCCGCCGGCACGAACGGCGACCCCGCGCCCGAAGGGATCGAGCATCCGCCAATAGGCTGGACGAACTGCGTTCCAAAGCCACTCCGCCGATTGGAGCCCCGGGGAATGCCGGACGGTTTTCGCCATGCGTCGGAGAAGGGACATTCAGCCGATGCTCGCCTGCGATCGGGCGGCGCGCGCGCCGATTTCGCGTCGGAATCCGCGGCTCATCGCCGTGCCAGCCCGCCCAGCGCGTACCATGCCTGGCGGCAGCGCGCAGCCGCCTTCCAACCGAACGCCTGTGCGAGCGCTCGGAACGCTGGCCCGCCGGGTGCGGCGAGATCGCTCCCGCCAAGGGCCGCGACACGCACCTCGGCCGCGCGCACGAGATCGAGAGCATCGGGATAGGTCGAATAGGCAAAGCGCCGGAATTGCGCCGCGCACGCCGTGCGTGCGCGCGCCGAATCCGCGGCGCCCAGAAGATGCTCGCACGAGAGCTCGATCGCCTTGAATGCCGACTCGTGCGCCGCGCGGTCGCGCCGGGTGCTCGTGGTTCGCGTCCCGTGGGAGCGGTAATAGCCGCGCGCGTCGCCGCAGAAGACGATGCGCTCGGCCGCGAGCGCCACGCGACAAAAGAATTCCCCGTCGTCGTTCACGCTCAGCGCCTCGTTCCAAGGACCCGCCCGGTCGATGAGGGCCCGCGGCGCGAGCCAGGCAAAGCCCGGCATCATACCGCCGCCAAGCCACGAGAGCGCGAGGAATTCCTCGGGCGTCGCGTCGCGCCATACGGGCTCGGGCGAGAAGTGCCCCCGCGCGGCGTCGTCGGTGAAACGCGCCCAGGCGCCCGAGGTCAAGGTCCCGGCCGGCTCGACGGCGAGCCGCTCCATTTGGACGCGTATCTTGTCCCCGTCGAGCAGATCGTCCGCGTCGAGGAACTGGATGAACGCGCCGCGCGCGCGCGCGAGTCCGGCATTGCGCGCCGCACTCGCTCCCGACCGCGCGCAATCGAGCACCGTGACGGGTGCGCCGTAGCGTGCCGCGATCGCGCGGCTCCCGTCGGTCGAGCCGTTGTCGACCACCAGGATTTCGAGACCGCGCCAGCTCTGGTCGAGGCACGAATCGATCGCGGCACCCAGCCAAGGGGCCGCATTCCGGCACGGCATGACGATCGAGACGAGGGGCGGCATGGTTGGCGGGCACCCGTGCGAAAGCAGGCTCGCGTTAGCGCGCGGCCGCGGCGTCGAGAATTTCGCTCCAGCGCGCGACCCAGCGCGTGCGGTCCGGCTGCTTGTTACCGACGAAAAACGGCTCGCGGAGATGTTGGAGATAGAGCGCGTCGTCGCGATCGACCTCGATCAAGCGCTCGATCAGCCGATCGAAGCCCCTGAGGCTCCAGACGCGCTGCTCGAGGAGGCGCGCCTCGCGGTCGAACCTGCGGCGCGCGCGGTCGAGGAAGCGCGGCGGGTCGGCGCTCGCGAGTGCGTGGCCGCGGTATAGGCGCGGCAGGTGCGGGAACGGCGCCGGCAGGTAACGGCGGCCGTCGATGAAGCGGCGCGTATTGAACGAGCGGCCGATCTCCGGGTCGCCCCAATAGATCGGCACGCAATCGGCCTCGATCGCATGGGTGAGCTTCTCCGTGTTGTAGCCGGCGCGCGAGCCGTTCTCGAACGCGATCACGAATTTGTAGGTGCTGAGGAACGCGATCTTCGCGCTCCAATCGACCGTCCCGGGCACGGGATCGATCGAGGGCATGTTGTTCATCGACCGGCCCGGCGCATCCACCGGCTTATAGCGCCTGAGCGCGCGGCAGAACGCCTCGCGGTAGGGCATCTCGCTCGCGTAGAGGAAGGCGCAGAAGCGCCGCTTCGCGCCGAGCACGGCGCTCCAGTCCTTGTCCTTCTGGATGAGGCCGGAATCGTCGCCCCAACGCGCGAGGCGCATGTAGCGCGGATGCGGGAAATGGTCCTCGTGGACCACGCCGAAGGCCCAGTCGCAATCCTCCATGATCGGCAGGAGATTCTCGCAGCCGACGAAGACCTTGACGCCATCGACGCGCGGCACGGGCCCGGCGTAGGGGCCGTAAAGGAGGAGCTGCGGCCGGTCCGACGCCTCGAAGTCGAAATAGGGCCGGAGATCGGGCAGGATGAGGTTCACGATTTCGTCGACCGTAGCGCCGGTCCAGAAGCGCGCGATCGCGACCCTCAGCTTTTTCCGCGCCATCGGCGGCTCGGCGTTCATCGTCGATTTCAAGGCGCCGCCCCGCGCCACAGCTTGTGGTTCTGCCGAGGCGCAATTAAGATCGTGCGTCCACGAGGGATCGAGAAAATCATCGGCATGCGTTCAACCGCCGACACTAAGATTTTGGAGCTCGAGGGCCTGAGGGGCGTCTGCGCCTGCCTCGTGGTGCTCGACCATTTCGGCATTTACTTGCCGTACAAAGCGGGGTGGGCGTTCGGCGCCATCAAATTCTTCGCCCTCCCGGTCGGAGCGCCCGCCGTCATGGTATTCTTCATCCTCTCCGGCTACGTCATCGGCCATTCGACGCGCGGACTCCCCGCGAGCGGGCCGTTCATCGCCGATTATCTCTTGAAGCGCTTCATCCGCCTTTATCCGATATTCCTCATCGCGCTGGTCATCGCGTTCCTCGTTGCCAGGGAGCCGATCGCAAGCGCCTACTTCGCGCTCCACGCGCTCTTTCTCCAGAACAGCCTATCATCCGTGCCCGTGATCAGCACCGACGGCGCATTGTGGAGCCTCAATTTCGAGGTCGTCTACTACATCCTGTTCATCGCGATCTGGCTGTTTCCGCGCGCAATTCACGGCTTGCTCGCGTTTTCGGCTGCGGGGCTCGTCTTCTCGATCGTGGCCGTGAGCGACTCGGCGCTACCGATGGAAATCTTATCCTCGGCGGTCGTCGCGTCATATGCGTTTTGGCTGTTCGGCCTCATGGTCGAGCGGGACCATCCGCTGCTGTCCAAGCTAGTCGTCTCGAGCGACGAGACGCGCCTTTGGCTGCCCCTTTTATTTTTGGCCGCAAACATGGCGACCGCGGCACCGAATGCGATCCTGCACGATCTCGGCCTCAATGGCGGGCTCGCGGCGCAGAACTTCGTCAATGCCGGTCCGATCGCGGACGTCTTTCTATGCGCGCTCGGCAAGAAGATCGTGCGGTCGTGGGCCGTTCCGCTCTACGCGCTCTCGGCCGCGACCACCCTCATCGGCCTCGGATTCGCGACCCTTGCCGGAAAATTCGCGATCATGCCGACATACGATTTCGCGCTGATCTATGCCGTCTGTGCGACCGTCGCTGCTTTCATGCGGCCGAAATCGCCGAGTGCGAGGGCTTGGCGCGCGCTCGCGCCGGTCGGCGGTATTTCTTATGCGATCTACGCCATTCATATGCCGATTTTTCAAGGCGCAACGGAGCTCTATCCCGGGAGCCTGATGGCCGTCTTACTCGCCGTACCGGCCACCGTCGCCGTCGCGATCTTCCTCGAGGAATTTTTGCAACCGCGCCTGCGGCGCGCGTTCTTCGCGCTCCTCGGGAAGTTGGGCGTGACCCGGCCGATCGTGCCGATCGCCGCCCTCGCCGGCGCCGAAAAGCCCGAGCCCTGAGCCATCCCATTCGCCGCGCAGGCATCGAAACGCTCGCGCTCTCAGGCGGCGTCCGGCCGAGCGCCAGGGCCGGGCGCTCATGCGCGCGCCTCCTCGAGGAGCGCCAAGAACCGCCGCGCGCTTCTCTCGAGCGTGAGCGTCTCGAGCACATAGTCACGAGGTGCCAGGGTTCGGGCGCGCAAGCACTCGAGAAACGCCTCGAGCCGCTCAGGAAATTCGCGCGCGTCGCGGAAGCGGAGGCCGCAGCGCGCATCGAAATAGGGCACGCTCGTCGCCGGGATCTCCGGCTGTCCCCATGCGAAGCGGTTCGGGTCAAGACACCAGCCCTGGTCCCAGGCGAGCACGGGGACGCCCGAGGCGAGTGCCTCCTGGCAGGCGAGCCCTTGGCTTTCGTGCTCGCACAGGAAGATCATGGCGCGGCACGCGCCCAGGGCTGCGCGATATTGGGCCTCGTTGTACACCCCGTAGCGCAGCTCGCGCGCGCTGAGTTTCGCCGCCGCGAGCGCATGGCGCACAGGTTCGAGAAGCTCCGGCACGAGCGCGTCGCGGCGCCATCGGATCTTGTCGTAGATCAGGAAATCAACTTGTTTCCGATCGGCCGGCGCGGGCCGCCAGCTCTCCGTGTCGATGCCGACCGGCCAGACCCGGCAACGCGCGCCGAAATAGGGCTGGTAGACCGCGTTCGCCCAATCGGAATGCTGGAGATAGAGTGCCACCGGGTACGTCTCGCACAGATCGGGCCATTCGCTCGGATGGGTCATGAGGCCGATGCCCGCGACGAGGGGGATCGCGCGCCGATAGCCCTCGAGTGCGTAGCGGCCGCGCCCGAGCACGCCGACGCGATCGTCATTCGCGAGCGCGTCGAACGGAAGATTCATCTCGTACGCGACACCCAGCCGCTCGAGCCCGAGGCGCAAATTGAGGGTCACCTTGTCGAGACCCCCCGGCCGCGGTCGGCCGCGCACGAGGCGCCGCACCGCCGGACGCACCAGCCGGTCGCCGGGAAGCCACCGGTCGCGCGCCGGTGCCACGCGATCGTAAAGGCAGATCCGGCTCACGCCTTGGCCGCGCCTGCGATGCCGAGTGCCGCGCGAATGCGCTCGAGGCTTCGGGTCACGCTATGCTCCGCGAGCGCGCGGCGCTGGGCGCGGGCACGCAGCTCGCCGCGTCGCTTCGGATCCCGCTTCAGGGCCGCAAGCTGCGCCGCCAGCTCCTCGGGCGTGCGGAAGGTCTCGATCTCGCGCCCGGGCTCGAA
>DATJLQ010000052.1:0-1482 GCA_035509415.1 Alphaproteobacteria bacterium
GCGCCGGCCGTTGCTTTACGTCGCGGGCGTCGCCTTCACGAGCTTCGTCACCAGCCTCGCGACCATTCCCTACGCGCTCTACCATTTCGACCGGCTCGCGGCCTTCGGCGTCGCGACCAACATGATCGCCGTGCCGGTGACGGCACTCTGGGTGATGCCTTGGGCGATCCTCGCCTATTTGCTCATGCCGTTCGGGCTCGACGGCTTGGCGCTCGGCCCCATGGGCTGGGGCGTCCATATCGTCATCTGGTCGGCCAAGACCATCGTGGCACTTCCGGGCTCGGTCGCGATCCTGCCCGCGATGCCGGTTTGGGGCGGCCTCGCCGTCACGGCAGGCCTCTTGTGGCTGTGCCTCTGGCAGCGGCCCTGGCGTCTCGCAGGCCTCGGCGCCATCGCCCTCGGCCTCGCGAGCATCGCCCTCGTGCGGCCGCCCGACGTGATCGTCTCGGGCGACGGGAGCCTCTTCGCGGTCCGCGCGGCGGACGGGCACGTCATGATCTCGCGCGCGCGCGGGGCTGCTTTCGATGTCGACACGATCCTCAAGCGCGCGGGCCAGACCGAGCGCGATCCCTGGCCCAAATCGGGCGCCTCGGCCGACGGCCGGCTCGATTGCACCGACCAGGGCTGCCGCTTCAGCTCCGAAGGCCAGCGCGTGGCCCTGGTGCGAGCACCGGGAGCGCTGACACCCGATTGCCGTTGGGCCACGGTGATGGTGAGTGCGGTCGCGTTGCGTTACCCGTGCCCGTCCGCGCGTCTCGTGATCGACCGCGCGAGCCTCGCGCGCGAGGGCGGCCATGCGCTTTGGCTTGGGCCCGGCGGCGTCGAGGTCGAGAGCGTCGCCGATTGGCGCGGCGTCAGGCCCTGGACGGCCTATGGCGCGCTCGGGCAGGAGGAGCATTGGTCCCACGCCCGCGCACCGGGCGACGATGCGCGAGCGCCCGTCGGCATTCCGCCCGTGGATGCATCGCGGGCGAGCGCATGGGCGGAAGGCGAGCGGGACGACGGATTTTGACGCGGCCCTATTGGCCCTTGATGGCGCGCGCCATGCTCATCATCGCCTGATGCATGGCCTGAAGCGCGCTCGACACCGCCTCGACATATTGGCTCATCAAACTCATCTGCATCTGCAATTGCATCATTTTGTCGATGCTGACATGGCCGTCCTTCTCGGCGGCCTCGATCTCGGCCACCAACTCCTGGATCTTCTGTTGATACTCGGTCATTTGCCGCTGCAGCGCGGCGATGTCGAGGTCCTGCTGCTGCAATTGCGTTTGGAGCTGCGCGGCATCCATTGCCATGGAATCCTCCTCGGCGCGACCCATGCGCGTAACGCCAGGAAGCATCAGTATTGTACGCTTACCGGTCCGCCTTGCACGCGCAAATCGCAGCGGCTGTTCGGATCGACCGCGAATTGCATCGCAGCGCCGGGCTCGACGCGCGTCTTCTGCGGCGCGGGTGCCGAAGGCGTTGCACCTTCGGGCG
>DATJLQ010000053.1:0-2194 GCA_035509415.1 Alphaproteobacteria bacterium
CTACGCCTTCACGTGGCAGGCCTTGCTCGCGGTCTCGTAGGCCTTGGTGAAGCCGTCGAGCGAATAGACGTCGGTCGTGCGCGCGCCCTTGGCGGGCACCGCGCGCACCACGACGTCGCGGCCGGCCTTGAAGGAGGCGACGATCTTCGCGTCGTCGCCGTCGTTGGCCCAGGCGCGGTTGCCTTGGGTGAAGAGCGAGAACTTGTCGGTGCCGATCTGGAGCTCGACGTGGCTGTCCTTCTTGTAGTCGCCGCCGATCGCGATGCTCACCACGCCGAAATTCTTGCGCGCGGGCCAATGGGTCACGAGGATGTTCGCCTCGCCGGGCTTGGGCGCGTGACCCTCGCTCTTGGTCGGCAGGCTCGCGACGTAGCACACGTCGGCCCCGCCCTCCTTGTAGGTGAGCGCCTGCCAGCTGCCGAAATTGCCGATCGCCTGGGCGCCGCCCTTGCCTTGGGCCGCGGCGGGAAGCGGCGCGAGCGCAGCACCCGCGCCGACGAGCGCAAGGACGAACAAGGCCGCGCGGAGAATCTTGATATCGGTGAGTTTCATTGTCGGTTCCGATTTGTTGTGCGGTCGATGGGTCGCGCGGCAACGGGAATTTTCCCTTGCGCCGCGCGGATGGAGAGTCACGGGTCGGTCTTGGCGCCGATCTTGGCGCCGATCTTGCTGCCGGCCCTGCGCCGCCGGATCGGAGGCCCGAAGACCGGCACCGGGAGCGGCTTCGCCTTTTGCCCGGCCACGAGCGGCCGCTCGGCAAAGCGGCCTTGGCTCGACACCCGGTCATACATCACGATCGCCCCGGCGAGGGCCAAGTTGACCGAGAATCGTGTCGGAATTTTGACGAGATGGGCGCAGCGCGCGGCGAGTGCGGGCGATAGCCGGCCGCGCTCGGGCCCGAGCACGTAGGCGGCCTGGCGCGGATGGGGGAAGCTCGGGAGCTCGACCGCGTCCTCCAGGAGCTCGATGCCCACGAGCGCGCAGCCCTCGGGGAGGCGGAAGCTCGCGAGGTTCGCGAACTCGTAGAGCGGGACCTGGTCCGAGGTCTTCGAGGTGTCGGCGCGCTCGCCCTCGCGCCGCGTGTAGTTGGCGCCGATGGTGAAGACGAAGCTCGCGCCGAAGGCGTGGGCCGTGCGCCAAAGCGAGCCCAAATTCATGGGCTTCGAGATCCCTTCGACGCCGATGCCGAAATAGCCGCGCATGGCCCGACCTTGCACCGCGCCCCCGCCCGAGGCAAGGTGTTTGGCGCTGCACAAGAGGCGGGCTACGCCCACTGAGCTCTCATCCTGAGGAGCTTGCGGAGCAAGCGTCTCGAAGGATGGCGGCAGGTTCCTCGGGATGAGGAACGAGGGCAGCGGAGGTAGGTGACAGGCATGAAGGCGATCGTCTGCAAGGGGTGGGGCGAGCCCAAGGACCTCGTCTACGAGGACGCGGCGCCGCCGGGCTTGGCTGCGGGCGAGGTGCGCGTGGCGCTGCGCGCGGCGGGCGTCAATTTCGCCGACACGCTGATGATCGCGGGGAAGTACCAGGAGAAGCCCGCGTTCCCCTTCAGCCCCGGACTCGAATATGCGGGCGTCGTCGCCGAGCTCGGACCGGAGGTCGCGGGCCTCAAGCCGGGCGACCGGGTGATGGGCTTCGCGCGCTTCGGCTGCTTCGCCGACGAAGTGGCGGTGCCCGCGAGCCAGGCGTTCAAGATTCCGGACGCGATGGAGTTCGCGACCGCGGCCGCGTTCCCGGTCGCCTACGGCACGTCGCACATGGCGCTCGTCCAGCGCGCGAAGCTCAAGCCCGGCGAGTTCCTTTTGGTCAATGGCGCCTCCTCGGGCGTGGGCTTGACCGCGGTCGAGATCGGGGCCGCGCTCGGCGCGCGCGTGATCGCGACCGCGAGCTCGCCCGAGAAGCTCGCGACCGCCAAGCGTTACGGCGCCGAATTCGGCATCGACTACGCGCGCGAGAACATCCGCGAGCGCGTGAAGACGCTCACGGACGGCCACGGCGCCGACGTGATCTACGATCCCGTGGGCGGCGATGCGTTCGATGCGAGCCTGCGCTCGATCGCGTTCTCCGGGCGCTATCTCGTGATCGGCTTCGCCTCGGGCCGCATCCCCGAGGCGCCAGCCAACTACATCCTGATCAAGAATTGCGACGTGATGGGCGTCTTATGGGGCAACGTCGCGCGGCGCGAGCCGAAGCA
>DATJLQ010000054.1:0-40992 GCA_035509415.1 Alphaproteobacteria bacterium
CGATTTCGCTCGGTAGGTCCATATCGAAAAATCCGCTAACAGAAACTTAAGCGTTGCCGACGTTTGGCACTTCGGCACTCACCCACACTTTGAGTAGCCGCAACTGGTGCAGATGTCGCAATCCTCCTGGCGCACCAGCGCCGCCTGGCCGCATTTCGGGCATTGGCGGAACGACGCCTCGGGCAGGCCCACGACCTTGCGTTCGAGGAATCCCTCGCGCTCTTCCTTCGGGTTCGGCATGAAGCCGATATCGATCATGTGGCGCTCGATCACATCGCCGATGGCGGCGAGCAGCGACGGCACGTAGCGCCCGTCCATCCACTGGCCGCCGCGCGGATCGAACACCGCCTTCAATTCCTCGACCACGAACGAAACGTCGCCGCCGCGCCGGAACACCGCGCTGATCATGCGCGTCAGGCCCACGGTCCAGGCGTAATGCTCCATGTTCTTCGAGTTGATGAACACCTCGAACGGGCGCCGGCGCCCGTCCTTCACGATGTCGTTGAGGGTGATGTAGAGCGCGTGCTCGGAATCGGCCCAGCGGATCTTGTAGGTGCGGCCGGGCAGCGCCTCGGGCCGATCGAGCGGCCGCGTCATGTAGATGACCCCGCCCGCCTCGAACGCGTCCGAATGGCGCGCGGGCGGCTCGGCGAGCGGGAGCTTGGGCTCGGCCGCGCTCACTTCGGGTTTCGCCTCGAGCACGGCGCCCGTGACCGCGTTGGGCCGGTAGGTCGTGCAGCCCTTGCAGCCCGACTCGTAGGCGAGCGCGTAGATGCCCTTGAACTCGTCGAAGGATGTGTCGGCCGGGACGTTGATGGTCTTCGAGATCGAGCTGTCGACGTATTTCTGCACCGCCGCCTGCATGACCACGTGGTCGCGCGGCTTCAAGGTCTGGGCGTCGACGAAATAATCGGGGAGCGGCGCGCCCTCGCCCTTGCTGCGCCGATAGAGGCGGTAGGCGTAGTCCGAGACCTCTTCCTCGCGGCGGCTGCCGTCGGGCATGAGCACGTTGCGGCTGTACTTGAAGCTGAACACGGGCTCGAGCCCCGAGGAGACGTTGTCGGCGAAGATCGAGATGGTGCCGGTGGGCGCGATCGAGGTCAGGAGCGCGTTCCGCATGCCGTTCTTCCCGATCGCCGCGCGCACGTCGGCGCCGAGGCCGCGCACATGCTCGCCCGCGAGGAACTTCTCCTTGTCGAAGAGCGGGAAGCTGCCCTTCTCGGCCGCGAGCTCGGACGATGCGAGATAGGCCGCGCGCTCGATGGCGCCCATCCAGGTCTCGACGAGCTTGACCGACTCCTTGCTGCCGTAGCGCGCGCGGCACATGATGAGCGCGTCCGCGAGCCCCGTGACGCCGAGCCCCATGCGCCGCTTGGCGATCGCCTCGTGGCGTTGTGGGGCGAGCGGGAAGTTGGACGCGTCGATCGCATTGTCGAGCATGCGCACCGCGACGGGCACCAGCGTCTCGAGGGACGCGAGGTCGAGCTCGGCATCCTCCTCGAACGGGTTCCGCACGTGGGCCGCCAAGTTGATCGAGCCCAGGAGGCACGCGCCATAGGGCGGCAGCGGCTGCTCGCCGCACGGGTTGGTCGCCGCGATGGTCTCGCAATAATGGAGATTGTTGGTGCGGTTGATGCGGTCGATGAAGATGACGCCCGGCTCGGCGTAATCGTAGGTCGAGCGCATGATCTTGTCCCAAAGGGCGCGCGCCGGCACGGTCCGGTAAAGTGTGCCGCCGAAGGTGAGCTCCCAGGGCAAATCCTCCTTGACCGCGCCCATGAAGGCGTCGGTCGCGAGCACCGAGAGATTGAACATATTGAGGCGCCCGCGCTCGCGCTTCGCCTCGATGAAGGCCTCGATGTCCGGATGGTCGCAACGCATGGTCGCCATCATGGCGCCGCGCCGGTAGCCCGCACTCATGATCGTGCGGCACATGGCGTCCCACACGTCCATGAAGCTCAAGGGCCCGGACGCGTCGGCGCCGACGCCTTTGACGGGCGCACCCTTGGGCCGCAGGGTCGAGAAATCGTAGCCGATGCCGCCCCCCTGCTGCATGGTGAGGGCGGCTTCCTTCAGATGGTCGAAGATGCCCGCCATGTCGTCCGGGACGGTGCCCATGACGAAGCAGTTGAACAGGGTCACGTTGCGCTTGGTGCCCGCTCCGGCGAGGATGCGGCCCGCGGGGAGGAAGCGGAACCCGTCGAGCGCCCGGTAGAAGGCCTTGGCCCAGCGCTCGCGCTCCCTCTCGGGCTCGGCGAGGGCATAGGCGACGCGCCACCAGCTATCCTCGATGGTTTTGTCCACAAGAGCGCCGTCCGGCCCCTTGAGCCGGTATTTCATGTCCCAGATCTGCTGCGAAATCGAGGTGACCTGCGCCATGGCGCCCGCTTGCCTTGGAAGAGCCGCTTGTTGCCTGCCCTCATCCGCCGGATGCCCGATTCGGCGGGGGCCATAATCTAGGCTCGCGACCGTGGGAACTCAATGAAAAAGTTCTCGTTATGTTTCCACAGCAAGACCGCGCGGCAAATTATTCTAGTGCGGGAAAAACCCCGTCTTATCCCCTTAATCCGCCTGATTCAGGGGTGGGATGCCGAGGCGTTGCGCACAGATTTATCCACAGGAACCGTGACAAAGCGCAACCCGGCGGACGGGATTGTCACAATCCGGCGCGCGCTCGAGCTATCGGGCCCGGTCTTTCACGACCCGGCTTCGCGCTCGAGACGGGCGCAAGCCTCCTCGATGCGGCGCTCGAGCTCGGCCGTGAAGGCCGCGCGGCCGAGCCCGGGCTCGATCGCGGGCAGGAACTCGACGACGATGCGGCCGGGCTTCTTCACGAAACTGCGCCGACCCCAGCGGCGCCCCGAATTGAGCGCCACCGGCACCACCGGGAGGCCGAGATGGCCGTAGAGCGCGGCGACGCCCGGATGGTAGGCGCGCCGCGTGCCGGGTGCCATGCGCGTCCCCTCCGGGAAGATCACCAGCGGCCGGCCGGCGCGCGCGCCGGCCTCGGCCGCGCGCAACATACGCTTCAAGGCGACGCCGCCGCCGCCGCGGTCGATCGCGACCTGGCGCGTCTTGAGCAAGTACCAGCCGAAGATCGGGATCGCGAGCAGCTCCTTCTTCATCACGATCATCGGGTCGCGCACCAGGAGCGGGAGCATGATCGTGTCCCAGGCCGATTGGTGCTTGAAGGCGTAGACGCGTCCGCCCGAGCCCGGCGGGACCAATCCGCGCACCTCGTGATCGATGCCGCAGAGGAAGCGCAGCAGGACCACCATGATCCATGCCCAGACGCGCCCGAGCCAAACGAGCACGCCGCGCGGGAGGGCAAGCGACGGCAGCACGAGCACGCACAGGATCGCGGTGAGGCCGTAGAAGAGCGCGTTGAACAGGAGCGAGCGCAGCGCGGTCATGACGAGCCGGGGCCGGCCGCGCTCACGAGCCGCCCGGAATCTGGGCCGGGATCGCGCCCATCACCAGCGCGGCCAGGTATTTGTCGTATTCGCCGATCACGAGATTGCCCGTGCCGGGCCAGAGCCACCAGTCGCTCTTCACGCGCTCGGCGAACACCGGGTTGGGCACGATCTCGATGTCGGGCATGACGCGGCGGAACTCGAGCAGGCTGCGCGGCATGTGATAGGCCGAGGTCACGAGGCGCAGGCTCTTGTAGCCCTGGGCCGTCATCCAGCGTCTGGTCTCGAGCGCGTTGCCGTAGGTCGATTCCGCCGCGTAGCCGAGCGTGACGCAGCATTCGAGGGGCTTCGGCGCCACGCGCGAGAGGCGCAGGAGCTCGTCGACGTCGACGCCGTGATAGACGCCGGAGATGAAGAGCTTCTTGCCCAGGCCCGCGGCGAGCAGGTCGAAGCCCGCCTTGAGGCGCCCGCTGCCGCCGGTCAGGACCACGATCGCGTCGGTCTTGCTGGCGGGATCGGCGATCGAGGTCGGGATCAGGCTCGCGAACCAGATGAGGCCGCCGAGCCAAAGGGCCGCGAGCAGCACGAGCGCGCCGAAGATCGCGAGCGCGCGGCGCAGCCAGCCGCGGTGCGGCTCGGGGTCTTGCGCTTCCTCGGGGCTCTCGATCGGCTCCGTCACGCGGGCGGCCCCTCAAACCATCTCGGCGAGCGCGCCCAGCACCGTGCGGCGCGCGGTGAGCATGGCGATGAGGCCGGTTGCGACCGGCAGCAGCAGGAGCGACGCCCAGCCCCAGGGGATCAGCGCCGCGAACGCCGCGACCGGCGCTCCGCCGGCCGAGGCGAGATACCAGAAGGCCGCGAGCGTCACCGCCGCGGCCAGCAATCCCACGCCGCCGCCCCTCAAGCCGAGCTTGAGCGCGTGCAGCTGGAACTGGCGCGCGACGTAGGAATCCTGCGCGCCGATCAAATGCAGCACCTCGATCACGTGGTGATGGACCGCAAGGGCCGCGCGGGTGCCGAACACGGTCGCGGCCGCGGCTGCCGACGCGATCAGGACCAGGATCACGCCCGCGAGCGCCTCGACCGCGCGCCCGAGCATGACGAGGCGCCGGAGCCAGCGCTGATGGTCGTCGATCTCCGCACCCGGCACCGCCTTCGCGAGCCGCGCGCCGAGGCTTTGGAGGTCGATCGCGACACCCGGGGCCAGGCGCACGTCGATGAGCGCCGGGAGCGGCAGGTCGTGGAGCGCCTCGTCGCCGAGCCAGGGCGAAAGCAGCTGGGCGATGCGCGCGTCGCCGAGCGCCTCGGCATGGACGACACCCGGCGTCGCCGCGAGGAGCGAAACCGCGTCCCGCACGCGCGCCTCCGCGGCCTTCGGGTCGGCATTCTTTCCGGGCATGATCTGGACCGTGAGCGCCCCCGAAAGCCCCTTGTTCCAGCGCTCGACGGCACTCCCGGCGAGCAGCGCGCCCGCGAGTGCCAGGCACGCGAGATAGACCATGATCGCGACGATCCACGGGATGTAGCGGCTCTGGTCGTCGCCCGCGAGCGGAAGGTCGGAGCGCACGGCTCAAGCCACCGTGCGCTTGGGTGCGGCGCGCACCTTGAGCTCGCCGCCCGCGAGATGGAGGCACGGATAGGAGAAGCGCCGCACCAGCGCCTCGTTGTGGGTCGCGATCACGATCGTGGTGCCGAGCCGGTTGAGCTCCTCGAAGAGATAGAGGAGGCGCACCGCGATCTCGTTGTCGACGTTGCCCGTGGGCTCGTCGGCGAGCAGGAGATTGGGCCGGTTGATCACCGCGCGCGCGATCGCGACGCGCTGCTGCTGGCCGCCCGAAAGCGTGGGCGGCGTCGAGTCGAGGTGCTCGGCGAGCCCGACCCAGCCGAGAAGCTCGGCGACCTGGGTGTCGACGCGCCCCGGCTCGGCGTCCGCGACGCGCAGCGGCAGGGCCACGTTGTCGAACGCCGAGAGATGGTCGATGAGGCGGAAATCCTGGAACACCACGCCGATGCGCCGGCGCAGGCCGGGCATTTCGTGCCGGTCGGTGGTCGCCATGTCGCGGCCGAACAGGTGGACGAGGCCGCGCGACGGCCGGTGTGCTAAATACATCAGCTTGAGGAGCGAGGATTTCCCGGCCCCCGACGCGCCGGTCAGGAAATGGAACGAGCCCGCGCCGAGCTCGAAGCTCACGTCGCGCAGCACTTCCGGCCCCATGCCGTAGCGCATGCCGACATTCTCGAAGCGGACGACGGGCTCCCGATGGGTCATTCGAATTTGCGGGTTGCGATCGCCGAATCGTCACGGCGCGCGGGAATCATGGCATGGCGGGGTGCGGCCGTAAAGTCCGGGCCCCCGTCGCTTCACAAGCCGGGCGCAATCCCCTATAACGAGCCGATCCCGCGAGAACGATGCGCCGATGATTCTGACCTGCCCGACCTGCGCCGCGCGCTACAGGGTCGACCCGGCCAAGCTCGGCGCCCAGGGTCGCACCGTGCGTTGCAACGCCTGCGGCCATCGTTGGCACGCGCGCCCCACCGACGCGCCCCTGCGACTCGAGCCTGTTCCCTCGCGCCCGACGCCGCGCGCCGCCGAGTCGCTGGCCGCGCCGCGCCGGGAGCCGCCGACCCGCGTGCGCTCGCGCTGGGCGCTTGCCTGGTTCCTCGTCATCGTGCTGGTCGCGGGGGCCGCGGGGGCCGGCTATGTCGAGCGCGCGCGCGTGGTCGAGGCCTGGCCGCCCGCCTTGCGGCTCTACCGCCTCATGGGGCTGATGCAGCCGCCCGCGGGCGAGGGGCTCGCGGTGCGCAACGTCACGACGCGGCGCAGCGCCGTGAACGGCGTCGAGCTCCTGACCGTCCAGGGCGAGGTCGTGAACCTGTCCGACGCGCCGCGCGCGGTGCCGCTGCTGGTCGCGACCCTCACCGATTCCGAGCATCGCGACGTGCAGCATTGGAGCTTCCGGCTCGCGGCGCCGAAGCTCTTGCCGGGCGAGAGTGCGACCTTCGTCTCCCACGTCGAGAATCCGGCCGCGGACGCGGCGTCGCTCACGGTCGGCTTCGACGGCGGCGCCGCGCCGCGCTAATAGCGCTTCAGCAGCCGGTCGATGTAGTCGAGCTCGATCTCGGGGCGCTCGCGCTCGCCCGCGCGGCGCTCGAGCTCGTCGAGAATGCGGCGCGTGCGCTGGATCGTGCCGTGCTCGGGGATCTTGACGTCGTTGGCGTCGAAATTGCCGAAGCCGGGCGAGAGGCGCCCGGTCGGGTCGCGCGACGGGCCGAACGCGTCGAGGTCGGTCGGATCGCCCTCCTGGCCGAGCTGCTTCTTCAGGGCCTCGCGCATGGCATCGCGTCCGCGCCGCAGCGATTCGAGGGCGCGCGTCTGGGCGCCGACCGCGTCCTGAAGCGCGTCCTGGTCGAGGGCGGTGGTCGCATCGCGCATCGCGCGCTCCGCCTCGCCGAGCTTGTCCGGGATGTTGCCCGCCATGTCGCCGACCCGGCGCATGATCTCGCCGAGCGCGCGCCGGAGCGCCTCCTGGTCGGCCGCCGCGGCCCCCGGGCCGCCCGGCTGGGCGGGGGCGCTCGAATCGCGCTGCGCCGCGCGGAAGGTCTGCTGCAGGAGACGGTCCTGCTTCCCGATGAGCGCGTCCATGCCGCGCATCAGGTTGCTCGCGCCGAAGCGCTGGTTGGGCGCGTTCTGCGGCGCGACCCGCGCCATGCGCAGATTCTCGAGCATGTCCTGGAGCTGGGAAAGGAGCTGCCGCGCCGCATCGCGCAGGCCGCTTTGCGCCATCTCGCGCATCTGCTCGATGAGGCGCCCGATGTCCTGGTTCTGCAGCATGCGCGCGTTCCGGTCGATGGGCGCCTGGTTCTGGCTCTGGGTTTGGTTCGGGCCTTGGTTTTGGAGGTCCTGGCGCGCGAGCTCCTGGAGATAGCTCTGGACCGCGTCGGCGTACTTCGCGATCAGGTCCTGGATCTCCTTGTCCGGGGCGTTGTGGTCGAGGGCGTCGGCGAGCCGGCGCTGGATGTCGCGCAGATCGCGCTCGGCGACCGAGAGGTGGCCGTCCTCGAGTGCCAGCGCCGTGTCCCACATGAGCGTCTCGACCGACGCGATCGAATCGGCGGCGTCCGAAAGCCTGAGCGCGGAGCGCGCCGTGCTCAGGGCCAGGAACACGTCGATGTCGTTCGAGAAAAGCTCGGGGTGTGCCGCGATCGCGCCCAACGCGTCCGCCACGTCGAGCCGGGTCGCGGGGTCCTTGATGAGCTCCTTGCGCTGGTCGACGATCGCGCGCGCGACCGGGTTGGTGAAGACGCGCTCCGGCAGCGTGAAATTATAGGGCCCGCTCGAGCCGATCTGGCCCGGCTCGTCCGCCGCGCGCAACGTGATCGTGACCGGAAGCCCCGCCCAGGGATGAGGGGTGAGGTCCTGGAAGCCGATCTCATGGGCGTGGCGCGGATGGCCCGCAGGCAGCGGAAGCTGGATCACGAGCGGCGCCTCGCTTGCGGGGGCTCCCTGGCGCCGGATCACCGCCTCGACGCGCGCGAGGCCGTAATCGTCGGCCGCCATGTATTCGAGGCGCAGCGCCTGGCGCAGGGTCGCGGCGGGTGCCGCTGCGAAGGCGATGGTGGGGGCGAGGTCGGGGATGACGCGGACGCGCCAGCGCGCGATCTCGCGGCCGCCCTGGCGCACCGCGATGCGGTCGCCCTCGGTGAGCGTGCCCTCGAGCCGGTAGGTCGTGGCGTCGACCGGCTTGAAATCGAGCACGCGGCCGCCGACCGTCATGGTGGGCTCGCCCGCGCCGCCCGAGAAGCGCGCGAGGATCTTCGAGCCGATCGGCACGTCGACGCGCGCGTTGGGCTCGGCGACGCCCCGGTCGCCGGTCGTGGAGGCATTCGCGGCTTGCTCTACGCCCGGGCCGGCGCGGAGGAAGATGGGGGCGACGCCGGTATAGGCGGGCGGCGTCAGCCAAAGCTCGACCATCGCCGAGCTGCGCGCCGAAAGCGGGCCGAGCCCGGGGTCGAGCGCATCGAGGATGCGCGCGGGCGCGTCGGCGCCGGCATCGATCGCGCCGAGCACGAGCAGCAGCACGAGCCCGAAGCGAAGTGCGCGCGGGTCGCGTTGCGCCAGGCCCGGGCTCGGCCAGGCGATGCGGATGCGGCCCAGGGCCGCGCGCATACGCGCGAGATGGGCGCGCCAAAGCGCCTCGGCGAAGGCGTCGCCCGAGCCCACCGCGAGCTCGTCGCCCAAGGCCGCGAGCGGCCGGTGCGCCAAGCCGCTGTCGCGCTCGATGCGGCGCTCGGCGGCGGCGGCACTCGGGAGCGCCAAGGCATGGGCGAAGCGGTAAAGGGTCCAGATGAGGGCGGCGGCGAAGCCCGCGAGCAACGTCGCGTGGAGCCAGACGGGCATGTCCTCGAACAGGCCCGAAAGAGCCGCGGCGACGAACAGCCCTAGGACGCCGACGGGCGGCCAAAGCGCCGGCCAAAGCATTTCCCACAAAAGCGCCAAGCGCGCGAGGAGGAGGGATCGCGGGCTCAAGGGCGGCTGCCCACGCGCGCCGTCGCCGCGTTCCCGCTCGGGCCCGCGCGGAGCGCCGCTCATCGCGTATTGCGGCCGGTCTCGCTCTTATCGTTTCCGAGCCAGGCAGGGATCTTGTCGCGGCCCATGAGGTCGCGATAGCTCGGACGCGGCCTCACCACGGCGTAACGCGCGCCGTTGACCATCACTTCCGGCGCCGGCAGCCGGGCATTGTAGGTCGAGGCCATGACGGAAGCGTAGGCCCCGGCTGAACAAATGGCAAGGAGATCGCCCTGCGCGACCGGTGCCAACCGCCGATCGTGGGCGAAGGAATCGCCCGTCTCGCACACCGGCCCGACGATGTCGGCGGGCTTGAGCCGGGCGCCTCGGCGCGGCGCCGCGACGGGCACGATCTCGTGATAGGCGTCGTAGAGGGACGGGCGCAAAAGATCGTTCATGCCCGCGTCCACGATCACGAAGCGTCGCGCGTTGCCCGCCTTCTCGTAAAGCACGCGCGTCACGAGGAGGCCGGCATTGCCGACGATGTAGCGCCCCGGCTCGAAGGCGAGCGACACGTCGAGGCCGCCAAGCGCCTCGCGCACCGCCGCGGCATAGGCGGCAACGCTCGGCGGCGTCTCGTCGCGATAGCGGATGCCGAGCCCGCCGCCGAAATCGATGCGCGCGATCTTGCGCCCCTCGGCGCGGAGCGCATGCGCGAGGGCCACCACGCGCTTGAACGCGCGCTTGTAGGGGGCGCGCTCGACGATCTGCGAGCCGATATGGACCGCGATGCCCTGAAGCTCGACGTTCTTGAGGCCGGCCGCGCGCGCAAAAAGACGTGGCGCGTCGCCGATCGGCACGCCGAACTTGTTCTCCTTGCGCCCAGTCGTGATCTTGCGGTGCGTGCGCGCGTCGACGTCCGGATTGACGCGCAACGCGGCCGAGACCTTGCGGTCGAGCTCTGCCGCCAGGGCCGCCACGAGCTCGAGCTCGGGCTCGGATTCGAGGTTGATCTGGAGGATGCCCGCATCGAGCGCGGCCGCGAGCTCGGCGCGCGACTTGCCCACGCCCGAGAACACGATCCGCTCGGGCGGGATGCCGGCCGCGAGCGCCGTCTCGAGCTCGCCCAAGGAGACCACGTCGGCACCGGCACCCTCGGCCGCGAGCGTGCGCACGACGGCGAGGGTCGAGTTCGCCTTGAGCGCGTAGCAGATCGTCGCGTCCATGCCGCGAAACGCCGCCGCGTAGTCGCGATAGCGTGCTACGATCGCGGCCGTCGAATAGCAATAGAAGGGCGTGCCGACCTCTTCGGCGATGCGCGCGAGCGGGACTTCCTCGGCATGGAGGCTGCCGTCGCGATAGGGAAAGGCCGCGAGCGGCCCGAGGCCCGGGGCCGCGTCTCTCTCGGCCTTCGCACTACTGCGCATTGCCGGCATTGCCGCCGTTCGAGCTGTCGCCGGGCTTCGCGGCCTTCGGCTTCGCGAGGGCGCCGCAATCGGTCCCGGAACAGGCGTTCTCCCCCGGATAGACCGTGGTCTTGAGCGTGTCGGTCTGGCCCGCGGGCACCTCGGGGTCGCCGCGGCGCCCGCAGGCGCCGAGCGGGACGGTCAGCGCCGCGGCAATCAGGATCGT
Source organism: Alphaproteobacteria bacterium (assembly GCA_035509415.1). Taxonomy (GTDB): domain Bacteria; phylum Pseudomonadota; class Alphaproteobacteria; order JACZXZ01; family JACZXZ01; genus DATJLQ01. The sequence continues at coordinate 10,552 of DATJLQ010000054.1, forward strand.
CGCGATCGCGCGCGTCACAGGTAGCGCTCCTTGGCGGCGCGAATCGCGCGTCGCACCGCGTCGGGGGCGGTGCCGCCCAAGCTCGTGCGGCTCGCGGCCGCGCGCTCGATCGAAAGCACGCCGAGCGCCTCCTTGGCGAAGCGCGGATCGACCGCGCGCAGCTCGGCGAGGGTCAGCTCGTCGAGGCGGCGATTCTTCGCTTCGGCGCGGCGCACGACCCGGCCCGCGACCCGGTGCGCCTCGCGGAAGGGCAGCCCGCGCGCGCGCACGAGCCAATCGGCGAGGTCGGTCGCGGCGAGGAAGCCGCCGTCGAGCGCCTTGCGCATCGCGGGCTTGTTCGCGCGCAGGTCGCGCACCATTCCCGCACTCGCCGCGAGCGCCAGGGCCAGCGTCTCGGCCGCGCGCAGGGTCGGCGCCTTGTCCTCCTGCATGTCCTTGCCGTAGGCGAGCGGCAGCCCCTTCATCACCGCGAGGAGAGACACGAGATCGCCGATCAGCCCCCCCGCCTTGGCGCGCACCAGCTCGGCCGCGTCCGGATTGCGCTTCTGGGGCATGATCGAGCTTCCGGTCGTGAAGGCGTCCGAGAGCTCGATGAAACGGAACTGGTCCGAGGACCAGATCACGATCTCCTCGGCGAGGCGCGAGAGATGCACGCCCGCGAGCGCCGCCGCGGCGAGGAACTCGAGCGCGAAGTCCCGGTCCGAGACCGCGTCGATCGAGTTCGCCATCGGGCGCGCGAAGCCGAGCGCCTTGGCGGTCGCCTCGCGATCGATCGGGAACGAGGTGCCGGCGAGGGCGGCGGCGCCGAGGGGAGATTCGTTGAGGCGCGCGCGGCAATCCCCGAGCCGGCCCCGGTCGCGTCCGAACATCTCGACATAGGCCATGAGATGATGGCCGAAGGTGACGGGCTGGGCCGGCTGCAAATGGGTGAAGCCGGGCATGAGCGTCGCCGCGTGGCGCTCGGCCTGGGCGATGAGCGCCGCCTGGAGCGATTTCAGCGCCGGCTCGAGCCGGTCGATCGCGTCGCGCACCCAGAGGCGGAAATCGGTCGCGACCTGGTCGTTCCGCGAGCGGGCGGTATGGAGCCGGCCGGCCGACTCTCCGATCAGCTCGCCCAAGCGCTGCTCGACGTTCATGTGGATGTCCTCGAGCGCGGCCGAGAAGACGAAGCGGCCTTGGTCAATTTCCTCCTTGACCTTGCTCAGGCCCTTGAGGATCGCGGCCGCGTCCTTGGCCGGAATGATGCCGCGCGCGGCGAGCATCTCCGCGTGGGCCTTGGACGCCGCGATATCCTGGGCGTAGAGGTTCCGGTCGACGCCGATGGAGGCGTTGATCTCGGCCATGATCGCGGCCGGGCCCGCGGCGAATCGACCCCCCCAAAGGGGATTGGCGCCACGGAGGTTGGCTTTTCCTCCGGCGTCTGCTTTTCTCGCTCTCGCGTTCGCGGTCTTGGCCTTTTTGGCGCTCATGATCGTGACGATATTGTCGGAGACGCGGCTCGGGGACGGGATGGCATGAGATCGACGAACAAGGCTTTACGAACTCTCCTCGGCGCGGGCTTGCTCGCGGTGCTCGCGGTGCTCGCGGCCGGGGCGCTGTCCGGGCGCGCCCACGCCGACGCGCTGGGGGACTTTAGCTATTTCACCACGCCCAAGCCAGTGCCCCCGATCGCGTTCGAGGACGGCAATGGCCGCCCGCTCACCCTGGCCGAGTTCAAGGGCCGGGTCGTGCTGGTCAATTTCTGGGCCACTTGGTGCGGGCCCTGCGTCAAGGAAATGCCGTCCCTCGACCGGCTCCAGGCGCGTCTCGGCGGCCCCGGCTTCACGGTCCTCGACCTCTCGATCGACCGCCAGGGGAAAGCGGCGGTCGAGCCCTTCTTCGCCGTCAACAAGCTCACCCACCTCAAAATCTATCTCGACCCCAAGGCGGCGGCGTTCCACGCCTGGCACGGGGAGGGGGTGCCCATGAGCTACCTCATCGGGCGCGACGGGCGCGCGCTTGGCATGATCCTCGGCCCGGCCGATTGGGATTCGCCCGCCATGATCGCGATCGTCGAGCATGCGGTCGCGGAAGGGGCGCCGGGTCCCAAGATGAAATCGACCGAGCGCGCGACCCGTCGGTTGGCGCCGCTCGGCTGACGCGGGGCCGGGATCAATCCTCGCCGGCGGCGGCGGCGCTCATCGGCTCGTCGAGGGCGTCCGGCTCGGCGCTCGGTGCAAACTGCATCGCGTGGAGCCGGGCATAGAGCCCGTCATGGGCGATGAGCTGGGCGTGGGTACCCGACTCGATCACCCGGCCGCGATCCATCACGTGGATCACGCTCGCGTTCACGATGGTCGAGAGGCGGTGCGCGATCACGATCGTGGTGCGCCCGCGCATGAGACCCTGCAGCGCGGTCTGGATCTTGCGCTCGGATTCGGTGTCGAGCGCCGAGGTCGCCTCGTCGAGCAGCAGGATGGGCGCGTCCTTGAGGATGGCGCGCGCGATCGCGATGCGCTGGCGCTGGCCGCCGGAGAGGCGCAAGCCCTGCTCGCCGACCCTCGTGTCGTAGCCCTTGGGCAGGCCCTCGATGAACTCGTCCGCCGCCGCGGCACGCGCGGCCGCGTGCACCTCGGCCGCGGTCGCATCGAGCCGGCCGCACAGGATGTTGTTGAACACCGTGTCGTCGAACAGCACCACTTCCTGGCTCACGACCGCGAGCGCCGCGCGCAGGCTCGCGAAGGTGACGCCGCGCACGTCGACGCCGTTGACCAGCACGCGCCCCGCGTCCGGATCGTAGAAGCGCGGCACCAGCGAGAAGATCGTGCTCTTGCCCGCACCCGACGGGCCGACCAACGCCGTGATGCCGCCCGCCGGCGCCTCGAGGGTGATACCGTCGAGCGCCATATGGGCCTCGTCGTAGGTGAATCTCACGCCCTCGAGGCGCACCGCGCCGGGCGTGCGCGGCAGGACCGTCGCATCGGGCGATTCGGTGAGCGCGGGCGCGCGGTCGAGCAACGCGTAGATGCGCTCGGCGGCGGCGAGGCCCTGCTGGAGATAAAGCGCCACCTTGCTCAGCGAGCGCGCGGGCTGGTACGCCATGAGCACCGCGGCGATGAAAGAGAAGAAGGCGCCCGGCGAGGTGGTGCCGTCGATCACGCGCGTGCCGCCATAGACGATCACCAGCGTCACCGCGAGGCCGCCGAAGGCGTCGACGATCGGCTGGGCCGCCGCCTGCATGCGCGCGGCGCGGAACGCGAGCTTGAAGAGATTCTCGACCATGCGGCCGACTCTCGTCTCCTCGAAGCGCTCGAGGGCGAAGAGCTTGATCACGCGGATGCCCTGGAAGCTTTGCGAGAGGGCGGTGTTGAGCGCACCCATCTGCGCCTGGGTCTCGGTCGAGACGCGGCGCATGCGCTTGCTCAGGCGCTGGATCGGATAGATCACGAGCGGGAGGCCGACGAGGCTCACGGACGCCAAGAGCCAATCCTGGTAGAAGGTGACGCCGACGAGGAACACGACCGAGAGCGCGTCGCGCCCGACTCCCACCACCGCGTTGGTCATCGCCGAGCGCAGCGCGCTGATGTCGAAGGTGAAGTGCGAGATCAGCGTGCCCGAATGGCGCTCCTGGAACAGGGCCACGTCCTGGCGGATGATGTGGGAGAAGAGCCGGCTCTGCATGTCGGCGATGACGCGCTGGCCGACATAGGCGAGGAGCGTCTCCTGGACGTAGCTCGCGACGCTCTTGACCAGCACCACGCCGAACGCCGCCGCGCCGATCAGGAGCAGGATCGAGCGGTCGTGCTGCACGAACACCTTGTTGATCACCGGGTCGAGGAGCCAGGCGGACGTCGCGGTCGCGGCCGCGACCACGCCCATGAAGAAGGCGGCGATGAGGAGCCGCCCCGCATAGGGCTTGACCGCCTCGACGAGGAGGCGGCGCATGAGCGCCATCGAGTGGCTGTCGGCGAAGGGCAGCTTGGGTAGGGGGCGGGCGCTTTCGGTCATGAGGCCGGGTCCATCGACCGCCTAAATACACCATGAGGCCCCGTTGCACCATGGGTCGGCGCGTGGGCCGGGCCGCGGCCGGCCGGGCTGCGCGCGCGGGCCGGCTTTGCGCGACGGCGGGGCTTTATGCTAGACGGTCGTGCCGCCGGCATCCCCGGCCGCACCCTGCGACGCTGCCGGAGAGACGAGTTGGTCGACCTGCCGACATTGGCCCCGCGAGCCCCCACCCTCACCGCGCGCGAAAGGCTCAGCGCCTTTCTCGACATGTGGCTGGTCGATCACGGCTTCATCCGCGACGTCTATTGCAACATGCACCCGATCTCGGATGGCGTCTGGCGCTCGGCCCAGCCGGCGCCGCGCCATCTGCGCGCGGCCAAGGCGCTCGGCGTCAGGACCGTGCTCAATCTGCGCGGCGCGCGCGCGACCTGCGGCTCCTACATCCTCGAGCGCGATGCGTGCCAGGCGCTCGGGCTCACGCTGGTCGATTTCCCGATCCGCTCGCGCGCGTTGCTCGACAAGCCGACGCTCCAGGCCGCGGCCGAGCTGTTCGGGCGCATCGAGTATCCGGTGCTGATGCATTGCAAGTCGGGCGCCGACCGCGCGGGCCTCATGGCGGTGCTCTATCTCCATCTCCACGAGGGCGTGCCGATCGAGCGCGCGATGGCGCGGCATCTCTCGCTGCGCTACGGCCACGTGAAGCAGGCCAAGACCGGCATCATCGATTTCTTCTTCGCGCGCTATCTCGCCGACAACGCGAAGGAGCCGATGCCGTTCCTCGACTGGGTCGCGCGCGTCTACGATCCCGACCGGCTCAAGGTCGAGTTCCACGAGAACTGGCTCGCGGGACTCGTGGTCAATTACATTTTGATGCGGGAGTAGGCGGCGGCGGGACATCGACACCCGCCGAATGTCGCAAGCTACCAAGTTGCGGGCTTGCGTATTGTGGTGCCGGGAATCGGGTCAGGAAGTTGTGCGGCCCGCAGCATGCTGAGACGAATATGAACTTTGAAATTGGCAACCCGCTGCAAATCCAGCGCCATCTGCCATCTTCCGGGGCATACCACCACGACTGGCTTCCGCCTTTCGACTGAAACCATTCGAATTGGCTCCACCAAGTCGGTATCGTTGGAGATCACCACCGCCTGATCGAATAAGTCCTTCCACGCATCGTTCAGCAAGTGCGACGCTAAGTTTACGTCCGATCCTTTTTCTTCCATCGAATGGACTTCCGTCATGAATGCATTCGTGACGGGCGTAGTTGCCCTCTTGGCTCTTTTCGCGCCTTTGGGCGGGTAAACATCTACGACCAAATTAGCTGGGTTCGTCAGTGAACCGCCGGTCACTAAATGAGTTCCCCGAGGCAGCGTGACCGCGTCGGGGCTATGAATGCGCGCCTCTGCCGCGGGGAAATTAGTGACCGGTCGCCAAATGTTCTTAGAGAGAAACCTGCCGTAGTGAACTTCGACCTCGGGCAGTGTCGTGATCGCCGAGAGATACGCATGTTGTCTGACGGGTCCGCCTGGGTCGGTGGCGCCCGAAACTCGGGCTGTAAAGTACTTCAAGCGGATCAAATTGTGGTCGGCGGGAATGCACAATTTTACGAGGTCTACGGGATTCAGCCACCGAAACAGCGTCCCCTTGAGGGCCCCGTAATATAGATTGAAGCCGTCGACGTACGCGTAAACTCGCACGTTCCGCTCCGGCTCGATAGAGCAAGGGCCGCTCCGAAGAGCGGCCCTTGAGCCGACAGCACGCTGCCGGCGGGTAAACCGATTACCTATGTTAGCATCCGACTCGGCGCTGTCAACTTTTTGCTTGACAGATTGTCCAAATAGAGTCCGTCCGCGGGTTCACAACCCGCTGATTTTGCCGGTTATTTTTGCGCGAGATTTTAGACTCGGGTGCGGCCCTCAGGCCGACACCGTCCAGGTCGTGCCGCGGCGCAAGAGCGCGTTGAGATCGGCCCCAGGCATGCGCGCCTTGGCGTCCGCGATCTGCGCCATGACCGCGCTCTCGTAGGCCGGCGCGGGATCGCAATAAAGCACGCCCAAGGCCACCGGGAATTTGGGCGGCTCCATTTGGGCGAGCATGAAGGCGACCGTGCGATTGGTCTCGTCATGGACCAGGAGGTCCTTCTCGGCGACGCCGTTTTCGCCGATCCGCACGACCTCGAGCGACAACGTACCGGGCTTCACGCGGATGCCCTTGTCGCGGCTCTTGCCGAAGATCATGGGCTGGCCGTGCTCGAGATGGAGCTGGGCGTCGGCCGCGACCTCCTTCTCGCTGAAGTCGGCATAGGCGCCGTCGTTGTAGACGATGCAGTTCTGGAAAATCTCGACGAAGCTCGCGCCCTTGTGCTCGTAGGCGCGCTTCAAGACGACCGGCAGGTCCTTCTGCAGCGTGTCGATCGAGCGCGCGACGAAACGGCCGCCCGCGCCGAGGGCGAGCTGGGTCGCGGAGAGCGGCCGGTCGACCGAGCCTTGGGGGGTCGAGGGCGAGCGCGTGCCGACCCGCGAGGTCGGCGAGTACTGGCCCTTGGTGAGCCCGTAGATCGCGTTGTTGAACAGCAGAATCTGGAGGTTCACGTTGCGCCGAAGCGCGTGCATCGTGTGGTTGCCGCCGATCGAGAGCATGTCGCCGTCGCCGCCGATCACCCAGACGTCGAGCTCGGGATTGGCGAGCTTGACGCCGGTCGCGATCGCGGGCGCGCGCCCGTGGATCGTGTGGAAGCCGTAGGAGGCGATGTAATAGGGGAAGCGCGCGGCGCAGCCGATGCCCGAGACGAACACGGTCTTGGCCGGATCGGCCGCGATGTCGGCGAGCGTCTTGGTGACGCTTTTGAGGATCGCGTAGTCGCCGCAGCCCGGGCACCAACGCACCTCCTGGTCGGAGGCGTAGTCCTTGGGTTGCAGCTTCTCGGGCGGGGTCGCGACGTTCATTGACTTAGCCTCCAGGCTCTTGTCCGGCTAAAGGCGGGCACGTGCGGCGGCCTCGACCTCGGCGATCTTGAACGGCCGGCCGGTCACCTTGTTCAATCCCTCGGCGGGGACGAGATAGCGCGCGCGCAGCACCGTGAGCAGCTGGCCGTTGTTCATCTCCGGCACCAGGACCTTGTCGAAGCCCGCGAGCAGCTCGCCCAAATTCGACGGCAGCGGCCAGATATGGCGCAGATGGATGTGCGACACCGCGTGCCCCTCGCGCTTCAGCTTCTCGACCGCGCGGCTGATCGGACCCTTGGTCGAGCCCCAGCCGACGATCGCGAGCTTGCCCGCGCTCTCGCCGCTCTCGGTCCGCTGGAGCGGAATGTCGCGCGCGATGCCCTCGATCTTGGCGGCGCGCGCCTCGGTCATGCGCTGATGGTTCTCGGGCTCGTAGGAGATGTTGCCGCTCATGAAGTCGCGCTCGATGCCGCCGATGCGATGCACCATGTTGGGCGTCCCGGGCTTGACCCAGGGACGCGCCCCGGTCGCGGCGTCGCGCAGATAGGGATGGTAGTCCGCGGGCTCGGTGCGGAACGCGACCGGGAACGGCTTGTAGCTCGAGAAGTCCGGGATGCGCCAGGGCTCGGCCGCGTTGGCGAGATAGCCGTCGGTCAAGACCACGACCGGGGTCATGTATTTGGTCGCGAGCCGCACCGCCTCGATGCCGATCTCGAAGCAATCGGACGAGGAGGCGGCCGCGAGCACCACGAGCGGCGCATCCGCGTTGCGGCCATAGACCGCCTGGAACAGGTCCGATTGCTCGGTCTTGGTCGGCATGCCGGTCGACGGGCCCGCGCGCTGGGAATTGACCACGATGAGCGGCAGCTCGGTCGCGACCGCCAGGCCGAGCGCCTCGCTCTTGAGCGCCACCCCCGGGCCCGAGCTCGAGGTGACGCCCATGGCGCCCGCGTAGGAGGCGCCCAAGGCCGAGCCGATCGCCGCGATCTCGTCCTCGGCCTGGAAGGTCACGACGCCGAACTGCTTCAAATCCGCGAGCGCGTGGAGGATCGCCGACGCGGGCGTGATCGGATAGGAGCAGAAGACGAGCGGGAGATTCGCGAGCCGGCAGCCCGCAAGCAGGCCCCACGCCATCGCCTCGGTGCCGGTGACGGTACGGTAGAGGCCCGCAGGCAGATGCGCCGGCGGGACCGTGTAGGCGGGAAGCGGCTCCGCGAGCTCGGCCGTCTCGCCGTAGGCGTGGCCCGCGTTGAGGGCCGCGATGTTCGCCTCGGCGAGCGTCGGCTCCTTCTGGAAGCGGCGCTTCAGATACTCGATCGTCGCGGTGCGCTCGCGCCCGTACATCCAGAACAGGAGCCCGAGCGCCCACATGTTCTTGCAGCGCAGCGCCTCCTTCTGGCTGAGCTCGATCGACTTCACCGCCTCGAGCGTGAGCTTCGAGATGTCGATGTCGATGACGCGGAAGCCGTCGAGGCCGCCGTCCTTCAGGGGATCGCTCTTGTAGCCGGCCTTCGCGTAGTTGCGCTCGGTGAAGGCGCCGCCGTTGAGGATGAGCACGCCGCCCGGCTTCAGGTCGCGCAGATTCGTCTTCAGCGCCGCCGGATTGAGCGCCACCAGCACGTCGGGCGCGTCGCCCGAGGTGCGGATCTCGCGCGCGCCGAAATTGATCTGGAACGCGGACACGCCGAAGGTGGTGCCGACGGGCGCTCTGATCTCGGCCGGGAAGTCGGGGAAGGTCGCGAGGTCGTTGCCGGCGAAGGCGGTCGTCTGCGCGAACCGGCTGCCGGTGAGCTGGATGCCGTCGCCCGAATCGCCCGCGATGCGCACCACGACCGATTCGAGCGTCTCCCGGTGGTGGCGCTCGGGATGCTCGGCTCGTACGACGTTGCCTTCCATGCTGGGTCCTATCGCTGGGCCGCCGCTCGGGCGGCCTGGTCGCTCACGGGTTGGGGCGGCGCAATTGCCGCGCGTTCCGGCGGGGCTAGAACATAGTGGGATGGATATGGGTTCGCAACACCCGAAGGCCAGCGCCGTCCGCGCGCCCTTGCTGCGCTGCAGCGCGTCAGCGGGTCGGCACCGGCTTCTCGCCGTGATAATCGTAGAAGCCGCGCCCGGTCTTGCGCCCGAGCCAGCCCGCCTCGACGTATTTCACCAGGAGCGGACAGGGCCGGTACTTGCTGTCGGCAAGTCCGTCGTGCAGCACCTGCATGACCGCGAGGCAGGTGTCGAGGCCGATGAAGTCGGCGAGCTCGAGCGGCCCCATCGGATGATGCGCGCCGAGGCGCATGCCGAGGTCGATCGCCTCGACCGAGCCGACGCCCTCGTAGAGCGCGTAGATCGCCTCGTTGATCATGGGCAGCAGGATGCGGTTGACGATGAAGGCGGGGAAGTCCTCGGCGTTGGCCGGCACCTTGCCGAGCTTGATCGCGAGCTCGCGCACTGCCTTGAACGTCTCCTCCGAGGTCGCGAGCCCGCGGATGAGCTCGATGAGCTCCATCACCGGCACCGGGTTCATGAAATGCATGCCGATGAACTTGTCGGGCCGGTCGGTGAGGGCGGCGAGGCGCGTGATCGAGATCGACGAGGTGTTGCTCGCGATCAAGGCGCTCTTCTGCAGGACCGGGCAGAGCGTCTTGAGGATCTCGCCCTTGACCGCGAGGTTCTCGGTCGCCGCCTCGATCACCAGGTCGCAATCGTGGTACGAGCCGTAGCCGTCGACCGTCTCGATGCGCTTGAGGGCCGCCTTCATCCTGTCGTCGTCGATGGCGCCGCGCCGGAGTTGCCGGCTCATGTTGCGCTCGATGATCTCGCGCGCCTTCGAGAGCGCGTCCTTGTTGCTGTCGCCGAGCCGCACCGCGAGCCCCGCGAGCGCGCACACATGGGCGATACCGTTGCCCATCTGTCCCGCGCCGATGATGCCTACTTTCTGGATCGCCAATGTCCGTCTCCACCGATGTGCGCCGCGCGCGTGGGGGAGCCTTCGTCCCGCCCGCGCTACTTCGAGAGCTCGGCCTCGAGCTCGGGCAGCGCCTTGAACAGGTCCGCGACCAGGCCGTAATCGGCGACCTGGAAGATGGGCGCCTCCTCGTCCTTGTTGATGGCCACGATGACCTTCGAATCCTTCATGCCCGCGAGATGCTGGATGGCGCCCGAGATGCCGACCGCGATGTAGAGGTCGGGGGCGACGATCTTCCCGGTCTGGCCCACCTGGTAGTCGTTGGGAACGAAGCCCGCGTCGACCGCCGCGCGCGAGGCGCCCACGGCAGCGCCCAGCTTGTCCGCGACCTTCTCGAGCAAATGGAAATTCTCGCCCGACTGCATGCCGCGCCCGCCCGAGATGACGATGCGCGCGGCGGTGAGCTCGGGCCGCTCGGATTTCGAGAGGGCCGCGCTCACGAAGCGCGAGAGGCCGAGATCGGCGCCGGCCTCCACCGTCTCGACCGCAGCCGAGCCGCCCGCGGCGGGGGCCGCGTCGAACGCGGTGCCGCGCACGGTGATGAACTTGATCGCGTCCTTCGATTGCACGGTCGCGAGCGCGTTCCCGGCATAGATCGGGCGCACGAAGGTGTCGACCGAGACGACCTTCACGATGTCGGAGATCTGCTGGCTGTCGGCGAGTGCCGCCGCGCGCGGCAGCACGTTCTTTCCGAACGTGTCGGCGGGGGCGAGCACGTGGCTGTAGCCGGGTGCGAGCCGCGCGACCAGCGCTGCCACGTTCTCGGCGAGCCCGTGGTCGAGATGGGGCGCGTCTGCCGCGAGCACTTTGGCGACGCCCGCGATCTTGGCGCCCGCTTGGGCCGCCGAGCCGCAACCCGCGCCCGCCACGAGAAGATGGACCTCGCCCAGCGCGCGAGCCGCCGTGACCGCATTCAGGGTCGCGGGCCGGATCGAGGCGTTGTCGTGGGAGGCGACGACGAGCGCGCTCATGCGATCACCTTCGCCTCGCTCTTGAGCTTGGCGACGAGCTCGGCCACGTCCTTGACCTTGACCCCGCCCTTGCGCTTCGACGGCTCCTCGACCTTGAGCGTCGCGAGGCGCGGCGAGACATCGACGCCGAGATCGGCGGGCGAGAGCTTGTCGATGGGCTTCTTCTTCGCCTTCATGATGTTGGGGAGGCTCGCGTAACGCGGCTCGTTGAGGCGCAAATCGGTGGTCACGATCGCGGGCAGCTTGATCGCAACCGTCTCGAGCCCGCCATCGACCTCGCGCGTGACCTCGAGCTCGCCATCCTTCGCCACGAGCTTCGAGGCGAAGGTCGCCTGGGGCCAGCCGAGGAGGGCGGCCAGCATCTGGCCGGTCTGGTTCGAATCGTCGTCGATCGCCTGCTTCCCCAGGATCACCAGCGCGGGGTTCTCCTTCGCGACCACGGCCTTCAGGAGCTTCGCCACCGCGAGCGGCTGGACCTCCTGGTCGGTCTCGACATGGATGCCGCGGTCGGCGCCCATGGCGAGCGCGGTGCGGATGGTCTCCTGCGCCTGGGCGGGGCCGATCGAGAGCGCCACGATCTCGGTCGCCTTGCCCGCTTCCTTGAGGCGCACCGCCTCCTCGACCGCGATCTCGTCGAACGGGTTCATCGACATTTTGACGTTCGCGGTCTCGACCCCGGATTGATCGCTCTTGACCCGGATTTTGACGTTGAAATCGACCACCCGCTTGACCGGGACCAGAAGCTTCATCGCGGCATCCATCGATCGACTGTCTCCGGGCCGGGCGCGGATCGCGCGCTCGCGTTCCCGGAGCCTGGGTTGCTTGGGCTCGAAACGGCTGCCTGTTTAAGAGGCGGTCTTTGTTTAGGAGACGGTCCGGGGCCTGTCAAGCCGCCGACCGCCCCACGCGCCGCCCCGAAAAGCTTGGATTTCCTCGTTAAACCCTCGATTTCGCAGGTGCACACTAGGCCCGGCCCGGGAGGCTGTCAATCGAGGGCGGGCGCGGCCGCGCGCGAGGATGCGTCAGCGGTTCTGCCCCGGGACCCAGAGCACGTCGCGCTTCCCCTTGCCGTTGAGATAACGCGCGAGCACGAAGAGATGGTCCGAGAGGCGGTTCGCGTAGCGGATCGCGGCCGCGCTCACGGGCTCCTCTTCGGCGAGCGCCGTCATCGCGCGCTCGGCCCGGCGCACGATGGTGCGCGCGAGATGGAGATAGGCCGAGGCCGGCGTGCCGCCCGGGAGCACGAAGGAGTTGAGCGGTGCGAGCTCGGCGTTCATCCCGTCGATCTCGCGCTCGAGGCGCGTCACTTGCGCCTCGACGATGCGCAATTGACCCGCGGGCTTTTTCCCGTGCGCCTTCTGCGGCGGCGCCTCGGGCGTGCAGAGATCGGCGCCGAGATCGAACAGATCGTTCTGGATGCGCCCGAGCATTCCGTCGGCCTTGCCCTTGGTATGGAGGCGCGCAAGGCCGATCGCCGCGTTCGCCTCGTCGACCTCGCCATAGGCCGCGACGCGCAGCGCGTGCTTCTTCACGCGCGCGCCGTTGCCGAGCGAGGTCTCGCCCTTGTCTCCGCCGCGCGTGTAGATGCGGGTCAGCCGGACCATCTCAATCCCCTCGGCCGCGTTGCGACGTCAGCCGTGGCGGAAGAAAAGCATGAAAATCGCGAACAGCGCCAGGGCCAGGGCCTGGAGCGCCACCCGGAGGCGCATCAGCTTGTTCGAGTATTTCTTGTTGAAGGCGCCGCCCTTGAACATCGAGACCACGCCGGTGATGAGCGTGATCACCACCAGCGCCATGACGACGCCGACCGCGTATTCCAGGATCTTGGCCATGGGCATGGGTCCGGTATAGCGCGCCTGGGTGCCGCTGCCTACGGGGATTTGGCCTACGGGGATTTGGCTTATCGGGATTGAGCGGGCGGCACGGGAACCCGGGCCACGTCGCGGTAATGGTCGACGGTTACCCAGACGAGCCAGCGCCCAGGCGCGTCCTCGACATAAAGCAGGCGATGGGCACCCCGGTGCCCGCCCGCATAATCGAGATCGGCCTCGCGATAGCGCCCGTCGAATTCCGCCGGCAGTGCGCCGTTGCGGTTGCCGTAGCGGTCGCCGCCGATGGCATCGCCCGGCGACGTCGCCCAGAGATCGGCGCCGCCGTGCCAGCCGCGCGCCTCGGCCTGGCGCTTCGCGAGATAGCAAGCGGGGAGGCGGCCGGTCGCCTCCAGCGCATCCACCACGGCGACGAAGGCCGCGACATCGCCGAGACGCTCGGCGCGCGCGAAATCGGCCAGCGCCGCGTCCTCGGGTCCGCGCGCGGTCTGGGGCAGGCCGCAGACGCTCGGATCGGCGAAAGAGGATTGCGCGGCGCCGAAAATAAGCGTCGCGCCGAGCAGGAGCGCGCAGGACAGCCGAAATGCGTAGTTCATGGCGATCAGTGTGACGCGCAATCGAGCGCGCGCGCAACCCGCCTAGTTCCGCCCCGCGAGCAGCCCGCGCGCGATGACGCCCGCCTGGATCTCGGCCGCACCCTCGAAAATATTGAGGATGCGCGCGTCGCACAGCACGCGGCTGATCGCATATTCCTCGGCGTAGCCGTTGCCGCCGTGGATCTGGAGCGCATTGTCGGCGTTGGCCCAGGCGGTGCGGGCACCCAACAGCTTCGCCATGCCCGCCTCGATGTCGCAGCGCCGGTCGCTGTCCTTCTCGCGCGCGGCGAAATAGGTGAGCTGGCGCGCGATCATGGTCTCGACCGCCATCCAGGCGAGCTTGCCGGCGACGCGCGGGAACTTGACGATGGGCTTGCCGAACTGGACGCGCTCCATCGCATATTTGAGGCCGAGCTCGAGGGCGCATTGAGCCACACCCGTCGCGCGCGCCGCGGTCTGGATGCGCGCACTCTCGAAGGTCGCCATGAGCTGCTTGAATCCCTGGCCCTCGACGGCGCCGAGGAGATTGTCGGCTTTCACCTCGAAGCCGTCGAAGCCGAGCTCGAACTCCTTCATGCCGCGATAGCCCAGGACCTTGATCTCGCCGCCGCTCATGCCGGTCGCCGGGAACGGGTCGCCCTCGACCCCACGCGGCTTCTCGGCCAAGAACATGGACAAGCCCTTGTAGCCCGCCTCCTTGGGGTCGGTGCGCGCCAAGAGCGTCATGAGGTCGGCGCGCGCCGCGTGGGTGATCCAGGTCTTGTTGCCGGTCACGCGGTAGACCTCGCCGTCCCGCACCGCGCGGGTGCGAAGCGACCCGAGGTCGGAGCCCGTATTGGGCTCGGTGAAGACCGCGGTCGGCAGAATCTCGCCGCTCGCGATCTTGGGCAGCCAGAATTCCTTCTGCGCCTCCGTGCCGGCGAGCCGGATCAGCTCGGCCGCGATCTCCGAGCGCGTGCCGAGCGAGCCCACGCCGATATAGCCGCGGGAGAGCTCCTCGGTCACGACGCACATCGCGACCTTGCCGAGGCCGAGCCCGCCATAGGCCTCGGGCACCGTGAGGCCGAACACGCCGAGCTCGGCGAGCTCGGTCACGATTTCGATCGGGATGAGCTTGTCCTCGCGGTGCCAGTCGGGGGCCGCGGGCGCCACCTTGGCGTCGGCGAAGCGGCGGAATTGGTCGCGGATCATGACCAGCGCCTCGTCGTCGAGGGCGGGGTCGCCGAAGCTCCTATGCTCGACCAAGAGCTCGGCGATGCGCGCGCGCGCGGCGGCGGAATTGCCGCGCTCGGCGAGGAGGGTGATCGACGGGCGCATCAACGCCGCGAGGTCGCTCTCGACGACGCCCAAATCCGCCGGGCGCACGATCTCGACCTGGGACATGGCGAGCCCGCCCTTGAGCTGGGCGAGATACTCGCCGAACGCGGCCTGGAGGATGAGCCGCTCGAGCTCGCCGAGCTTCGCCTCGCTCTCGAGCCGCTGCGCCCAGGCGAGCATCTCGCGCAAGGCGGCGACGTAGGTCGCGGTCCAGGCGTAGCCGTGGGCCGCGTGCTGCTCGCGCTCGAGAAGGCCAGCGTCGACCGACCCGCCCCGCGTCACCTTGTCCGCGACCGCGAGGCGCGCATGGCCGAGATAGGCCTCGGCGGCGTCGACCGCGTCGGCGCACAGCTCGAAGAGATCGGGGAGGAGCGGCGTCGCCGCTTCGTCTCGATCGGGTTTCGCGGCGGCCTGGCTCATGGCATCCCCTTTTGCCGCGTGGGCGCGTCTATTCGGCGAGCGCGTCCTCGAAGGTGCGCAGCCCCGTGCGCTTCGCCTGCACGAGCACGGCCATGTTGCCGGGCTTGTGCTGGTTGCGCATCATCTTGGTGTGGGCGTAGGGCACCTCGGCCCAGGAGAACACCTCGCTCATGCATGGATCGATGCGCCGCTCGATCACCAGGCGGTTCGCCTCGCTCGCCTGCTGCAGGTTCGCGAAGTGGCTGCCCTGGATGCGCTTCTGGCGCATCCACACGAAGCGCGCGTCGAAGCTGATGTGATAGCCCGTGGTGCCGGCGCAGAATACGACCATGCCGCCGCGCTTCACGACGAAGCAGCTCACCGGGAAGGTCGCCTCGCCCGGATGCTCGAACACGAAATCGACGTCATTGCCCTTGCCGGTGATCGCCCAGATCGCCTTGCCGAATTCGCGCACCTTCTTCATGTATTCGCCGTAGCCGCCGCCGGCGTTGATCTCGGGCAAGCGTCCCCAGCAGTCGAAATCGTTGCGGTTGATGGCCCCGCGCGCGCCGAGCTGCATGACGAAGTCGCGCTTCGATTCGTCCGAGATCACGCCGATCGCATTCGCGCCCGCGGCGGCCACCAGCTGCACCGCCATCGAGCCGAGTCCGCCGGCCGCACCCCAGACCAGCACGTTGTCGCCGGGCCTGAGCGTGTGGGGCCGATGGCCGAACAGCATGCGATACGCGGTCGCCAGCGTGAGCGTGTAGCAGCCGGCCTCTTCCCAGGTGAGATGCTGCGGGCGCGGCATGAGCTGGCGCGATTGCACGCGCGCGAACTGGGCGAAGGAGCCGTCCGGCGTCTCGTAGCCCCAGATGCGCTGGGTCGGCGAGAACATCGGGTCGCCGCCGTTGCATTCCTCGTCGTCGCCGTCGTCCTGGTTGCAGTGAACGATGACCTCGTCGCCGACCTTCCAGCGCTTCACCTTGGAGCCCACGGCCCAGACGATGCCCGCCGCGTCCGAGCCCGCGATGTGATACTCGGCTTTGTGCACGTCGAACACGGAGACGGGCTTGCCGAGCGCCGCCCAGACGCCGTTGTAGTTGACGCCGGCCGCCATCACCATGACCAGCACTTCGTCGGATTCGATCGCGGGCGTGGGGAGCACCTCGAGCTGCATCGCCTTCTCGGGCTCGCCCTCGCGCTCGCGCCGGATCGCCCAGGCGTACATTTTCGCGGGCACGTGGCCCATGGGCGGGATCTCGCCCACCTCGTAGAGATCCTTGCCGCCGGGTGCGGCACCCGCGGGCCCGCGCTCGCGTAACTTGGTGACCTCGCCCATTCGACCGCCTCCGCTCTTTCGCGTTGGGATTTCGCTTCCGGACTTCGGCTCTGGACTTCGTTTCGGACCGGCACGCGCGTCCGGTCAGGATGAAGGGATTATACTGCAATGCAACATAAATATGGACTCATAACCTCGCCTTGGTCCATGATCATTTCCGATCCAGCGCAGCGCGGCGCCGGCATCGAACGGCCCGTGCCGGGGCCCGCGTGAGGCCCGGTGCGGCGCAAAAAAGCCCAAGGGAATCAAGGCTGAGCCCAAGGGGCGGGACGGCGGATGGCGAACGACAAACGGCCCATCGACGGGAAGGGCGCGGCACCTCGGCGCGACGAGCCCTGGCTGTTCCGGACCTATTCGGGCCACAGCTCGGCGAGCGCGTCGAACGAGCTCTACCGCACCAATCTCGCGCGCGGCCAGACCGGCCTTTCGGTCGCCTTCGACCTTCCGACCCAGACCGGCTACGACAGCGACCACCCACTCGCCAAGGGCGAGGTCGGCAAGGTCGGCGTGCCGATCTCCCATTTGGGCGACATGATGACGCTGTTCGACGCCATCCCGCTCGCGCGCATGAACACGTCGATGACCATCAACGCGACCGCACCGTGGCTCTTGGCGCTTTACGTCGCCGCCGCCGAGCGCCAGGGGGCGAAGCGCGCCGAGCTCTCGGGCACGACCCAGAACGACCTCATCAAGGAATATCTCTCGCGCGGCACCTACATTTTCCCGCCCGAGCCCTCACTGCGCCTCACGACCGACGTGGTCGCCTTCGCCTATCGCGAAATCCCGAAATGGAATCCGATCAACGTCTGCTCGTACCATCTGCAGGAGGCGGGGGCGACGCCGACTCAGGAGCTCGCCTTCGCGCTCGCGACGTCGGTGGCCGTGCTCGATTCCGCGCGCGCGGCGGTGCCTCCGGAGGATTTCCCGACCGTCGCGGGCCGCATCAGCTTCTTCGTCAATGCGGGCATTCGATTCGTGACCGAGATGTGCAAGATGCGCGCCTTCGCCGAGTTGTGGGACGAGCTGCTCGCCGAGCGCTATGGCATCGAGGACGAGAAGCTGCGCCGCTTCCGCTACGGTGTGCAGGTGAACTCGCTCGGCCTCACCGAGCAGCAGCCCGAAAACAACGTCTATCGGATTTTGCTCGAAATGCTTGCGGTGACGCTCTCGAAAAACGCGCGCGCGCGTGCCGTGCAGCTTCCGGCGTGGAACGAGGCGCTCGGCCTGCCGCGTCCCTGGGACCAGCAATGGAGCCTGCGCCTCCAGCAGATCGTCGCCTACGAGACGGACCTATTGGAATATGGCGATCTCTTCGATGGCAGCGAGGTCGTGGGTGCCAAGGTCGCCGCGCTAAAGGACGAGACCAGGGCCGAGCTCGCGCGCATCGAGGCGCTGGGGGGCGCGGTCTCGGCGGTCGAGAGCGGGTATTTGAAGCAGGCGCTGGTCGAAAGCAACGCGCGCCGCGTCGCGGCCATCGAGGCGGGCTCCCAGATCGTGGTCGGCGTTAATAAATTCACCGAATCGGCCCCCTCGCCTTTGACCGCGGGCGAGGATGGCGGCTATCTCGCCCCCGACCCCGAGGCCGAAGCGCGTCAGATCGCGTCCCTCAAGGCCTGGCGCGCAACGCGCGACGAGGGCAAGGTCGCCGCGTCGCTCGCTTCGCTCAAAGCGGCCGCGTCCGAAGGGCGCAACGTGATGGAGCCCTCGATCGCTTGCGCCCACGCGGGCGTGACCACCGGCGAATGGGCCGAGGCGCTGCGCCAGATTTTCGGCGAGTACCGCGCCCCCACGGGCATCGGGGCCGCGGCGGCGCCCGCCGCACCCGGCGAGCTTGCCAAGCTAAGGGTCGAGGTCGAGCGCGTGAGCCGGCGGCTCGGGCGGCGCATCAAGATCCTGGTGGGGAAGCCCGGCCTCGACGGGCATTCCAACGGCGCCGAGCAGATCGCCGTGCGCGCGCGCGACGCCGGGCTCGAGGTGGTCTACCAGGGCATCCGCCTGACGCCCGAGCAGATCGCGACCACGGCGCTCGAGGAATCGGTGCACGTGGTCGGGCTCTCGATCCTTTCGGGCTCGCATCTGCCGCTGGTCGAGGAAGTGATGACGCGCATGAAGGCGCTCGGCATCGCCGACACCCCGGTCGTGATCGGCGGCATCATCCCGCCCGCCGACGCGAAGCTCCTGCGCGCGGCGGGTGTGGCGCGCATCTACACGCCCAAGGACTACGTGCTCAACGCGATCATCGCCGACATCGTCGCCCTGGTCGACCGCGGGACCCAGAAGGCGGCGTAGGGGCGAAGGCCGGCGACTTCAGGCGCCACGTTTCCGGATTTTTCCGAATCGAAATAGAATGGCCGCTTCGGGCAATGGCACGGGTGGGACGAAATCATGCCGCCAAGGAATGTCGACGGGCGTGCGCTGGCAGAACAGTGGATCGCAGCCTGGAACTCCAGGGACCTCGATCGAATCATGGAGCACTACGCCGTGGACGTCGAGTTCGAGGCGAATACGGTCGTGCGCCGCTGGCACAAGGAAGACGGAAAATTGGTCGGCGCTGCGGCCCTGCGCGAGCATTTCCGTCTCGGTCTCGAGCTCTCGCCCGGGCTGCGCTTCGATCTCGAAGAGGTCTTCACGCTGCCGAGCGGCTACGCCGTCCTGTACCGGCGCGACAATGGCAACCGCGTTATCGACGTGGTCGAGCTCGACCGCGACGGCAAGGCCCGGCGCGTGAAGGCTTTCTACGCGAGCGCGCAAAAATGACGCGCGGCCCCGGTGCGGCCGGTGTCGCGCGCATCGATACGTCCAAGGGCTGCGTGCTCGACGCGATCGTCGCCGACATCGTGGCGCTGGTCGATCGCAGGACGCAAAAGGCGGCGTAGGGCAAATCGCGCCCCTCATGCTTCGAGACGCTCGCGTTGCTCGCTCCTCATACTTCGAGACGCTCGCGTTGCTCGCTCCTCAGCATGAGGAGCGAATTCCCTCGTTCCCTCATCCTGAGGAGGGCGCGTTGCGCCCGTCTCGAAGGATGAGGTCGAACCGCCACCCCGCCTTGACGCCTCGCCGTTCGCGCCTATAATCCCGCCCATGCGCAAGCAGGTCCTAATTCGGCGAATTAGCACCCCGGCCCCCCTTGGGTTGCCGGTCCTTGGTGCTCGTTCGTTCGCCGAATCCGTGGAGATCGCTTGCCATGTCGTCCCAGTCCTCGCCTCAGTCTAAGTCTCGGTCCGCGCCGTCGGCCCAGCCGGCCGCTGAAACCCCCGACCCCGTCACCAGCTGCTTCGCGGTCCAGGCCCACGCCGAGCCCGCCGTGATGCCGCGCGTGCTCGAGCCGTTCGCAAAGCGCGGCCTGGTGCCTGCCCAATGGCGCAGCACGCTTGCGGGCGCTCGCCGCGACGAGCTCCACATCGAAATCCAGCTCGAGGGTGCCAGCCGCGAGCTCGCGGACTACATCGCGCGCTGCCTACGCCAAATTCCCGATGTCGAGGCGGTGCTGACCTCGGAAAAGCGCGTAACGCGCCAGGCGTGAGGCGCGAAACTCGGGCGCCTGTCACGCGGGCGCGATTGCAAGGATCGCGCGGACCGGCTAGACCGGCGCTCCCGAATGCCGGAGCAAGCACCCTTGAGCTATCTCGATCATCTCCGCCGCTGCAACCAGCGTGACATGAGCCGCTTCCGCCCCTTCGTCGTCGCGGGCGAGCGGGTGGGGTGGATCAAGGAGCCGTTCCTCTCGACCCTCGGGGAATTCCCCGATCTCTTCCAGATCGACGCGCACGCCGTGACCCTCGATCCCGCGCTCGCGACTCCCGAGGCGCGCACGAAAGCGGTCGAGCCCGCCCTCCGCTCGCTCGCGGACGAGGGGCTCATCCACGCCTGGCGCGATGAGCCCTATCCGGTCGTGACCGAATGGGGCAAGCCGCCGCTCATGGAGATGGAACGCGCGGCGGCGCAGCATTTCGGCATCCGCGCCTTCGGCGTGCATCTGAACGGCTTCGTGCGCGAGGGCGAGCGCATCTCGATGTGGATCGGGAAACGCGCCCTCGACAAGCCCAATTATCCCGGCATGCTCGACAATACGGTCGCGGGAGGCCAGCCCGCCGGCCTCACGCTCCTCGAGAATCTCGTCAAGGAGGCGCACGAGGAAGCGGGCATTCCGGAAGCGCTCGCGCGTCGCGCCGTCGCCGTGGGGGCGATCTCCTACACGCTCGAGACCGAGGAGGGCCTGCGGCCCGACACGCTCTTCTGCTACGACCTCGAGCTCGAGGCCGGTTTCGTGCCGCGCAATCTCGACGGCGAGATCGCGGATTTCATGCTCTGGCCGATCGAGCGCGTCGCGGGACTCGTGCGCCATACGTTCGAGTTCAAGTTCAACTGCAACCTCGTGGTGATCGATTTCCTCCTGCGCCACGGGCTCATCCCGCGCGACCATCCCGAATATCGCGAGCTCGTCGAGGGGCTCAAGGGGTAGGGACACAAACTCCGGCCGAAATGTTCACCCCCACCCAGCTCCGGGTAGGGCTCGGCTTCGCCTCGCCAACCCTGCGCAACCCTCCCCCCTCGAGGGGGAGGGTAGGGTGGGGGGCATTGCGACATTCGCGCGCGTTCAATTCGTAAATCCCGCAAGCGCGCGCACCTCGGCGGCGCTGCGGCCCGCCTCGCGCAGGCTTTGAATCGTGGCGGCGCGATCGCGCTTCGCGAGACGCCGCCCGCTCGCATCGAGCAGGAGCGCATGATGGGCGTAGTCCGGCACCTCAAGGCCGAGCAATGCCTGCAACAGGCGATGGACATGGGTCGCCTCGAACAGATCCTCGCCGCGCGTGACCAAGGTCACGCCCTGGAGATGATCGTCGAGCGCAACGGCGAGATGGTAGCTCGTGCGCAGGTCCTTCCGCGCCAGCACCACGTCGCCGAACATCTCGGGCGTCGCGCGTTGCTCGCCGCGCCCGCGATCGCGCCAGGTGAGCGGCCCGGTCTCGGCGCGCGCGCGCGCGACGTCGAGGCGCAACGCGTAGGCGGCACCGGAGGCGAGACGCTCGGCGCGCGCGTCGGGCGAGAGGCGCTTGCAGGTGCCGGGATAGATCGTCACCGCTTCGCCCTGGGGTGCGGCACCCGCGCGCGCGACTTCGGCCGCGATCTTGGCGCGGCTGCAGAAGCATGGATAAAGCAACCCGCGCGCCTCCAGCCCGTCGAGCGCCGCGCCATAGTCGTCCATGTGCTCCGACTGGCGCCGCACCGGCTTTTCCCAATCGAGGCCGAGCCAGGCGAGGTCGTCATAGATGGCCTGCTCGAATTCGGGGCGCGAGCGCCCGCGGTCGATGTCCTCGATACGCAAGAGGAACCGCCCGCCCGCCGCCGCACGCCGCGCATAAAGCGCGGCGTAAGCGTGGCCGAGATGGAGCCGGCCCGTGGGGCTCGGCGCGAAGCGCGTGGTCTCGGCGAAAGGCTGGCCCTTGGCGTATAGGCTCATGGCGATGGCACTAATCCAAAGTTTGGGCTAAGGGAAGAGCGCGAAACCAGACGAAGCGAGGGGTGGGATCGACCATGGCGCAGCGCGTGCGCTTCGGGCCCAAGCTGATGGAGGAGGCGATGGCCGAGCTCGGCCGGCGCGACGCCGACCTCGCCCAGGCGCATCGCGTCTCGGGCACGCCCGATCTGCGCCATCGCGATCCGGGCTTCGCGACCCTCCTCAACGTCATCGTCTCCCAGCAGCTTTCGACCGCCTCGGCACGCGCGATCCACGGCAGGCTCGTCGAGACGCTCGGCATGCCGACGCCCGACGGCTTCCTGGCCCTCGAGGACGCGGCCCTACGCGCGATTGGCTTTTCGCGCCAGAAGATCGCCTACGGGCGCGACCTCGCGCGCGCGGTGGGCGACGGGCGTCTCGACCTCGAGACTCTTCCGCGCCTCGAGGACGAGGAGGCGATCCGCTGCATCACCTCGGTCAAGGGGCTCGGGCGTTGGAGTGCGGAGATGTATCTCCTGTTCGCGCTGAAGCGCCCCGACATCTGGCCGGTCGACGATCTCGCGGTCGCGGCCGCGGTCCAGCGCGTCAAGGGATTGCGCCGGCGCCCGGACCGCAAAAGAATGCTTCGCCTCGCCGAGCCCTGGCGCCCCTGGCGCAGCTATGCGGCGCGCCTCATGTGGCATTATTACTCGAACGCGCCCTTGGTGCAGGAGTGAGCGTGCGCGCGCCGAATGGGGGACCCGCATGATCCCGACCCGGTCGATCGACCGCGCGAAATGGCTCGAGCTTCGGAAGCTCGGTCGCGCGCGTTTCGTGCTCGCGAACGGCTTGCCCCACGGCGTCGTCGGCGCGATCCTCGCCTGCACCGTGAGCTATTTCATGAATCAGCGCGCGCCCGCGATCTATGCCGTGCTCGTGGCGGCGATGATCCTGTTCGCGCTCTGGAACAGCCTCCAACGCTGGAACGCGATGGAGAAGCGCTTCGCGGGGCCGGCATCGTGATTGGCGCCCAATCCTTGCCGTCGGGCGCGAGCCGCAGCGGGCAATCACGCCAACCGTCGCCCCCCGCGAAAGCGGGGGTCCAGGCGGCGACCGGTCCGAAACGCTCGTTGATGGTCTGGATTCCCGCTTGCGCGGGAATGACGGAGAGCGAAGGATGGCGCCGCGAATTTCCGGACTCACCGTGAGAGAATGACCATGTCCGATCTCTTCCAACTCTCCGGCCCGGGCTACGCGCCGCGCTCGAAAGCGGCGCCGAAGCAGCTTGTGGTGTTGCTGCATGGCTGGGGAGCCGACGGCAACGATCTGATCGGGCTCGCGCCCCACTTGGCCGAGATTCTGCCCGACGCGGAGTTCCTCTCGCCCCACGCGCCGTTCCCCCACGACATGGGCATGGGGCGTCAATGGTTCAGCCTCGATAACCGCGATCCGGACGTGCTGCTCGCGGGCATGCGCGCGGTCGCCCCCGTGGTCGACGCCTATCTCGACGCCGAGCTCGCGAAGCGCAAGCTCGGCGACGACAAGCTCGCCCTGGTCGGGTTCTCGCAAGGGACCATGGTGTCGCTTTACGTCGCCTTGAGGCGGAAGCGCGCCATCGCCGGCGTCGTCGGATATTCCGGGCGCATCATCGGCGACGCGGCGCTCGCCGACGAGATCGCGTCGAAGCCGCCGGTGCTCCTGGTGCACGGCACGGCGGACGAGATGGTGCCGATCGCGGCGATGCGCCAGGCCAGGACGCTTCTCGAGGCGCTCGGCGTTCCGGTCGCGTCCCTCGAGCGGCCGGGAATGGGCCACGGCATCGACGAGATGGGCCTCGTCGCGGGGGCCCAGGCGCTCCAGCGCTGGCTCGGCGTTGGCGCCAGGCCGTGACCCCGCAACGCGGGCGCTCGGCCCGCGAACCCCCAGATTTTGGCTCCAAATCCGGGAAAATCGCGATTTTTAGGGCTTCACTTCATACCCTTGTCACAATATGGTTCTATCCAGGGGCTGCGGCGGTCCCCCGCGGAAAGGCACGAGGCTAGATGCTCGCACCGAACAGTTGGCCCGCACTGGTCTTGAACGCGGATTTCCGCCCGCTCAGCTACTTTCCCCTTTCGCTCTGGTCCTGGCAGGAGACGATCAAGGCGGTGTTCCTCGAGCGGGTGAACATCGTCTCGGAATACGAGACGGCGGTGCACTCGCCGACCATGCAGATGCGCCTCCCGAGCGTGATCGCGCTCAAGGAGTACATCCCCGCCTCGCGCCGGCCCGCCTTCACGCGCTTCAACGTGTTCCTTCGGGACCATTTCAGCTGCCAATATTGCGGCGCGCGCCGGCCGACCCAGGAGCTCACCTTCGACCATCTGGTGCCGCGCGCGCGCGGCGGCCGCACGACCTGGGAAAACGTGGTCACCGCCTGCGGCACCTGCAATTTGCGCAAGGGCAGCCGCGCGCCCAACGAGGCGGGCATGTTCCCGCGCCACCGGCCGGTGCCGCCCACGACGCACCAGCTCCAGGAGAACGGGCGCGCCTTCCCGCCCAATTACCTGCACCAAAGCTGGCGCGACTTCTTGTATTGGGACAGCGAGCTCGATCAGAGCTGAGCGCGACCGAGCGCGACGAGACGCGCGCCGAACGTCCGATCCGGCCTCGCCGCTTCGCTTACGCCTCTTGCGCGGCGATCCACCGAGCGATCCCGGGCCAATGCTCCTTCAAGGTGCGCGCCCCCATGAACAGGCCGATATGGCCGCCGGGCACCGTCTTCTTGACGATGCGGTCCTTGGGCGTGCCGAGATAATTCTCGGCGCCGACTACCTGCTCGGGTGTGGTGATGTCGTCGGCGGCGCCTGCGAGGAGATAGGCCGGACATTCGATGGCGCCGAGATCGAGCGTGCGGCCGAGGCCGACGAAGCGGCCCTTGGCGAGCCGGTTCTCCTTAAAGAGCTGCTCGATCACCTGGAGATACCAGCGCCCCGGAAGATCGATCGGGTTCTCGTACCAGCTTTCGAACGTCTCCTCCTTCTTGAGATAGGCGGGATCGTCGATGTGCTCGTAGAGATCGACATGGTCCTGGATGTAATGCTGCCCGGGATGCATGTTCTTCCAGCCCTGGAGCATGAATTTCCCGCGCATCAGCCCGTCGCCGAGCGCGACCAGCTCGCGATAGAACGACATCGGCGACTCGTGGACCATGCGCTTCAGCGGCCCGTCGCCCGCGTCGGTGTCGATGGGCGAGCCCGCCAGCACGAGCGAATGGACCTTGCCCGGGAAGCGTGCCGCGATCATCGCCGACACCCAGCCGCCCTGGCACAAGCCCACGAGATTGACGCGCCCGCCGAGATCGTCGATCGCGGCCAGGATCTCGGCGAGGTAATTGTCGATCTCGAGATCCTTCATATCGAGCGTCGCCGATTTCCAATCGGTCAGGAGCACGTGGCCGAGCCCGTTCGCGAGCAGCGTCTCGATCAGGCTCTGGCCCTTGTGGTAGTCGGCGATCGTCGCGGTATGGCCCGCGTGCGGCGCGTCGACCAGGGTCGGAATCCCGCCCGGCTTGCCGTATTCGCGCAACACCATGGTCCGGAGGTCGAGGCGCGCGCGGTTCGCCGTCGCGAGCACCGGCCGCAGCTCGTCGTGGATCTTGATCTCCTCCTCGACGAATTTGAGGTTCTTGGCGTAGAGCTCGGCCCCCTCCTCGACCAACGCCGTCGCCATCGCCATGGGCCAGAAGGCGGGCACGCTCGCGAGCGCGAACTCGGCGCTCCTGGCCGCGGGCTTTTTCGGGTGCGCGCTCATGCCGCGACGTGCCCCTCGATGCGCGCGAGATGGCGGGTTTGGCGCGCCGCGCGGTGGTCGATGAGCCGGTAGACGCCGATCTTGATCGCACTCGCGACGAAGAACGAGACCAGCGCGTAGCCCCACACCATGAGCGCATAGGGCCAGCCGGTCGGCGCCATGAACAAGCCGTAGACAACGATCAGCGTGCCGGCGAGCTGGGTCGCCTCGCACGGCACCACGAGTTTCAAGCTCGGCAGCGGCCGCTCCCACACGGCGCCCTTGTTGCGCGTCAAATAGATCGTCATGTGGCCCGACACCAGGAGCTTCAGGAAGATGAGCGCCTGGACCACCGGCTGGGCGAGGGCGAGATAGTCGCGCACGATCCAGAACAGGCCGAAGCTCTCGATCACGCCGTAGAGTCCGAGGGCCGAGGCCACGGTCAGGACGCGCATCATGTCCCAACGTACCGGCGCGGGTGCGATCGGCGCGTTGTCGTAGGCGATCATCATGATCGGGAGATCGTTGAGGAGGGCGAGTAGCACCACCATGACCGCGGTCACGGGATAGAAATTGAACACCAGGATGCTCACGGTCATGAAGAGCAGAAGGCGCATGGTCTCGGCGATGCGGTAGATCGTGTAGCTGTTCATGCGCTCGAAGATGCGGCGCGCCTCCTCGATCGCGGTCGTGATGACCGAGAGGCCGGGGGCGGTGAGCACGAGGTCGGCGGCCGCGCGCGCGGCGTCGGTGGCGCCGCTCACCGCGATGCCGACGTCGGCCTGCTTGAGCGCGGGCGCGTCATTCACCCCGTCTCCCGTCATGCCGACGATGTGGCCGGCACCCTGCAGCGCCTTCATGATCTTGAACTTGTGCTCGGGGAAGACGCGCGCGAAGCCGTCGGCCGCGACGATGCGACTCACGTCCGGGTCCGCGCCGTCGGCGCCGAACAGCTTGTCCGCGACCAGGATGTTCTGGCCGAGCTCGAGTTGGCCCGCGATGTCCTTGGCGATCGCCTCATGATCGCCGGTCACCATCTTCACGTCGACGCCCATGGCGCGCGTCTTGGCGATGGTCGCGGCGCTATCGTCGCGCGGCGGATCGAACAGCGGCAGGAGGCCGAGGAAGCGCCACTTGCCGCCATCGTCGCTGCGCGCGACGCCGAGCGTGCGGAAGCCCTTGGCCGCATCCTGGTCGATCAGGGCCGCGATGGCCTTGCGCTCCTCGGCGCCAGGCTCGACGAGATCGAGGATCACCTGCGGCGCGCCCTTCGCGACCTTGAAGCGCTTCCCCGCCTGCTCGATCTCGGCCTCGGCGCGCTTCGAGACCGGATCGAAGGGCTGGAACGACTTCACGGCGTAGGCGGCGAGATCCTTTTCGCTCGGCCCGCCCGCGAGGATCGCGGAATCGATCGCATCGGGAGAATCGCGCCGCGAGGCGAGCACGGCTGCGCGCAAAAGCTCGTCGGACGCCACGCCCTTCGAGGGCTGGGGTGTTCCGAGCGTGAGCTCGTTCTTGGTGAGCGTTCCGGTCTTGTCGCTGCACAGCATGTCCATGCCGGCCATTTCCTCGATCGAGACCAGGCGCGAGACGATCGCCTTCAATCGCGCGAGACGCTCGGCGCCGATCGCCATGGTGACCGAGAGCACGGCGGGCAGCGCCACCGGGATCGAGGCGACCGTGAGGATGAGCGCGAACTGGATGGTCTCGAACAGCGGGTCGCGCCGAAACAGGGCCGCGAGCCCGATCACCAGCACGAGCCCAATGGTCACCAGGATCAGGAAATTCCCGATACGCAGCACCGCACGCTGGAAATGCGAGACCGATTTCGCCTGCTGCACCAGGCCGGCGGTCTTGCCGAAATAGGTCTTCATGCCGGTCGCCGTGACCACGCCGGTCATCTCGCCCTGCTTCGCGATCGAGCCGGAATAGGCGTCGTCGCCCGGCTTCTTGTCCACGGGAAGCGATTCGCCCGTGAGCGCCGATTGGTCGACGC
Source organism: Alphaproteobacteria bacterium (assembly GCA_035509415.1). Classification (GTDB taxonomy): domain Bacteria; phylum Pseudomonadota; class Alphaproteobacteria; order JACZXZ01; family JACZXZ01; genus DATJLQ01. The sequence continues at coordinate 38,092 of DATJLQ010000054.1, forward strand.
TCAGATAGGCGCCCTCGACCAATCTCATATCGGCGGGCACGACGTTGCCGAGCTTCACCAGCACCGCGTCCCCCGGCACCAGGAGGCGCGCCTCGATGTCCTTCCAGACGCCGTCGCGGCGGACGCGCGCCTTGAGCGCCAGGCGCCGCTTCAGGAGGGCGATCGCATTGTCGGCCTTGAATTCCTGCCAGAAGCCGACGCCCGCGTTGATGAGCAGCATGGCGAGGATGATGACGAGGTCGGCCCAATGGCCGAGCAAGGCCGAGAGGATCGCCGCGATCTCGATCATCCAGGGGATCGGGCCCCAGAAGAAATGGGCGAGCCGCTCGAAGGCGCTCACAGGGTGCTCGGCAAGCGCGTTCTCGCCATATTGGGCGAGGCGCTTCGCGGCCTCGGCCTCGCTCAGGCCCTTTGCGTCGGTGGCGCTCGGGCCCGGAGTGCCGCTCGCGGCGACGTCGGGTGCCGTTTTCGTTTCCGTCATGTCGGTCTCCGCGCTAATGGTTCCCGCCGCGTCAGCCCATGATGTGATAGCCGAAATCGACATACTCGACGTTGCCGGTGAGGGCCGCGGCCGCGTCGCTCGCGAGAAACGCCGCAAGCTGGCCCACTTCCTCGATCGCGACGATGGGGCAGCCGAGCGTCTCGCCGAGCGGCCGCACATGGGGCTCGGCCTTGGCGTTGAGGTCGGTGATGGCGAGCTCGGCGCCCGCGGCGCGCAGCACCTCGGCGCAGCCGTAGGCGATGCTGTGCTCGTTCGCGATGCCGACGATCAGGCCCTTCTTGCCGTGCAGCGACATGATCCCCTCGAGGCCCGATCGCGGCCGCGGCAATTATAAATCGCGAAATGAGGCGGATCGAAAGGCGTTCGGTTACGAATTCTTTAGGATGTTTTCACTATCCGTTCACGCGCGGCGTTGGGGCGTGCGAGGACGCCGCGCTCACACCCGCGTCGAAATCCAGATCGCGAGCTTCGAGGCGGCCTTGATGGCGCCGACCAGGACCGGGTAGCCGGGCGTCGCTTCGGCGCCCTCGGCGAGGCCGATCTCCTTGTGCTCGACCTCGTCGGCGCGGAACTCGGCGACCGTCTCCTTGAGCGCCGCCTCGCGCGCGCCCATGCCGTCGAGCGCCGCGAGCTGGCGCCCGTAATGCTCGTCGATCACCTCCTCGACCGCGACCGTGCAGGCCATGGCCGCGCGCGGGCCCAAAAGCGCCGTCGCCGCGCCGAGGGCGAAGCCCGCCACGTGCCAGATCGGGTGCATCGCGGTCGGGCGCACGCGGCGCTCGACGATGAGCTTGTCGAAGGCGGCGAGGTGGCGCTCCTCCTGGTCGGCCATCTTCTTGACGATGGCGCCCGCCGCCGATTTCCCGAGCACGGCGAGCTGGCCGGCATAGATGCGTTTCGCCCCGTATTCGCCCGCATGGTCGACCCGGATCATGCGCGCGACCGCCTCGCGCGAATCCGGATCGCCGGGCCAAACGCGCGCGCGCGGCGCGGGCTTCGGATCGGACTCGTGGTCGGATTTCGGGGTCGCTTCGCTCATGCTCCCGCCCTGGGCCGCGCCTCGTCGCGCTCGTGGCGCGCGCAGTCGAGCGCGAACACCGAGAGCGCGAAGGAGACGAGCGCATTGTAGCCCGCCATCGAGACGCCGAACAGGGACCAGGCGATGCGGTCGCAACGCGCGACCGGCGTCGACATGATGCGTTGCTCGAGCTCCTGGAGCGACATGGTGCCGCTCAGATCGATGCTCCCGGTGCAGGCGGCGGTCCCCTGCCACCAATGATGCTCGACGCCGACATGGAAGATCGCGATCCCGCAGCCGATCGCGAAGGCAAGGCCGCAGGCGAGGAGCGCGTAGGCGCGCGGCCTTCCCTCCGGCAGCACGAGCGCCACGAGCGAGAGGGCGATGGTGGCCCCGTAGGGATAGCGCTGATAGAGGCAGAGCTCGCAGGGGGCGAGGCCGCCCCAATATTGGAACGCGAGGGCGGCGCCGAGCACGGCGACGCTCGCGGCCAGGATCAGAAGCGGGCGGTTGAGGCTTTTGGCCGGGATGGCGAGAGCGGGGATCATGGGCGACTCACGCGGGCTGCGTTGGGGCCGGGATCGGGATCGAGGGCGCGTCCGCGTCTCATATGGGATCAGAAATAGCGCAATACAACGAAGCCGCCCACGAGCGCGATGGCGAAGAGGGTCGTGAGCAGCATGAGCCGGCGCTCGATGAAGGCGCGGATGGGCTCGCCGAAGCGCCACAAGAGGACCGCGATCAGGAAAAAGCGCAGGCTGCGCGAGACGAGGGACGCGAAGGTGAAGGCGACGAGGTCGAATTTGAGCGCGCCGCTCGCGATCGTGATCAGCTTGTAGGGGATGGGCGTCATGCCCTTCAAGATGATGATCCACACGCCCCATTTCGCGAACGAGGCCTGGAGCGTCTCGTAGCTGTGCATCGCGTGGTAGAACTCGAGCACGCGCTGGCCCACGGTCTCGAACGCGAAATAGCCGATCGCGTAGCCGAGATAGCCGCCCGCGACCGACGAGACCGTGCATACGCCCGCGAGCAGGAACGCGCGCCGGGGAGCGGCGAGGATCATCGGGATCAGGAGCAGGTCGGGCGGGATCGGGAAGACCGAGCTTTCGATGAAGCTCACGGCCGCGAGCGCCCACAACGCATGACGATGCCCGGCGATCTTGAGGATCCACTGATATAGGCGCTCGAACATGCGCGACCCGCGGGCTTCGGCTTGGCGCGTGTTTAGCAGGCAGGCCCGGGAATGGCAATCGCGGGCGCTGGGACGCGGCGGGACGCCGTCCGGCGGGCGGTTGATTTCGCCCGGCACCTAGCTATGATCGCGGCCGCGACGCCCAGCCCCTGTGGCGGAACCGGTAGACGCGGCAGACTCAAAATC
>DATJLQ010000055.1:0-41514 GCA_035509415.1 Alphaproteobacteria bacterium
ACCGCTGCGGCACCGACGTGAATTACTGGGTGTTCTTCACCGAAGTGGGCCAAGGCGGGGCCTATTACGCGATCATCGATCCGCCGCCGCCGGCGCTGCCGACCGGCGACATCGAGAAGGCCGAGAACCAGAAATAAACGCCGGCTCGCGTGGGCTCGGACGAACGGGCGCCAAGAGGCGCCTTAATTTTTTTCCGGTATTTTAATTTTCTTGGCGCTTTTATCTTTCGCGGCACGCCTCGTTCCACGGGCCATCTCATTTTTCCCGGGCGGCTTCTCGGCACGCGGCCCGTCGCCGAGGCGCGCGATGAGCCCGCGTAGCGCCGCCTTGAGCGACGCGACTTCGCCATAGCCATAGCCCGCGAGCAGGTCGGCCTCGTGCCGGCGCGCGGCGCGGGCGAGCTTGCGCGCGAGCGCGCGTCCGGCCGGAGTCGCCGCCACCAACACCGCGCGCCGGTCGCCGGCGCTCGCCTTGCGCTCGACGAGGCCGCGCCGCGCCATGCGGTCGACGAGCTTGGTGAGCGTCGGCTGCTTCATGAGCACGAGGCGTGCCAAGCGCGTGATCGGGAGGCGTCCCTGGTCCGCGAGGGCCGCGAGCACGCGCCATTCGGCGGCGGCGACGCGCGCGCGCTTGAGCGGGCCCGCGAAGGGGCCGCTCGCGTGGTGGCTCGCGCGCGCGAGGAGATGCTGGACGTCGTCGTCGAGGAAACGCTCGCCCGCCGAGAGCGCCAGGCGCTCCGGATGGTGGGCCGTCACCATGTAGTCGCTCGCATGATAGGCGAGCGCCGGGCGCTCGAGATCGGCGAAGCGCTCGACCTCGCCCACGAAGATGAGATGGTCGCCGCCCTCGTAGCGTCGGAGATTGCGGCATTCGAATTGGGCGGCCGAGCCCGCGATGAGTGGTGCTCCGCCCAGGCCCGGGCGCCACGCGATGCCCTCGAAGCGGTCATGGGCGCGGCTCGCGAACTGGCGCGAGACGCCGATCTGGTCGGCGGCGAGCACGTTGATCGCGTAATAGGGTGCGGCCTCGAAGATCGTGCGCAGCTGCGCGGCCTTGGCGAGGCTCCAGAGCACGAGCGGCGGGTCGAGCGAGACCGAGTTGAACGAGTTCGCGGTCAAGCCGACCGGTGTCCCCTTGGGCGACAGCGCCGTCACCACCGTGACCCCGGTCGGAAAGCGCCCGAGGGCGGTGCGGAAGGTGCTGCGGTCGATGGGCGGGCGCGGCTCGGTCATGATCGCGGGTCTTGGGCAAGGGTGTGGGGCGCGGGCCTTGGACGCAGGTCGCGGGCAAGGCCGGGAAGCGGCGACGCCGGCGGAGCTTAGCACCGGAAAAATGAAATTTCATGGAAATTGTGGCAAGCGCCTGGGGCCGCTCACGCGGCGATAACGGGAATTTGACGCCGCCGCGGCGCGCCGCGGGCGCCCCACCGTGATAGAACGCTCGCTCCCGTCCTTCTCGCGCCTCGGAGGTCAGCCATGCGTTTCGTCGGCCCGTTCGCCTTTCTGCTGCTCGCGGCACTCGCGCCGGCGCTGGCGCCGCTTCCGGCCGATGCCCAAGCGCCCCAGGGCACGCCCACGCGCGTGCGCGGCACGGTCGAGACGCTCCAAGGTCAGACGCTCACGGTGAAGTCGCGCGACGGCGCCCTCGTGCACGTGACCTTGGCACCCAATTACGCGGTGCGCGCGGTCGTGAAGAAGAGCCTTGCCAACATCAAGGTCGACGACTACGTCGCCTCGACCTCGGTGCGCGGCACGGACGGCCAGCTCCACGCGATCGAGGTGCATATTTTTCCCGCGGCGATGCGCGGCACGGCGGAGGGTCAGTTCCCGTGGGATCTGGTGCCCGACAGCCTGATGACCAACGCGACCGTCACCGGCATCGTCAAGCAGGCGGGCGCGACCGCGCTCACCGTTTCCTACAAGGGCAAGAGCTCGGTCATCATGGTCGGCCCCGACGTGCCGGTCGTGGGCTATGCGCCGGGCGACGCGAGCCTCCTGAAGCCGGGTGCGGCCGTCTTCGTGTTCGCCTTCAAGCACCCCGACGGCAGCCTCACCAGCGCGTCGGTGACCGCGGAGAAGGACGGCGTCAAGCCGCCCATGTAGCCGACAAGCGCGCCCTCAGGCCGGTCGTGACGCAGTTTGAAACTCCGGCCATGGTCCAAGTTCGCGTCATCGCCGGGCGCCCGGGACCGGCCGTCGGCCTGCCCGAGGCCAAGCTTCACGTCCCGGTGATCCACGTCTTTCCTGCGCTAAGGCGTGGATGGCCGGACCAAGTCCGGCCATGACCCATGCCAGGATTTCAAAATGAGGCACTACTCTTGGCGGACTCGCTCGCCCGCGCGCCAAGCGCGTGTTAGCATCTCGGCGTCGCGGGGGGCCGCTCAATCAACAACGCATCCATTCGGGGGGACACGCATGCCTAAAATCCTGATCCGCGCGGCGCTCGCCGCGTCAGTCCTCGCTATGTTCGGCCTCGTTGCCGCCGGGCTCGGCGCTCAAGCGGCCGACACCGGCGCCGCGCCCGCCATGCCTCCAATGGCCAAGCCCGCCAAGCTGAGCCGCCTCGCCGCGCGCGGGAAATATCTCGTGACGTTCGGCAGCTGCCTCGATTGCCATACGCCGGGCTATTTCTTCGGCAAGCCCGACATGAATCGCTTTCTGGGCGGCTCGGACGTGGGATTCCTCATCCCCGGCCTGGGTATTTTCGTCGGGCCGAACTTGACGTCCGACAAGGAGACCGGCCTCGGCAAATGGACCCGCGCGCAGATCGTGACGGCGCTCACGACCGGCCGCACTCCCGACGGGCGCGAGCTGGCACCGGTCATGCCCTGGCACGCCTATGCGCACCTGACCAAGTACGACGCCAACGCGATCGCGGCGTTCCTCCAGACCCTGCCGCCGGTGAAGAACCAGGTGGCCGGCCCCTTCGGCCCGAACGAGAAACCGAGCGTCGCCGTCATGATGGTCGTGCCGCCCCAGGATTATCCGCCCGGACCGTCCGCCCCGCCTGCGAAATAGGCGCCGCGAAACGGCGGCGCATCGGCTACGCGGGTGCCGGGAAAGTCGCTCCCACGCGGCCGCAAAATGATCTAGGATCGACGCGTACCGGGCGCTGCGGCACCCGAGGAGCATGCGCATGGCACACCCGCAACCGATCCGAGGCAAGGGCAGCGAGCCCGTCGAGCTCGCGCCGGGAGTCGGCGTGCGCGAGGCGGCGCGCGAGGCGGAGCTCGAGAAATGGGCATGGCGGCGCGTCAAGTCGCTGCGCCTTTTCTACATCCACCTCACGCTCTACGTGATCCTCAACTTCATCATTCTCCTGATCGACGTGTCGACGCCGGGCGATCCCTGGTTCTACGAGGTGCTGCTCGGCTGGGGCCTGTTCGTCGGCCTCCACGCCGCCTACACCTACGAGCTTTTGCCCTGGTCGAGCCGCGACTGGGAGCAGCGCAAGGTGCAGGAACTGATCGACGAGCAGCGCAACAAGCGCCGCGGCCTGCACCACTAAAGCATGCGGCCTAGAGGCCGGTCACGATCCGCGCCATTACGACGATGATCGCGACCTGCATGCAGCCCTGGATCGCCGTGAAGGCGATGTAGCGCCGCACGAGGCGCCCGATGCGCGCGCCGTCCGGCCGGTCCCGGCGCAGCTCGAAATAGATCATGAGATTGGTCGGCAGCAGGATGCCGAGACCCTCGACCGTGAGCACGGCGAGGATCGCGAGGGCCGCGGCGATCCACCAGAATTCGGGAAAGCCGATCGCGAGATAGCCGCCCTGGCGCGCCAAGAACCAGCCCGAGGTGCCGGTCAGGATCGAAAGCGTCGGCATGATGAAGAGCATGCGCGGGACGAGCCGGCAGATCATCGCCCGGCGCGCCTCGAACGGAAGCGTGCGCAGGATCGGCCCGACCACGAAGCCCATGAAGAGATCGATCCCGGTCCACAGCACGCCCGAAAGCACGTGGACGAAGTTGAGCGGCCAATGGCGCCCGCTCAGGATCGCGGCCACCATTGCGGCCAACACGAGCGCTACCCAGGCGAGATTCGAAATCCGGATCGGCGGCAGCGTGTCCGCCTGCGCCACCGTCGCCTGGTCCGCCATGAGCTTGCCCCCCGCGCGATCGATCCGGCCGGATCGATCCGACTGATCGGGGCAAGCTTAAGCTGGCCGCGCGTCGCGCTCAACCCGCGGCGCGCCCTATCCGCCGCACAAGGGCCGATAGCCGCACAAGGGCGGACTTCAGTGTTTCTCGGCCGAGGGCCGCGGCTCCTCGCTCGCGACCCGGATGTAGAAGCGCGGGTTCCGGAGTGCGGCTTCGGCGATGAGCTTGACCGTGGTGCGGTCGAACTTGTTGCAGAGACGCGCGTGGCGCACGCCGCTGCCATCGGCGAAAGACGCCGTAACCTGCCAGAGCGAATGGAACGCGTCGGTCTTGCGGAAGATCTGGCCGACCTCGACCTTCGAAACCGGCTCGGGCCGTCCGGCGCTGGGCGCATTCGGGCCCGGCCGGAGATAGATGCGGGTGAGATCGGCGGCCGGGCGGGTCATGAGGCGACTATCGCGCGTGGCCGCCGCGCGCGGCTGTGACATGGTTGTGACAAGCGGGCTCCGTGACAAGCGGGGCTGCGACGAGCGAGCGCCGCCGCGCGGATCACGCGGCGACACCCGGTCGATGGCGAGCAACGGGCAGCGAGCGGAGCGCGACCCGAGCGCGCCCCGCGCGACCCCGCCTCTACTTCCCGAACAGGCTCTTGAGGGCACCCGACGCCGTGCCGCCGACCCCGCCCGAGCCGCTCGACCCCGGAACGAGGCCGGTCGCGGTCCCCTTGAGCTTGTCGAGCGCCTGGCCGACGCCGAGCTTGGAGGCGGCATTCATCGCCCCGTTCGCGATCGAGTTCAGCACCTGCTCGGCGACCTGGCTCGCGGTCGCACCGCCGCTGCTCTGGCCGATATTCGTGAGATGGATGTCGCCGAGCGAGCCGCCGGTCTTCCCGCCCGGGATCGGGGTCGCGAGATTGACCGTGCCGTTGGTGATGTCGAGCTTCTTGATCACCATCTTCGGGCCGTTCGACGTGCCGCTCGAAGACGCCGCCTGGCCGCCGCCCGAGGCCTGCTTCACGTGATCCTCGATCGCCTGGAAATTGCTGCCGCCGGAGGAATTGAGCTCGTAGGTGACCTCGGGCGAGGCGACGGCGATCTCGTTGATCACGATCGGATTCTTGGTGATGCTGCCGATGTCGAGGGCGATCGTGACCGAGGCGACCTTGAACGCGGTGGGCGACTTGAAGCCGGCCGGGTTGCCGACCGAGAGGCCCGAGATCGTACCGGTACCGTCGGTGAGCGAGAGCTTGACGCTGTCGACCTTGACCGAGACGCCGGCGGTCTGGGTGCCGACGGTCTCGATCGCCTCCTTCACGATGGAATCGAGCGAGGAATAGAGGAAATAGGCGACGCCGGCCGCGATCACGACAATCACGGCGACGGCGATCAGGATGATCTTCTTCATTTCCACCCCCTTGAGCTGGCCATAGGCGGGGCCGAGTCTTCCGGATTCCCGTGACAATGTCGAGCGCGCCCGAAGGGGCCCAGGCGCGCCCTGGGAAACCGCCCTACGCCATGGCGGCGATCCGCAGCTCGATCGCGGCCCGGGTCTCGTTGTAGCAGGACGCGATCTCGGCCCCGAGCGGATCGAGGGCGGCGTCCGGGCCGCTCGCCTGGGCGCGTGCCAGGAGGTTCCCGAGGCGCGCCGCGCCGATATTCTGGGAGGTGCTCTTGAAGGTATGGAGCTCGCGCGCGAGCGCCTCCGTGTCGCGCCCCTTGATCGCGGACGAGATGCGCCCCATGAGGCGCGCGGCGTCCGCGAGATAGGCCTCGAGCAGGCTGCGCACGCCGCGCACGCCCAGGACCTCGAGCTCCTTGATCCGCTCGGGGTCGAGCAGCGGCGCGCGATCCCCGGCCTCTGCGCCCCGCTCTTCCTCGAGGCGCGGGATGCCGGTGCCGTCATGGCGCGCACCCGACCAGAGCGTCAGGATGCGGCTCAGACGCCGGCGCTCGATCGGCTTGGGGAGGAAATCGTCGATGCCGGCCGCCTGGAAGCGCTCGGCCTCCTCGGGCCCGGCGCGCGCGGTCATGGCGACGATCGGAATCTTGGCGCCGCGCTCGCCGAGCGCGCGGATCGCGCGCGTGGCCGCGAGCCCGTCCATCTCGGGCATCTGCATGTCCATCAGCACCAGATCGTAGGGCAGATGGCGCACCGCCTCGACCGCCTCGAGGCCGTTGGCCGCGAGGTCGACCCGGTGGCCGAACTTCTCGAGGAGCGTGGTGACGAACATCTGGTTCACCGGATTGTCCTCGGCCACCAGGATGCGTAGCCGCTGCGCCGCCTCGACCGGCTCGAGGGGTGCTGGCTGGGGCGATTCGCTCGCGATCGGCACGCCGCCCGCGAACACGTTGGAAAGCGCCGTGCGGAACGCGGACGGCCGCACCGGCTTCACCAGGAGATCGGCGACGCCGGCGCGGCGCGCATCCTCCCAGTTCCCGCTCGAGGTCGACATCAGGATCACGCGCGCCCCGCCCGCGGCGGCGGTCTCGCGCACGAGGGCGGGCGTGTCGAGGCCGATCGAGGCGACCGCGTGCTCGCCGAGCAGCACCACGTCGAAGGGCGCCCCGCTCGCGGCGGCGCTGCGGAGAACGGTGAGATAGTCGCGCGGCGTCGGCAGTGCGCGAGCGCTCATGCCCCAGGCACGCATCTGGCGCGCCAGGATCTCGACCTCGACCGGCAGCACGTCGACGATGAGGGCGCGCCGCTCCGCCATGGGCGGCGCCGGATCGGGCGCCGGGCCGGTCGGCTCGATCGGCACCGAGAGCGTGAACACGCTGCCGATGCCGGGCGTGCTCTCGACCGTGACCTCGCCGCCCATGAGCTCGGCCAGGCGCTTCGAGATGGCGAGCCCGAGGCCGGTGCCGCCGAAGCGGCGCGAGGTCGAGCTGTCGACCTGGGAGAAGGTCTCGAAGAGTCGCGGCAGCGCCGCCGCGGGAATGCCGATCCCGGTGTCGTGCACGGCGAAGAAGAGCCGATGGGCGTCGGCCGGCGCGGGCATGATCTCGAGCCACACGCCGCCGGTCCGGGTGAACTTGACCGCGTTGCCGACCAAGTTGATCAGGATCTGGCGCAGGCGCTCGGCGTCGCCGAGATAGGTGCGTTGCGCCGCCGGATAGACGACCGAGCCGATCGCGATCCCCTTCCCCATCGCCTGGGGCGCGGTGATCTCGATGGCACTCTCGGCGAGCGCGGTCAGGTCGAAGGGCGCGAGCTCGAGATCGAGATGGCCCGCGTTCATCTTCGAGAAGTCGAGGATGTCGTTGATGATGTTGAGGAGGCTCGCGCCCGAGACGCGGATCACCTCGGCGTAGCGCCGCTGGTCGCCGGTGAGCTTGGTGTCGAGCAGCATGCCGGTCATGCCGATGACGCCGTTCATCGGCGTGCGCAGCTCGTGGCTCATGGTGGCGAGGAAGGCGGACTTCGCCTGGTTCGCGGTCTCGGCCGAGAGGCGCGCCGATTCGAGCTCGAGCAGGTTCGCATGCTGGCGCGAAAGGAGGCGCAGAATCCACGCCAGGAGGGCCGCGAGCACGAGCGCGAGCGCCAAGGTGGCGCTGCCGATCAGGATGGATTCGTGTATCCAGGGGCCGAGCACCAGATCCTCGTTCGCGAGCATGCTGACCGCGAGCGGATAATCCTTGATGCGGCGCGCGGCGCGCAGCCGGAAGCTCTCGATCGCGGGATTGGTCGCGCGCGGCACGCTGGTCTCGGCGACGCCCGAGCTGGCGTTCGAGAGGATCTGCGCGAAGGTCGGCGCGTTCTTGAACGAGGTGCCGACATAGCGCTCGGCGGGCGGATAGCGCGCGATCAGGATGCCGTCGCTCCGGAACAGCGAGATCGAGCTGTCCGGGCCGATGTTGACCGCCTGGTAGAACTCCTCGAAGAAGCGCGTGGTGATGCCGGTGAGCACGAGGCCGAGCACGGCGCCCGAGCGCGATTTGATCTTGCGCGCGAGATAGAAGGTCCAGGCCCCGGTGCCGCGATTCTGCACCGGCTCGCTCAGGAACAGCCCGAGTTGGGGATCGGCGAGCTCGGCCTTGAAGTAGTCGCGGTCGGCGAGGTTGATGGGCGGCGGCGGATAGCTGCGCGTGAAGTTGATCACCTCGCCGTTGAGCCCGACGATGGTCGCGACGTCGATCTGGGGTACGCCCGAGATGCTCGCCTTGAGCATGTCGTAGGCGGCGGCGGTGCCCATGGTCGCGCGCAGGCTTGCCTCGTCCTCGATGCCGAGGCCGCTCACGCGGTCGCCGATGTTGATGAGCACGAGGTCGGCGGACTTGATGGTCTGGCGCGCGTTCTCGGCGAGCACGATCGTGAAGTCGTTGAGATTGTGCTCCCACTCGCGCAGCGTGCTCTCGCGGTCGCGCCAGATGGTGAGCGCGGCGCCCGCCAGCATGACGGCGATGAACAGCGAGCCCGCCAGCAGGATGCTGAGCCGCATGCGCTGAAGGCGCCGGGCGACGCCGCGTGCCGCCTGGCTGGAGCCGTTCGACGCTGCGGGTCCGCCCCTGGTGCCGGATTCGACGCTCACGGTCTCTGCCACACTTCCGATGGTCCCCGTTTGCGCGCGGGGCCGGCGCAATACGGGCTCTGCGCGCTTAGACTAGCGTATCGGTTGACGCGAGATCGTGGCGCCGGTGTCCCCCCGAGGTGCAACGGACGCGCATCCCCCGCCCGATCCGGGCCGGAGGATGCTGGGCGCGCGACGTTGCGCGCGAGCATTTGAGCCTTTTTCCCCGTCGCTGGCAAGCGCGATTGTGCCGACGCGCCTATTAAAATGGCGTTATTTCAATAACTTGCCGATAGTGTCGAATTTCGCGGTGAGGGTCAGGAGGGCCGGGATTTCCCACCGGTCGCCGGCGCTGTTCATGCCCTGGAATTCGGTGCCGTTGAAGTAGGTCTTGTTCGGGTTGAGCGGGCCCTCGTAGCGGAAGCCGGACTCGATGCCGAGCGCCAGAAGCTGCCCGATGTCGTAACGGAGGCCGAAGGTCATGCCGGCGTCGCCGATCAGGCCGGCATTGTAGAAATGGATGTCGGTCGCGATCGGGTCGCCCGACTGGGTGCGCAGGGTGAGCTCGATGTTCTCGACCCGCTTCATGCCGAGCATCGCGCCGATATAGGGGTGGAACCCGGCCCAATCGCCGACGTCGAAGAAATGCCGGTAGCCCGCCTCGAGGCCGAACTCGTCGTCGTGGCTGAACTGGCCGCGAATGACGCTGCCGGCCGCGATCGGCTGGTTGCCCCAGGTGACCGCGCTCGAGCTCGTGAACATGTCGAACTGCTTGCCCGACGCGTGGAACCAGGTGAAGCCGAGGGAGGCCTCGTCGCGATTGCTCAGCCCGTAATTCAAATTGATGCCGAGCTGGGCCGGCTGGGTGAACACCTGGTCGAAGCTCGAGGTGTGGCTGCTGAGGGTGGTGGGACCGCTGATCGCCGCGCCGAACAGCGAGCCGGCGCCGCTCACCCCACCCGGCTCGCCCTTGTAGAAGGCGCCGCCCACGGTCACATCGGTGCCCACATTGGGTGTGATCGAGAGATGGTCCGCGAGCGGAAGGCTCGGGAGAATCTGGATGTCGTCGACATGGGGCAAGCGGTCGGCCCAGGCGGCGGACGCGCACAAAAGCCCCGCGAGCCCGGCCAAGGAGGCGGCCGCGCGCCGAATCCAAACCCCTCTTCCCCACTCCACTTGGATGCCCAAGGATCGCCCTGATCTTTGCCCAGCCCGAATCGCCCGATCCGAACTATACACCGGCGATTCGGCGGAACTCAATGATTTATTTGAGTGAATCCGGGAGTCCGAAAATCGGCCCTGAACCGGGCCGTGAACCGGGCCCTTAACCGGGGGTTCGATTCAGCGTGGAGAATCCGGCAGACTCCCGATTTTCCTCGGGAATTCGGCGAGACTCGCCGCGCAAGCGGCTGGAATCGAATTGATTCCCTCGGCGGTCGCCGAAGCCTGGTTCCGGGCCCCGATCGGTCGCGTCAGTTGCCCGGCTCCATTGCCTTGGCCTTGATCACCCTGATGGCCGTCGGGCTGGAGAGGAACCGGAGGAACGCGGCCGCGGTCTTCGGGCGCTGGGTCGCCGGGCTGATGCCACCCGCGAATTTGAGATATTCCTGGATCGAGGCGGGCAGCGGCACGACCTGAACGCCCGGCACCGCGTTGAGCTCGGGGATGAGCTGGAACGCGATGTCCGCCTCGCCGCGCGCCACGTAGGCCGCCGTCTGGCCGGTCGCGATCACCTTCCCCTTGGCCTTGACCTGGTCGGCGATGCCCATGTCGCCGAGGAGCTTCATGAGATAGAGGCCGCTTTGGCCCGTGCTCGTGTAGGCGACGGCCTTGGCGGCGATGAACGCGGCCTTGAGCTTCTCCGGCGTCGAGACGTCGGGTGCCGGCGGGCGGAACGCGAGGCCGAGCCCGGCCTTGGCGATGGGCGTGAGCTTGGGCTCGAGCTTATGGTCCTTGACCAGGGAGGCGACCATGGACGGGATCGGGATCAGGACCAGCACGTCGAACTTCGCACCCCGATCGATCTTGTCCTTGAGCAGGTTGGTGGTGAGGAAGGTCATCTCGAGCTTGTTGTGGGTCTCCTTCTCGTAGAAGGGCTTCAGGTCGGTGAGCACCGCCTGCATGCCGGTCGAGCTCAAGACCGTGAGCTCCGTGGCGCGCGCCGGCGCCGGCGCCGCTGCCAAGACGAGCGCGCAAGCACCCGCGAGCGCGAATGAGATCCGCTTCATGATTTCCCCCATCGTTTCCGGCGCCTGTCGCGCGCGGCCCTGTGCGGAGAACGCTAGCACCGGCGCGCGCAAGTCACAATCGCGGGGGCATGGCCGAGCGGCGGCGAGAATCTATCGGGATATCGGCAAATTGGTGAGCCCGGAGGGACTCGAACCCTCGACCCCGTGATTAAAAGTCACGTGCTCTACCACCTGAGCTACGGGCTCGCCTACGCGGCACCTTGTTGCAGGCGGCCCGAGCGAGACTCGGCCGCGGGTGCTACGCGGGGCCTAAATAGGCGCTCGCGGGCCTCGCGGTCAATCGCCCCGTCCGGCGCCCCGTCCGGCGCCGCGTCCCCCGCCCAGTCCGGGCACAGCGCCGGCCGGCACGGGCTCCGGCGCGCGCCAGGCCTGGGCAGTGACCCTGCCGTCGAAATCGAGCCAATGATGGCGCGCGTAATCGTAGAGCTTGCAACGCCGGAGCGTGTCGCGGCGGAACTCGGGGCGCCAGCGCTCGACCACGGTCGCGATCGCGCCGCGATAGACCACCTCGTGCGCCATGGGCAACCGGTGGATCGGGATGCGCGGTGCCAAGTGATGGACGGCGTGATAGCCGAGGTCGGTCACGAACAGGAACATCCACCAGGGGACGGCGATATGGGAGGTGAGCAGCTGGCGCGCGCGTTGGCGCCGCCATTCCGCCTCGTCGTCGAACCATGGGATCGTGGGATGGGTATGGTTGAAATAGCTCGAGAAGCCGAGCATCCAACAGAGACTCACCAACGGGAGTGCCGTCGCGCACAGGATGCCGATCGCGAGGTCGGCGGGCGCGAGCGCTCCATGGGCGAGACGCACGATCCAGGCGGCGAGCGCGCATTGGAGCCCGAAGAACGCGACCACGAGCCAGGAATCGCGCCGCGTCTCGGGCGCGTCGTAGGTCACGTCGCCGCGGCTCGGGAACAGCATGTGCCGCCACCAGGCCTCGATCAGGTAGTAAAGCCCGGTGCCGGGCGCGGTGCGGTAGGCGCGCTCGAGCAGGCGGCGTAGCGGCGTCGCGCGGTCGTATTCCGCCTTGGAGAGCGGAATCCAGATGTAGTCCTTGGATTTCAGGTTGGTGTAGGGGTGATGGCGCCGGTTGTGGAACAGTTCCCAGGCGCTGAGCGCGTGGTAGGAGGGGGCGATGAAGAGCCGGGCGAGCAGGCGATTGACGCGCGGACGCGGGCTCACGCAGCCATGGGAGGCGTCATGGGCGAGCCGGAACAGAAGTGCCGCCGCCGCCCCGGCGCCGATGCCCGCGAGGATGCGCCACGCCGTGCCGTGCGCCCCCGCCGCGAGCGCGAAGGCACCCCAATAAAGCAGCATGCCGCGCCCGAAATGCCACAGGGCGCGCAAGTCCGAGGTCGCGCGCATGAACTGGAGGCGCCGGCGCACGCCGGATTCCAGAATCTTGGCGCCGAGGATCTTGGTGCCGAATTCGCTCATCGCCGGGCCGGAGTCCCCTCGATCGGCGGGCCGGTCGTGCTTACACGTATTGCTCGAATAATGGACGATATTTTCCCGCGCGAGTCAATGCATGGCCGCGCCTCTCCGGCCGCGCACGTCGCGCGTCGACGCCAAACGCTGGATCGGAACGCGCGGGACTAGGGCTTGCCGCCCGCCTTCTCGACGTCGGCCATGATGCGCATCTTCTCGATGATGTCGGGCTGGCCCTGCACCATGCCGTTGAGCTGCTTCGGGCCGGTCTTGATCTGGTCGACGAACTCCATGCCCGAGACCACCTCGCCGAACAGCGTGTATTGCCCGTCGAGGAAGGTGGCGTCGCCGAGGCAGATGAAGAACTGGCTGTCGCCGCTGTTCGGATCCTGGGCGCGCGCGAGGCCGACGGCGCCGCGCACGAAGCTCGCCTTGCGCGTGAACTCGGCCGGCACGGTCTGGCCCGAGCCGCCGGTGCCGTTGCCCAAGGGATCGCCGGTCTGCGCCATGAAGCCCGCGATCACGCGGTGGAACTTGAGCCCGTCGTAGAATTTCTCGCGGATCAGCTTCTTGATGTGGGCGACCGTGAGGGGCGCGAGATCGGGCCGGAGCGCGATCACCACGCGGCCGTATTTGAGGTCGAGATAGACCGTATTCTCGGGATCGAGCTTCCCGGTGAATTGGGCATGGGCCGCTTCGGCGGACGCTGTCATCAGCAGAACTCCTGTCAAGGCCGCGAGGACGAATTTGGGAATGCGCATGGCGGCTGCTCTCTTTCGGACGTGGATGGCTTTCGGACTTGGATGGCTTTCGGATCGTGGATCGCAATCGGGTCGTGGATGGCAATCGGGTCGTGGGCCGGCCGCGCCGTCAGCGCTTGCGCTTCTTGGCGGCGAGCGCCTTGTAGCGCTGGACGATGCGGCGCGCCACCCCGGGGGGCACGAAGCTCGAGATGTCGCCGCCCAGCCGCGCGATCTCCTTCACGAAGCGCGACGAGATGAAGGTCTGGCGCTCGGCCGCCATGAGGAACACCGTCTCGACGTCGGGGGCGATGCGCGCGTTCATGCCCGCCATCTGGAACTCGTAATCGAAGTCGGACACGGCGCGCAGGCCGCGCACGATGATGTTGGCGCCGCACGAGCGCACGAAGTCCATCAAGAGGTTGTCGAACGCGCGCACCTCGACCCGGCGCATGTTGCCGTTCCCGGCCTTGGCGAGCTTGGCGCATTCCTCGCGCACCATCTCGATGCGCTCGTCGAGCGTGAAGAGCGGCCCCTTGCCGTCGTTGATCGCGATCGCGACCACCACGTGGTCGACGATGCGGGTCGCGCGTTGGATGATGTCGAGATGGCCGTTGGTGATCGGGTCGAAGGTCCCGGGATAGACGCCGATGCGCTCCGCCATCCTGCTTCTCCCGGACCTAGGCGTCGTTCCCGTCGCCGGGCGCGCCAGAGCCATTGCCGCCCGGCTCGTCCGGGCTCTCGTCTTCCGCGCTCGCGCCGTCCCCCTCGTCCTCGCCCGCTTCGCCGTCGGCGTGAGCGCCGTTGGCGCCGTTGCCGGCGACCTCGGTAAGCCGGATCACCGACACCACGCGCTCGCCCTCCGAGATGCGGAACAGTGTCACGCCGCGCGTCGCGCGCCCGGCGATGCGGATATCATGGACCGGACAGCGGATCAACTGGCCGCCCTCGGTCACCAGCATGATCTGGTCGCTCGGCACCACCGGGAAGGCGGCGACCAGATTGGCGTCCTTGCCGCGGCCGAGATCGATCGCGTCGATGCCTTTGCCGCCGCGGCCTGTAATGCGGTACTCGTAGGCCGAGCTGCGCTTGCCGAAGCCCGAGGAGGAGACGGTGAGGATGAAATCCTCCGCCGCCGCGAACTCGGCGACGCGCGCCTCGGAAAGCGCCTTGGCGGGTGCGGCACTCTCCTCGATCCCCTCGTCGCCGTTCGCCGTCTCGTCGCCGTTCCCGGCCTCGCGCCGCTTCAAGGCCGCGAGCCGCAGATAGGCGTCGCGCTCGTCGGTCTCGAAGTCGAAATGGCGCAAAATGGTCATCGAGATCACCTGGTCGCCCTTGGCGAGCGAGATGCCGCGCACGCCGACCGAATCCCGGCCCTTGAACACGCGCACCTCGTCGAGCGCGAAGCGGATCGACTTCCCGAGCTTGGAGGCGAGCAGCACGTCGTCGCGCTCGGTCGCGGTCTGGGCGGCGATCAGGCTGTCGCCCTCCTCGAGCTTCATGGCGATCTTGCCGTTCGCCTTCACGTCGACGAAGTCGGAGAGCTTGTTGCGGCGCACGTGCCCGCTCGCGGTCGCGAACGCGACGTCGAGCGCGTCCCAGCTCGTCTCGTCTTCCGGCAGCGGCATGAGGGTCGTGATGGTCTCGCCCTCGGCGAGCGGGAGCAGGTTCACGAGCGCCTTGCCGCGCGCCTGGGGGGTTCCGAGCGGGAGCTTGTAGACCTTCATCTTGTAGACCGTGCCGCGCGAGGAGAAGAACAGGACCGGCGTGTGGGTGCTGGCGACGAACAGGCGCGAGACGAAATCCTCCTCGCGCGTCGCCATCGCCGCGCGCCCCTTCCCACCCCGGCGCTGGGCGCGGTAGGCCGAAAGCGGCACGCGCTTCACGTAGCCGCCGTGGGTCACGGTCACCACCATGTCCTCGCGCTGGATCAGGTCCTCGATGTCCTGCTCGACCTCGAGCTCCTGGATCTCGGTGCGGCGCGGCGTGTCGAACTTCTCCTTCATGTCGCGCAATTCCTTGCGCAGCACGTCGAGAAGCTTGGCGCGCGAGCCGAGAATCGCGAGGTAGTCGGCGATCTGCGCCACCACCTCCTTGAGCTCGCCCGCGATCTTGTCGCGCTCGAGGCCGGTCAGGCGATGGAGGCGCAGATCGAGGATCGCCTTGGCCTGCTCGTCGGAGAGGCGGTATTGGCCGTCGACCACCGCGCGCCCGGGCTCGTCGATGAGCTGGATCAGGGGCGCGATGTCCTTCGCGGGCCAGGGCGTGCCGGTCAGGGCCGCGCGCGCGTCCGCCGGATCCTTGGCCTTGCGGATCGCGGCGATCACCGGGTCGAGGTTCGCGACCGCGATCGCGAGGCCCACCAAGATGTGGGCGCGCTCGCGCGCCTTGCCGAGCTCGAACACCGTGCGCCGGGTGATGATCTCCTCGCGGAACTTGACGAAGGCCGCGACGATGTCCTTCAGGCCCATGAGCTCGGGCCGGCCGCCCGCGAGGGCGAGCATGTTCACGCCGAAGGTCGATTGCAGCGGCGTGTAGCGGTAGAGCTGGTTGAGCACGACCTCCGCCATCGCGTCGCGCTTCAGCTCGACCACGACGCGGACGCCGTGCCGGTCGCTCTCGTCGCGCAGGTCCGCGATGCCGTCGACGATCTTCTCCTGCACGATCTCGGCCATGCGCTCGATCATGCGCGCCTTGTTGACCTGGTACGGCACCTCGGTGATGACGATCGCCTCGCGATCCTTGCGGATCTCCTCGATGGTCGCGCGCCCGCGCATGACGATCGAGCCGCGCCCGGTGTGATAGGCGAGCCGGATCGAGCCGCGTCCCATGATGATGCCGCCGGTCGGGAAATCCGGGCCCTGGACGTGCTCGATGAGCTGGTCGACGGTGATCTCCGGATCGTCGATATAGGCTAGGCAGGCCTCGATCACCTCGCCGAGATTGTGCGGCGGAATGTTGGTCGCCATGCCGACCGCGATGCCGCCCGCGCCGTTGACCAGGAGGTTCGGCCATTGCGCCGGCAGCACCGAGGGCTCGATGCCGGAATCGTCGTAGCTGGGCTGAAAGTCGACCGTCTCGCGGTCGATGTCCTCCAAGAGCGCCTCGGCCGCCTTGGCGAGGCGCGCCTCGGTGTAGCGCATGGCCGCGGCGGGATCGCCGTCCATCGAGCCGAAATTGCCTTGGCCCTGAATCAGCATCAGGCGCATCGAGAAGTCCTGCGCCATGCGCACCATGGCGTCGTAGATCGCCGAGTCGCCGTGCGGGTGGTACTTGCCCATCACGTCGCCCACGATGCGCGCCGATTTGCGGAACGGCTTGTCCGAGGTGTAGCCCGCCTCCTTCATGGTGAAGAGGATGCGGCGCTGCACCGGCTTCAGGCCGTCGCGCACGTCGGGCAATGCGCGCGCCACGATCACGCTCATCGCGTAATCGAGATAGGAGCGCCGCATCTCCTCTTCGATCGTGACCGGAGTCACGGGATTTTCGGGCGCGGCAGGGGGCGTGGTCAGGGTCACTTAGGTGGCTTTTGGCTGACGTGGAAGGCCGGATTTTCGGGGCTTGCAAGGGCCGCAAAGGCGGCGCCGTCGAGCGCTCCGACCGGCAACGGAATCGATCAATTTCTTGTAGCAAATTCCGCCCCGGGCAACAATGAAAAACACCCCGGGCGGAGCGAATTATTATATGGAAAAACAATAAGTTATTGGAAGGTCGGCGGCGCCGGAGCGGGGCTCGATGCGGGCTTCGGAAAAGGGGCCCGGATTAATCGTTCCGGACGCGGTTTTCGCGACTCGGCCGAGGCCGGTTCCGACCCGGATTTAACTTGTGGGACGGGGGCAAAGGCCATAAGTTGATTTTCGCTAAAATTTTATCCGCGGTAAATCAATAGGGTGGATACCAAATGCCATCTGACTATGCTTCGCCTCACGCCGCGCCGGACGCCTCACCCGTGCGCGACGAGCGACGCCGCAAGGCGCTCGCCAAGTTGGGTCTCGCGGCCGGCGCCGCCTACTTCGCGCCGACCATTCTGCATCTCGAGCGCGCCAGCGCCCTCACCTGCTCGCCCCATTCCCATGTCGTGAACAATCCGCCGCCGCCGCACTGTTCGCCGGGTCCTTCGGATGTGCGCCTCAAACGCGACATCGAGCCGGTCGGGCGGCTCGCGAGTGGCATCGGGCTTTATCGCTTCCGCTATGTTTGGAGCGACGAGCTCTATGTCGGCGTAATCGCGCAAGAGGTCGAGGGCGTCATGCCCGAGGCCGTGTTGCGCGGACGGGACGGGTTCCTCCGGGTGGATTACGCCCGCCTGGGCGTGCCGCTCATGACCTGGGCCGAGTGGCAAGCGCGCAACGAGACGCGTAGCGCGGCCTGACCCGCTTCGCCTTCCAACGTTAGGCCGCCGGCTCGCAGGTCGGGCGGGCGTGCGGCGATTCGTGCCATCACGCGTCCCGCACGGTGAATGACATTTGTCATTCCATAAAATACCGAATATCAATTTATATAATGATCGTAAGGACTTAGCCCAAAAATCGCTTGTTAGAGCGAAATGAACTCCATACCGTGATCTCCGTTAAGACTTGGTCTGCGGATGTCAACGGAATGGATGGCATATGTCCACCGATACACAGGTAGATGTTAACGCGCCGGCCGCCTCAGCCGCGCGCGCGAAGGATCGCCGGGCCGCCCTCGCGCGCCTCGGGCTTGCCGTCGGCGCCGCCTACATGGCGCCCGTCGTGGTCCATCTCGACCGCGCGAGCGAGGCGATTGCCGCCTCGAAATGCCCACCCGGCTACACGAAGGAACCGAACGGGTCCTGCAAGAAGAACTCCGACGCCCGCCTCAAGCGCGACCTTGTTCCGGTCGCGCATCTCGCCAGCGGTATCGCCCTCTATCGCTTCAAGTACCACTGGAGCGACCGGCTCTATGTGGGCGTGATCGCGCAGGAAGTCGCGGCGATTGTGCCCGACGCGGTGACGCGGGGCGCGGGTGGATTCCTGGAGGTCGATTACGGCCGCCTCGGGCTCGAGCTCCTGACTTGGGACGAGTGGCGGGCCACGCGCGAAACGCGCTCCGCGGCCTAAGCCGGATCTTCGACGTCGGTCTTTCGGTAACGGTGCCGCCGCCGGGTGTGCGCCAAGCTCGACGCGCGTTTAATCGCCCGACGGGTCGGCGTTAGAAACTCCGTCGGCCCGCGAATCCTCAAATGCTTGCTTTCTATCAGCTTACATGCGGCTGAATGTCAATTTTGATATTAATCACAACACGTTAGGTATTGTTTTCACTTGTCGGCCCGACGCCGAGCCCATACCGTGATCTCCGCTAATGCTCATTCCGCGGAACTTCAACACGGTGAATAACATATGCCTCACGAACCCCTCCCCGGTGCCAACGCGGGCGCAGCCCCACGCGCACGCGAGGCGTCGCGCCGCGCCGCCTTGGCCAAGCTTGGCCTTGCGGCCGGCGTCGCCTATTTGGCGCCGGTCGTCGTCCATCTCGACCGCGCGAGCGAGGCGATCGCCGCGTCCCATTGTCCGCCCGGCTACACGCTCTATGGCGGCCGGTGCAAGAAGAGCTATTCCGATACGCGCCTGAAGCGCGACATCGAGCCGGTCGCGCGCCTCGCGAGCGGCATTGGCCTCTATCGCTACCGCTATCGTTGGAGCGAAACGCTTTATGTCGGCGTAATCGCCCAGGAGGTCGCAGCACTCGTCCCGGACGCGGTCACGCGCGGCGCGAGCGGCTTCCTCGAAGTGGATTATTGGCGGCTCGGGCTCGCGCTCGAGACCTGGGACGAGTGGCGCGCGCGTGCGAAACGCCGCGCCGCCTAGGCGCACTCAGAACGGGATATCGTCGTCGAGGTCGCCGCCCTTGGGCGCCGAGCCGCCGCCGCCGCCGCCGCGCGGCTCCTCGGGGGCGGCCGATTCATAGCCGCCATCGCCGCCGCCCGCAGTGCCCCGGCTGTCGAGCAAGGTGAGCTCGCCGCGGAAGCGCTGGAGCACGACCTCGGTGGTGTATTTCTCCTGGCCGTCCTTGTCGGTCCATTTGCGGGTCTGAAGCTGGCCCTCGAGATAGACCTTGGAGCCCTTCTTCAGATATTTCTGCGCGATCTCGCCCAGGCGCTCGTTGAAGATCACGACCCGGTGCCATTCGGTGCGGTCGCGCCGCTCGCCCGACGCCTTGTCGCGCCAGCTCTCGGAGGTCGCGACGTTGAGATGGACGATCGCATCGCCGCTTTGGGTCCGGCGCGTCTCGGGGTCGCGGCCGAGATTGCCGATCAGGATCACCTTGTTGACGCTTCCAGCCATGCCCCTCGGCCCTCTCGCTCGGGTTCAATTCCGGCCCGCACTGTACCCCAAACCGCGTGGGTCACAAACCGGTCATGGGCGCCTTTCGTCCGGCCGGCCGCGGGATCTTGAGCCTTAAGCGAGGAGTCGATTTTTCCGCGCCCGGGCCTATATTCACGTTTCTCCTCCCGCCCGGCCAGAGCCCATGAAACCCGACCCGGCCTCAATTCCGGCCTCACACGTCCCGGCCTCAGCCGCACCCGGTCCCCAAGCCTTGGGCGCCCAAGCTAATAAGGACGCCCAAGCTAAAGACACCCATGCGCCGGGCGCCTATGGCCAGGCGATCCGGGTGCGGGGCGCGCGCGAGCACAATCTCAAGGGCGTCGACGTCGATCTGCCGCGCGATTCGCTCGTGGTGATCACGGGCCTCTCGGGATCGGGCAAGTCGTCCCTCGCCTTCGACACCATCTATGCCGAGGGTCAGCGGCGCTACGTCGAGAGCCTCTCGGCCTATGCGCGCCAGTTCCTCGAGCTCATGCAGAAGCCCGACGTGGATTCGATCGAGGGCCTGTCGCCCGCGATCTCGATCGAGCAGAAGACCACCTCGAAGAATCCGCGCTCGACCGTCGGCACGGTGACCGAGATCTACGATTACCTGCGCCTCCTCTATGCGCGCATCGGCATTCCCTACTCGCCCGCGACCAGGCTCCCGATCGAGAGCCAGACCGTGAGCCAGATGGTCGACCGCGTTATGGCGATGAAGGAGGGAACGCGGCTCTATCTCCTCGCCCCCATCGTGCGCGGGCGCAAGGGCGAGTACCGGAAGGAGCTGCAGGACCTCCAGAAGCGCGGCTTCACGCGCGTCAAGATCGACGGCAAGCTGCACGACATCGACGCGGCGCCGACGCTCAACAAGAAGCTCAAGCACGATATCGAGGTGGTGGTCGACCGCATCGTGGTGCGCGACGGATTGGGCAATCGCGTGGCGGACAGCCTCGAGACGGCGCTCGCGCTTTCGGACGGGCTGGTGTTCGCCGAGGACGCGGATACCGGCGCGCGTACGACCTTCTCGGCCAAGTTCGCCTGCCCGGTCTCGGGCTTCACCATCGACGAGATCGAGCCGCGGCTCTTTTCGTTCAACAATCCCTACGGCGCCTGCCCCGCCTGCGACGGGCTCGGCACCAAGATGTTCTTCGACCCCGAGCTCGTGGTGCCCGACGGGCGCTTGAGCCTGCGCGAGGGTGCGGTGCGGCCCTGGGCCCATTCGAGCTCGCAATATTACGCCCAGACCCTCGAGAGTCTCGCCAAGCACTACAAGGTCTCGGTCAATACGCGGTGGGACGATCTGCCCGACAAAGTGCGCCACGCGATCCTGTGGGGCTCGGGCGACGTCGCGATCACCATGCGTTACGACGACGGCATGCGCGCCTACCAGACCACCAAGCCCTTCGAGGGCGTGGTGCCGAACCTCGAGCGGCGCTGGAAGGAGACCGACAGCGCTTGGATCCGCGAGGAGCTCGAGCGCTACCAGACCACGACCCAATGCGACGTGTGCAAGGGCTATCGGCTCAAGCCCGCGGCCCTCGCGGTCAAGATCGCCAAGCTGCACATTTCCGAGCTCAGCGACCTCTCGATCGCGCGCGCGGTCGATTGGTTCGCCGCCTTGCCGGCCGAGCTCACGCCGAAGCAACGCGAAATCGCCCAACGCATCCTCAAGGAAATCAACGAGCGGCTCGGATTCCTCCAAAACGTGGGACTCGAATACCTGACTCTCAGCCGCGCCTCGGGCACGCTCTCGGGCGGCGAGAGTCAACGCATCCGGCTCGCGTCCCAGATCGGCTCGGGCCTGACGGGCGTGCTTTATGTGCTCGACGAGCCCTCGATCGGCCTCCACCAGCGCGACAACAAGCGCCTCCTCGACACGCTCATGCGCCTGCGCGACCTCGGCAACACGGTGATCGTGGTCGAGCACGACGAGGAGGCGATCCGCGCCGCCGATTACATCGTCGACATGGGCCCGGGCGCCGGGCGTCACGGCGGCGAGGTGATCGCGGCCGGGAAGCCCGACGCCGTGCTCGCCAATCCCAATAGCCTCACCGGCCAATACCTGACCGGCTTCCGGCGCATCGCGATCCCGGCGCTGCGCCGTCCGGGAAAGCCGGGCCAGAAGCTCGGCATCAAAGGGGCGCGCGCGAACAATCTCAGGAACGTCGATGCCGAGATCCCGCTCGGCACCTTCACCTGCGTGACCGGCGTGTCGGGCTCGGGCAAGTCGACGCTCATCGTCGACACGCTCTACAACGCGGTCGCGCGCAAGCTGTTCGGCGCGCGCGAGGCGCCGGGCGCGCACGACGCGATCACCGGGCTCGAATTCCTCGACAAGGTGATCGACATCGACCAGTCGCCCATCGGGCGCACGCCGCGCTCCAACCCCGCGACCTATACCGGCGCCTTCGCGCCCATCCGCGACTGGTTCGCGGGGTTGCCCGAGGCGAAGGCACGCGGCTACAAGCCCGGGCGCTTCTCGTTCAACGTCAAGGGCGGGCGCTGCGAGGCGTGCCAGGGCGACGGCGTGATCAAGATCGAGATGCATTTCCTCCCCGACGTCTACGTCCAATGCGACGTGTGCAAGGGGAAGCGCTACAATCGCGAGACGCTCGAGGTGCTGTT
Source organism: Alphaproteobacteria bacterium (assembly GCA_035509415.1). Taxonomy (GTDB): domain Bacteria; phylum Pseudomonadota; class Alphaproteobacteria; order JACZXZ01; family JACZXZ01; genus DATJLQ01. The sequence goes on from DATJLQ010000055.1 coordinate 21,985, forward strand.
CAAGGACAAGTCGATCGCCGACGTGCTCGACATGACGGTCGACGACAGCGCCGAGTTCTTCAAGGCGGTGCCGACCATCCGCCGTACCCTCGAGACGCTCCAGCAAGTGGGCCTCGGCTACATCCATGTCGGCCAGCCCGCGACCACGCTCTCGGGCGGCGAAGCGCAGCGCGTCAAGCTCGCGAAGGAGCTCTCGCGCCGCGCCACCGGCCGCACGCTCTACATCCTCGACGAGCCCACCACCGGCCTCCATTTCGAAGACGTGAAGAAGCTGCTCGAGGTGCTTCAGACGCTGGTCGAGCAAGGCAACACGGTGGTGGTGATCGAGCACAATCTCGAAGTGCTCAAGACCGCCGACTACATCCTCGACATGGGCCCCGAGGGCGGCGACAAGGGCGGCCGGCTCGTCGCGCGCGGGACACCCGAGGCGATCGCCGAGACGCCGGAGAGCTTCACCGGCGAGTATCTGCGCCCGCTCCTCAAGGGCCGGCTCGCGCCGAGGGACGCCAAGCTCGCGCGCAAAAGGGCGTAGGATTCGGCGCTCGATGAACGCGATGCGCGAGTTGCGATTGACGGCGGAGCTGGCGCGCGTAATTTGAATCGAAGACATTGAAGTTTAACACGCTCCCCACCCTACCCTCCCCCTCGAGGGGGGAGGGTTGCTGAGGGTTGGCGAGGCGAAGCCGAGCCCTACCCGAAGCCGGGTGGGGGTGAATTGCAGTTTCGCTCGAAGCTACCATGCTCGAGGAGTTCGTCATGGCACTCGCGACACGCCGTTGGGATGCGGCCGACACGCTGAAGACCGAAGCGGACATCGTCGCCTATCTCGATGCCGTGCTCGAGGACGGCGATCCCGATCTCTTGAAGAAGGCGCTCGGCGACGTGGCGCGCGCGAAGGGCATGACCGAAATCGCCCGTGCCGCCGGTCTCGGCCGCGCCAATCTCTATAAGGCGCTGTCGCCGGGCGGCAATCCCGAGTTCGCGACGGTGGCGAAGGTCTTGCGGGCGCTCGGGCTGCGTCTCACCGTGGGTGCGTGATGCGCTTGTAGGACGAGCGCAGATACTCTACCGTTGATCGCAACGTCGGTTTCCGGGATGGAGGGTCGCATGCTGCGCGCCGAGCCGTCGCTCACCGTTCGCCGTCGTTCCCCATCCGCATTTCAATCTCGCGGCCTCGATTGCGGCTGTCGCGGCGCCGGCGGGCGCCGGCAATTCCTGCGCGTCGCGGGGGCGGCCGGGCTCGCCGGTCTCGGCGCCGGCCTCTTCCCGCTACGCGCCTTCGCCGCCGATCTGCCGGCGGTGGCACTGTTGTTGAGCTGCATCGACTACCGGCTCACCACCCAGACCGTGAACTACATGACGCGCCAGAAGCTGACCGACCAATACGACCACCTGACCCTCGCCGGTGCGTCGCTCGGCGCGCAGACGATCTTTCCGTTCTGGGTCGGCACCTTCTGGGAGGAATTCAAGATCGCGCTCAAATTGCACCCGAAGATCGATCGCGTGTACCTGCTCGACCATCGCGACTGCGGCGCCTACAAGGAAGTCTTCGGCATCGATTTCGCCAAGAATCCGCCGCTCGAGACCCGGGTCCATGCCGACGAGCTACGCAAGCTCAAGGGCACGATCATCGGGCAATATCCCAAATTTACGGCAAGCACGGTGCATATGGGGCTCATGGACCTCAAGGGCAACGTCGAGACGATCGACTGAGCCACCCACCGCGCGAGCGCGCCATTGTCTCGCGCGGCCGAGAGGTCTAAGCCTTGGCCATGGTTTCGCGGCCCACAACGCCCGTCCCCATAACGCCCGTTCCCGCAGCGTCCGTTCACGTGATCGGCGGCGGCCTCGCCGGCTCGGAAGCGGCGTGGCAGCTCGCACGGCACGGCGTGCCAACGATCCTCCACGAGATGCGCCCCGTGCGCGCGACCGACGCGCACGCGACTGACCGGCTCGCGGAGCTCGTCTGCTCCAACTCGTTCCGCTCCGACGATGCGGACTACAACGCGGTCGGCCTCTTGCACGAGGAGATGCGGCGTTGCAGCTCCCTCATCCTCCGCGCGGCGGACGCGCACAAGGTGCCGGCGGGCGGCGCGCTCGCGGTCGATCGCGAGGGATTCGCGGGCGCCGTCACGGCCGCGCTCGAAGCCGAGCCCTTGGTCGCGATCGAGCGCGGCGAAGTCGCAGGCCTTCCGCCCGCGGACTGGGACGAGACCATCGTCGCGTCCGGGCCCCTCACCTCGCCCGCGTTGAGTACTGCCATCGCGGCCCTCACGGGCGAGGATTCGCTCGCCTTCTTCGATGCGATCGCGCCCATCCTGCACAAGGAGACGATCGACTTCTCGGTCGCCTGGCGCCAATCGCGTTACGACAAGGGCACCGGCGACGACTACATCAATTGCCCGCTCGACCGCGACCAATATTTCGCCTTCATCGAGGCGTTGCTCGCGGGGGAGAAGACGAGTTTCAAGGAGTGGGAATCCTCGACGCCCTATTTCGAGGGGTGTCTCCCCATCGAGGTGATGGCGGCGCGTGGGCCGCTCACCCTCGCCCATGGGCCGATGAAGCCCGTGGGCCTGACCTATCCGCGCACGGGCCGGCGCGCCTTCGCCGTGGTGCAGCTCCGGCAGGACAATGCGCTCGGCACGCTGTTCAACATGGTCGGCTTCCAGACCAAGCTCAAGCACGCCGAGCAGGTGCGTATCTTCCGTACCATTCCCGGCCTCGAGCGCGCCGAGTTCGCGCGGCTCGGCGGGCTCCATCGCAACACCTTCCTCAACAGCCCGAAGCTCCTCGACGGGCAGCTGCGCCTCAAGGCGATGCCGCGCTTGCGCTTCGCGGGCCAGGTCACGGGTGTGGAGGGCTATGTCGAGAGTGCGGCGATCGGCCTTCTCGCGGGACGTTTCGCGGCGGCCGCGCGGCTCGGCCTGGAGACGATTCCGCCGCCCGCGACGACGGCGCTTGGCGCCCTCCTCGGCCATATCACGGGCGGCGCCAATCCCGAGACGTTCCAACCCATGAACGTGAATTTCGGCCTTTTTCCCGAGATCGAGACCGAGGCCAAGGGCCGCGAGCGCAAGAAGGCGCTCGCCGAGCGCGCGCGCATAGACCTCGGCATTTGGCTTGCCACTTGGCTCGACACCACGCAGCCCGCCGCCGCCGAGTGACGCGCACACGCTAACGCGCGGCGACCACGGCGATGAGCTCGACCACCGCGAAGGCGAAGGCGGCCAGGGTCGCGAGGTCGCACGCGATGTCGACCCAGAATTGGCTATAGAGCCGGAGCCAGAACGCCTCCCAAAGCGTGGCACCGCGCTCGGCGCCGTCGCGCTTGGCGCTGTAGCTGTACCAAGCGCCGATCTTGTTGATCAGCGCGACCAGGATCTGGAGCGCGCAGCCGACCAGGAACGCGCCCACGACGCGTCCCGCTTGCCCCGATTGCTCGAGGCTGCGCGCGAGCGTGCTGTCCGAGAGGAACAGCGCCGGGCCGCCGATGCCGAAGCTCACGAACCAGGTGCGCAGCGCGCGGTTATAGTCGGCGTAGGTCGCGAAAAGCGATTCCGCCTCGTCCTCGCCCGACAGGGCGCGGGATCGTTGGGCCATGACGGCGTGTCCCGGTCCGGAGCCAGTCAGGACAGGCCGAGTGCCGCGCGCACCGACGGGCCGGCGATGCCGTCCGCCGCGAGGCCCCTGGCGCTCTCGAATTGCTGGACCGCCGCTGCCGTCGCCGGACCATAGACGCCGTCGACCGAGACTTGGTAGCCGGCGTTGGCGAGCGCCTGCTGGAGCGCCGTCACGTCGCTCCCGGTCATGAAGGGCGTCGTCACGCGCAAGGTGCGGCCGGCCGGCGCCTGGCCGCTCAGCACGTTCGCGTCGATATAGACGCCATGCACCGTGATCGGCAGCGCCAGTTCCCAATTGCCCGCGTCGATCAGCGACTGGAACGCGTCCATGCGGTAGACGCTCGCGCGCACCGGAGCGCTCGAGCTCGCCGCGAGCCAGGCGCGTCGCACCGCGACGTAATTCCCATACCACGCGCGCTCGCCGATCGCGGCGAAGGTCCCTTGCGCGTCGGTCTGGGCCGCGCGCGCCTGCCAGCCGCCCGGGCCACTTTGGATGTAGCTGTCGTAGGTGATGGTGCCGCCAAGGCCGGTCGTGGCGCCGAGGGTGTTCGCGGCGTCGATCGCGGGCGTCCAGAAGGTGCGGTCGAAATAATCGTCCTGCACCGCGCGCATAACGGGATCGGCGCCTGCTTGGGCAAGCAGCGATTTCAGGGCCGCGTCGTCGTTGAGCGTGGGGTCGCAGGCCTGGAGCGCGGGAAGATAGGGCGTAAGGCCGGCGGCGAACTGAGCCCCCGGCGCCGCGCAATAGGCGGCGACGACTTGATAGAGGTTGCCGCTCGTGAGCGAGACTTGCGAGCGGCCGTAGGAGAGGCCGCCTACGTCGCCTTGGGCGAGCGTGACTTGGGCATAGTTCCCGAGCGCCTGGCCCGTCTCGAAGACGTTGACGATGGCCTGGCCGGTTTGGGTTTGGAGTTCGGTGTACGCGATCGGCATGGATCAGCTCCGTCGATGGCGCCCGCCAGGAGCGGTTGTAGCCCATCCGGGAACTACGCGGAAGGGAAACCCTAATAGGCGCCGCGCAAGGCCGCGAGAACCAGGCTCAGCGGCCGGCCCATGCGCGGCTCGGGCGGCGGGAGCGCGAAGGGATCGAAGCCCACGCGGCCGAGGGCGGCGAGATAGCCATCGGCGAGGCGCGCCGGGAGAAGCGCCGGGAGTGCGGCGCGCGGGACGCCGCGTCGCTTCCGCGCCGCCGCGAGATGATGGCGCGCGCGCCCGGCCACGGCTTCGACCGTCTCAGCGAGCCCGGGGCTGCGTCCGCGCTCGAAAATCGCCTCGGGATCGGCACCCGAAGCTTTCAAGAGCTCCTGCGGCAGATAAAGGCGCCGGCGCCGAGCGTGGAAGGGCACCGCGCGCAAAAGCCCCGTGAGCGCCCAGGCCGTGCCGACCGAGCGCCCCGCCTCGAGCGCCGCCGCGTCGCGCACGCCGAGCGCCTCGAGGGCGAGCTCGACCAGGGATCCGGCACTCCCCGCGGCGTAATCCTCGAGGGCCGCGAGTGTCGCGGGCGGGCCGTCCTCGAGGTCGCGCTCGCGCGCCTCGATCAGGCGCTCGAACCGCGCGCGGCTGAGCGTGCGGCGCGCGATCAGGTCCGCCAAGGGCAACACGACCTCATGCACCCGCGGCGTCTCCCCGTCATAGATGGCGCCGACGGTCTCGCGCCACCATTCGAGGCGGATGCGGCCCAAAAGCGCCTCGGTCACCACCTCGCGCGTCTTGGCGACCTCGTGGTTGAAGGCGTAGAGGGTGAAAAGACCCTCGCGCGCCGCAGGCGGGGCGAACAACGCGGTCAGGAACCGGTCCGGGTCGTGCCGGCGTACTTCGCGGGCGCAATATGACAGGCTCGCCTCGGCCCGATCCGCGCCTTTCGTGCTCTCCCTCGCCATGGCCCGACCTTAGCCCATCCGCGCTTGGCACCCCAAGGCCCCCGCACCCACCTCTCCCGGTGCGGGCGGGCGGTCTTTGTGATAGCGTCGCCCCGAATCGAGCCTAGAGGGGAGTGTTCGACATGCCTGCATTTTTCGCGTCTCTGCAGAAGACCGTCGTCGCCGGCTTCGTCATCGCGTTGCTCGTGTTCCTGCTTTATGTCGGAATCGTCGGGTTCCACGCATCCGGATTCTGGCCGTTCTTCTTCCGCTGGCTGCACATCATCAGCGGCGTGATGTGGATCGGCCTGCTCTGGTACTTCAACTTCGTCCAGACCCCCGGCATGCCCAAGATCCCGGACGAGCAAAAGCCCGCCATCTCGAAGGTGATCGCACCCTCGGCGCTGTTCTGGTTCCGCTGGGGTGCCATGTCCACCATCGTCACCGGCCTGATCCTGGCGGCGCTCAACGGCTATATCGGCCAGGCGCTCACGCTCGGCCTGATCAGCCACGTGCCGCTGCCCGACACCTTCATCGGCATCGGCATGTGGATGGGCATCATCATGTGGTTCAACGTCTGGTTCATCATCTGGCCGAACCAGAAGAAGATCCTGGGCATCGTGCCCGCCGACGCGGACGCGAAGAAGATCGCGGCCAAGTTCGCCGGCACGGCGTCGCGCATCAACACCATGCTCTCGATCCCGATGCTGTTCTGCATGGCGGCCGCTTCGCACCTGTCGTAGGCGACGCCATCGCGCGGATACGGAACGGGGCCCGCAAGGGCCCCGTTTCATTTCGGGCGCTTGGGAGCGCGCGGCGTCAAAGCGCGATCAGGGCGGCGGCGACGCGCCGCTCCTCGGACATGAGCACGTTGTAAGTGCGGCACGCCGCCCCCGTGTCCATCGCCTCGAGGGCGATGCGGCTCGTGCGCATCGCGCGCTTGAGCTCGGCCGCAAGCGGCTCGATCCGGGGCCCGGTTCCGATCAGGAGCAGCTCGACCTCGCTGGCGCTTACCGCCGCGAGGGTGTCGAGCGTGATCTCGGCCGGCCGGGTCACTGGCCAGGCGAGCGTGCGCGCGGGGAAAATCAGGATCGAGCCGCGATGCACCGTGCCGCTCACGCGGAACATGCCGTCGCCATAGCCTTGGATGAGCTGGCGGCCCGCGGGGACGATGGGGGTGATGTCCATGGGGTCAGTCTAATGCTTTATCGCGCTCTGTCGAATAGCCCGGCGCTTTCGGCCCCGGCGCGCAACGCGCGCCTCTTATCCGAAAAAGCAGGCGGCCGAAGCGGGCGGACCGTACCTGGCCCTTAGATCGGCAGCGCCTTCGGCCCCGGCGCGCAACGCGCGCCTCTTGTTCGAAAAAGCAGGCGGCCGAAGTCGTGAGATCGACCCCTCGCCTCTAAATCGGCAGCGCTTTCGGCCCCGGCGCGCAACGCGCGCCTCTCGTTCGAAAAAGCAGGCGGCCGAAGCGGAAAATTGAGCCCGGATTAGATTGGCAGTGCTTTCGGCCCCGGCGCGCAACGCGCGCCTCTTAATCCGAAAAAGCAGGCGGCCGAAGCGGCCAAATCGTTCCTTCAGATCGGCAATGCTTTCGGCCGCCGCCGCCTGACCCAGAAGATCACCATGAGGCGCGTGAGCATCACCGCCGAGAAGATCGAGGTGACGATGCCGGTCGAGAGGGTCACGGCGAAGCCCTTGACCGGCCCGGTGCCGAGGAGGAACAGCAAGAGCCCGCCGATGAGCGTGGTGAGGTTCGAATCGATGATGGTGCGCATCGCCTGGCGGAAGCCGGCATCGATCGCGTTGATGATCGAGCGGCCGTGGCGCGCTTCCTCGCGCAGGCGCTCGTAGATCAGCACGTTGGCGTCGACCGCCATGCCCATGGTGAGCACGATGCCGGCGATGCCGGGGAGCGTGAGCGTCGCCCCGAGCGCCGAAAGTGCCCCGATCAGAAGGAACAGGTTCACGATCAGCGCCAAATCCGCGAACAGGCCGAAGAGCCCGTAGACCGCGACCATGAACAGGACCACCAGGAGGAAGCCGAGCGCCGACGCGTACTCGCCCGCGAGGATCGAATCCGCACCCAGGCCCGGGCCGACCGAGCGCTCCTCGATCACCGTGAGCGGCGCCGGCAGCGCGCCCGCGCGCAGCAGGAGGGCGAGGTCCTGCGCCTGCTGGGTCGTGAAATTGCCCGAGATGACGCCCGAGCCGCCCAGGATCGCGTCGCGGATCACGGGGGCCGAGATCACCTTGCCGTCGAGCACGATCGCGAGCCGGTGGCCGATGTTCGCGCGCGTCGCGTCGCCGAAGCGCTTGGCGCCCACCGCGTCGAAGCGGAAATTCACCACCGGCCGTCCTTGCTCGAAGGTCGGCTGCGCGTCGACCAGCCGGTCGCCGCCCACCACCACGCTGCGGTAGACCACGATCTGGGTCGGGCCGTTGGCGAGCCGATCCTGGAGCGGCAGCACCTCGGCGCCGGGCGCCCCGCCCGCCTCGGCCTGGGCGGGAGTCGCGTTCTCGTCGACCAGGTGGAACTCGAGCTTCGCGGTCTTGCCGATCAGCGCCTTGACGCGCTCCGGATCCTTGATGCCGGGGAGCTGGACCAGGATGCGGTCCTCGCCCTCGCGCTCGATGGTCGGCTCGCGCACGCCGGTCTCGTCGATGCGGCGGCGGATGATCTCGAGCGACTGCTCGACCGCGCGCGTGTCGCGGTCGCGGATCGCCTGCTCCGAGAGGCCGATGGTGAAGGCGCCCTTGCCGTCGACCGCGACGGTCACCTGCGGCCCGCCGCCGCCGATGAGTCCGCCGAGCGACGGGCCCGATCCTCCGACCGATCCCGCGACGTCGCGCACCATGCTGCGCGCCTGGTCGATGTCGGCGGGGTTGCGGAGCTGGAACACCACCGTGTTCCCCTTGAGGCCGAGGCCGGTATAGAAGAGGCGGTCCTTGCGCAGCCCCTCGCGCACCGCCTCGACGATGGCGTTGAGCTCCTCGTCGATCACGCTCCGCGTGTCGACCTCGAGCAGGAGGTGCGAGCCGCCCTGGAGGTCGAGGCCGAGATTCATCTGCCGGTCGGGGAACCAGCTCGGCAGCGAATCGAGCGTCGCGGTGCTGAGCAGGTTCGGAATCGCGAGCAGGATTCCGAGCAGGCTGATGCCCAGAATCGTCAAGACCTTCCATTTCGCGAGATGGAGCATCGATCGAGCGTGCCGTTCCTAAATCCGAAGCCTTGAAGCGCCGACGTGCGCGCGGATCACTTCTTCGCCGCCGCCTCGCCCGCGTCCTCTTCGTCCTCGTCCTTGTCGTCCTTGGCCGGCTCGTCCTTGCCCTTGTCGCCCTTGCCCTTGTCGGACGCGGGCTCGGTGCGCGAGACGACCGTCTGGATGGTCGCGCGCATGACGCGGATCTTGACCTCGGGAGCGATCTCGAGCAGCACCTCGTCGTCGCCCACCACCTTGGACACGGTGCCCAGGATGCCGCCGCCGGTCACCACCTTGTCGCCGCGCCGCAGCGCCGAGAGCATCGCCTTGTGCTCCTTCGCCTTCTTCTGCTGCGGCCGGATCAGGAGGAAATAGAACACCACGAAGATCAGCACCAGGGGTGCGATCGACATGATGTCGAAACCGCCCGGCGCACCGCCGGCTGCCTGGGCGTAGGCCTCGGAAATAAGCATGGTCCGCGTCTCCCTTTGGGGTCGGTCTTATTTGGACGGGCCGCGGGCCTGAGCGCCCGGCCGCCCCGCTTTCGGCGCGGCGCACCTTACAGGCTCGGGCGCGCCAGGGCAAACGGGTTTCGGGGCCGGAACCCGGGCATTGCGGCCCGCCGGACGCAGCCGCGCCTAAGCCACTTCGAGCCGCTTGAGCTTGATCGCGTCGGCGCTCACCTGCGCGAGATCGTATTGCGCCTGCTGGATGAGCCAGCTTTCGGCACTGCCGCCGAACACCTTGGACAGCCGGATCGCCATTTCGGGCGAAATACCGCGCCGCTCGTTGACGAGCTCGGAGAGCGTGGTCCGGGTGACACCCAGCGCCGCCGCCGCGTCGGTGATGGTCAAGCCCGACGGCTCGATGCACTGGCGCAGCACGAAGCCGCCCGGATGAGGTGGATTCTTCATAGGCATGGTGGATTTCCTCTCAGTGGTAATCGAGATAATCGACCTCGACCACGTCTCGCCCGACAAAGCGGAAAATCACGCGCCAATTGGCGCGTACCGTAACCGCCCAAAACCCTTTCCGCGCGCCTTTGAGCGGATGGAGCCGAAACCCGGCCAAATCCAAATCCGCGGGCAGGGCCGCCGCATCGAGGCGCGCGAGGATGTCGCGCAGCTTCGGCACGTGCCCCGCATCGACACCCCGTGCGTCGCCGTCCTCATAGAGGCGCCGCAGTCCTTTGTGGCGAATCGATTGAATCATCCGGAAGTGTAATGTGTAACGTTACGGCGGTCAAAGGGCGTTTTCGAGCGACTGCCGGCCCATTTGACGCGGACCGCCCCGAACCCTTAGGGTGCGCGCCTCGATCGGATCGTGGGCGGCGGCGATGGCGGAAAAAGACAAGGACATCGAGAGACTTCTGACGCGCGTGGCGGCGGCGCTCGAGCGTTTGGCGCCGGCGCCGCCGACGCCACCCGATTTCGGCGCGGCCGACGCCTTCGCGTGGCACGCCGAGAGCGGGCGGCTCGAGCCCGTGCCCGAGGTCAACCGGGTCGAGCTCGACCTCCTGCGCGGCATCGAGCGCCAGCGCGACATCCTGCTCGCCAACACCGAGCGCTTCGCGAACGGCCTCCCCGCCAACAACGCGCTCCTATGGGGCGCGCGCGGCATGGGCAAGAGCTCGCTGGTCAAGGCGATCCACGCCCATATCAACGAGCGGAAGCCGAAATCGCTCGCCCTGGTCGAGATTCACCGCGAGGACATTCCGTCCCTTCCCCGCCTCCTCGACCAGTTGCGCGGCTCCAAGCGCCGCTTCCTTCTGTTCTGCGACGATCTCTCGTTCGATTCCGAGGATTCGACCTACAAGTCGCTCAAAGCCGTGCTCGAAGGCGGCATCGAGGGGCGGCCTCAGAACGTCGTGTTCTACGCGACCTCGAACCGGCGCCATCTCATGTCGCGCGACATGATCGACAACGAGCGCTCGACCGCGATCAATCCCTCCGAGGCGGTCGAGGAGAAAGTGTCGCTGTCGGACCGGTTCGGTCTCTGGCTCGGCTTCCATCATTGCGACCAGGACACCTATTTCGCGATGATCGAGGGCTATTGCGCGCGCCACGGCCTCAAGATGCCGCTCGAGGAGCTGCACCACGAGGCCAACGAATGGTCGATCACGCGCGGCTCGCGCTCGGGCCGCGTCGCGTGGCAATTCATCCAGGACCTGGCCGGCCGATTGGGCAAGACGCTCGACTGAGCCGGGATTAGGCTTTTGATGGGTCCCTCGAAATGGAGGCGGCCTGCCACTTCGGAATTTAGTAACGCCTTCGATCTTCTCCAGAATATTATTTTATGTAAAATCAATATGTTAAAAAATGTAATTGAAAGTTACCGCCAAAATATGCAATTCAAATCGACGAATTGCATCTTAGGACGGCGCCAATGAACCCCGAAGAATTTCAGAGTTCCCCCAGCGGCCATCTGGTGCCGACCATCCAGAATTGCTTCGCGTTTGTACCCAATCCTCTGCCGCCGCCGTCACTCAATTTGACTGACCTTTTGCCGTTGTTAGTTCGTGCCACTCGCACAGTTGGAGAATTGAGTGGCATCGGGCGCACTTTACCGAATCCATTTTTCCTAATTCGTCCATACATGCGGATGGAGGCGATAGCATCATCGAAAATAGAGGGAACCGTTACGACTTTGTCGGAGCTATTTGAGTTTGAAGCAGGCGCAGATAGTGTACAGGCCAGGGCCGACACCAAAGAAGTCCATAATTACATCCGAGCGCTCGAATATGGATTGAAGCGTATTCATGAGCTTCCGATTTCGACACGGTTTATCAGCGAATTGCACGGAATTCTGATGTCCGACGTCTCACCGGCTCGCGGCGCGCAATTTCAGCCCGGAGCTTTTAAAATTGATCAAAATTGGATCGGGGCGCGCCTAATTCAGAATGCGCGGTTCGTGCCACCACCACAAATTGAATCTATGACCGCCTTGGGCGAACTGGAAAAATACATCAATGAAAAAACTGATTCTTTGCCTCTTATCGTTAAATTAGCTCTTATCCATTATCAATTCGAAGCCATTCATCCGTTTCCTGATGGCAATGGTCGCGTCGGTCGCATTCTAATTCCGCTTCTTTTGTGTGATCGAAACGAAATGTCCCAGCCGCTCTTATATTTAAGTCCTTATTTCGAAAAAAATTATGCCGAATATATCGACCGAATGTTGGATATTAGTCGCAGGGGGGCATGGGAAGCGTGGATAGAATTTTTTCTAATTGGCATCGAACAGTCATGTAAGAAAGCAATCAAAAAAGCGCACACTCTCCAAGACTTATACGCAGGATATCGAGCCAGAATTCAAACGGCACGGTCGTCAGCGCTACTCGCGCGAATTGTTGACGCTCTGTTTGACGCGCCTGCGACAAACATTCCGTACACCATGGCACGACTCGGCATCACTTACAATTCCGCCAAAAATAATATTCAACGATTAATTGATTGTGGAATATTAGAAGCCGAAACAATCCAGAGACGTCCCAAATGGTTCTATGCCAATGAGATCATCGAGGTCGCATACAAAGAAGAAACCCCCTGAATAATAGAGCCGTCCGGTGCGCGGCGACTGAGGGAGTCAATGACGCTGCTCGATGCACTCAAAGCATGGTGCGAGGGTAAACAACGATTTTCCGATGATGACGCTATTCTGTATATCCGTGTCCTTTGGTTGAATCGGTGGAGTATGATTCTTCAATTTTTCGGCGCCCTAGGGGTTGTAGTTGATCTTCTCGGTCGGCAATTATGCACTTGACGTACCTGCCTCCCAATGGTAGTATTCGGGCAACAATGGAGCCCGGAAATGACTAGCAACCTCACCAACCCGATCTATAACGACGAAGAAGCGGCCCGGAAGCACTTTGAGGCCGTCCGCTGGCCCGATGGGCCGGTTTGCCCCCATTGCGGCTCTGTCGGCAACGCCACGGAGCTAAGGGGCAAGAGCACCCGTCCGGGCGTCTACAAGTGCAAGGATTGCCGCAAGCCGTTTAGCGCGACAGTCGGGACGCTATTCGAGCGCTCCCATATCCCCCTGCACAAATGGCTACTCGCAACCCACTTGCTCACGTCGAGCAAAAAGGGCATGAGCGCGCATCAGCTTTGGCGGATGCTCGGGTTCGGCTCCTATCGGACGGCTTGGTTCATGGCGCATCGCATCCGCGAGGCATACCGCGACCTGTTCCCGAATAGCAGCGGCCCGCTTGGCGGTCAGAACAAGGTTGTCGAGGCGGATGAAACCTACGTGGGAGGGAAAGCACGCAATCGCAAGAGCCATGTACCGCCGAAAGAGCCTGTGTTCTCTCTAGTCGAGCGCGGCGGCAAGGTACGCTCCCACCACGTCCCGGAAGTGAGCGGCAAGACACTCCGCCCGATCCTCAACGCGCATCTCGACAAGCGCACCTATCTCATGACGGACGATGCGACCGTGTATCCGCCAATCGCAAAGGATTTTGCCGGGCACGGGACAGTCAATCACTCGGCCGAGGAATACGTGCGCGCCTTTTTTTGGCACACCAACACGGTCGAAAACTACTTTTCGATCCTCAAGCGTGGAATCACGGGCACGTACCACCACGTCAGCCAGCAACATCTAAAGCGCTACCTCGCGGAATTTGACTTCCGTTATAACGAGCGCTCGGCCCTCGGCGTAGACGACGAACAACGCGCGACAAAGGCGCTAAAGGGCGTCGCGGGCAAGCGGCTGACGTACGCTAGGACTGGTGAGCGAGGCGCATCAAAAACGCTATAAGCAAAAACATCGTAAGCATCTGAAGGAAACACGATGAACGTGCCCTATTATGGTGACAACCTCGACGTGCTTCCCTTGATCAAAAGGCGGATATGAGTTAAGCGGGGAAGAGGTTTAACCTATAAACGGACCGCGTAATATTTTATGGGACATCAACCAGAAATTAACAAGAGTTCGCGCCATTCAAAGATCACCGGAGATTTTACCGAGGCGTTGATTCTCTATTGGCTCTCTAAACATGGGTTTGAATGTGCGCAAATCGATCACATGGGGATGGATATTATTGCAAGAAACCCAACCACGGCGGAGCTGATGGGTATCTCGGTGAAATCCCGTTCGAGGGTTAAGGGCAAAGAAGATGATAAAGTGAGAATTTACCGAAGCGATATTCGAAAACTCGAAACTGCCTGCGAAACGTTTGCGTGTCACCCTTATTTTGCAGTCGTAGTAGATGCCGCACCATTTATTCACTGCTTCATCACGTCCGCGACTCACCTAAGCACATTAAGCGGGAGGCGTAAACATCTTGCCTTCAGAATGACGCCGAAGGATTTAGCCGCCCATGAAACCGACCCAGAAATCAGAATATTTCGGTTTAAATATAAAACTCACCGCTGGTGGAAGTAATTATTTTTTAGCGATCGCCGCCCTCGCGGCTGTGCGACCTTTCTGCTTTTTCGATTTCGCGGCAGCATGCGGCCTCGGCGGCGTTTCCATCATCCGCTTTAGAATGATGTCGCGCAATTGATCCTCGTCGGCATTTTGTGGTTGTGTCTTCTCATTGGCAGCGGCCATTTATTGTGCCCCCAAATTTTCGAGGCCTTTCCCGAAGTGCGTCAGAGGAATAAGCTGCGCAGCCATTCTTAGCAGATTCAGATCAGACGCGCCCCACGTTTCGGTGTCGTCGTACACGAGTTGTTGGACAAATTTTTCATTTTCCGTTCGCGCTAGATCAAAATGCGCAATAGCGCGCGTGTTAATCGTCGTTGGCTCAGGAGCAATCGCGTCCACTATAAGGCGTCGTTCGTTGCCGAGCTCCACCACAAATTCGAATCTATATTGCCGCCCACTCGCCCCCGCCAGCCTAATATCTTCGCGGATGCGTTCTTCGGAAAAATGCAGCCCTAGCTGGATGCGAAGCTCTTTGCGCAGGTCGCGGCGCACATATGTCTTCAAATTATGGACGCCCCAATGCGCAGCAAGACTCGACGTGGTCGCGACAAGCGCAATCGCGCTCGCGAGTCCGCTTGCCGGAACGGCGGGGCTAAAGATTGTTGAACGTTCCCATTTGAGACCACGAGGATGGCAAAACTGACGGAGATATCGGTCCGGCGCGTCGAGTTCTAAGCCGTGGTCGCGAATTTCAGCTACCGCCTTACCGTCATCGGACACGATGCACGCGCGCCGACCACCGCTCAAAAATACCGTTACGTTTCCGTTCGAAGGATAAAGGCATTCAGTAGGCACGGCTATCCTATCGCCCGCCTTAAAACATTCTTGGTAGGGCGCAAGCGCATCGCGGATGAAGTCCGGGCAACTCACAGCAATCCCTCCCGGGGCGGAAAGCCAATAAGCTGGCTCGGCTCAAAGCTGATTTTAGTCTGAGCGCAGAACCAACGGAAGGCCTGTTCCCACTGGCGAATCCTTTTAGGCAATTCCCGCGCGCAATCAAGGGTCTTCGGTAGAGAGGCGGCGGTCGCAAGGTGTCGATTATCGGCCCAGGCGTGATAGTGCGGCCCTCGAACGCGCGCCGCGCCGAGCAAGTGGGCTCGATCAATTGGGTTATCGTGCGTGCGGTAAGGAGGATCGAAATCGAGTCTCCAAACGCACGTCCTTTGGATCAGGGAGATGGTGAAGCTAGGATCGGCCGCGTTCGGGTAAGCGGTAAGGGCAAGTTGCGCGGCAGACATGCGCCCTCCCACGAGGATCGGCCAGCGAATCCGCTTATCGTCGGAGTTATTGCCGTCAACCCAAGTGGCGACCCCAGCAAGCTCTTTGTCGGCGGCCAAAAGGGCGTCGATCTGCGCGGCGGCGGACAGCTCGTCTTCTTGGCGTGGGCTCATAGGCCCATCCTACCACTGGATGCCCTACGGCTTGCAGGGTGCCCCTAGTAGGTAGGTACGTCAAGTGCACAATTGCCTCTCGGTCCGAACCGTGTTTCAAATGCAAATGCTGAATTAAAATCTTACGCTAAATCATGCATCGGGAGGGTAAAGAGACTCCCCATTAAGGTCGTGTTCACGTTGGCGGCTATTGGAATCGTTATTCTCCTTTTTGGCATCTTCATTCTTCCCGCTTTAAGTTACAACATGAGTGAATTGTTGCGCAGGGTCGTCATAATTTGCCTAAAAATATCGGTCTTTCTAATTTTGGCTTTGGTCGCGTCGGTGGTGACTACTGTTGTGATTTTCTTCCTCTTTCGTGTCTCCGTCGCCCGATTCCGATGGGCGAGTTGGATATTAGTAGTAATAGGGAGTTTGATCACTATCCTCGTTTCGTAGCCAAAATAGAAATTGACGTATCCTACATAACACTGGACTGATCAACTCGCAAGCTGCGCCAGGTACTTGGTCGGGTCGACCGCGTGGCTGCCCTTGCGAATCTCGAAATGGAGCTGCGGGAAGGCGACGCTGCCGGTCGAGCCGGCCTTGGCGATCTCCTGGCCGCGTTGCACCACCTCGCCGCGATGGACCAGGAGCGTCTCGTTATGCGCGTAGGCGGTCATCCAGCCGTTTGCGTGCTTGATCAGCACCAGGTTCCCGAAGCCGCGAATCTCGTTGCCGGCATAGACCACGACGCCGCTATCCGCGGCGCGTACCGGGGTGCCTGCGGGCACGGCGATGTTGATGCCGTCGTTGAACAGGCCGCCTGACTTGGGCCCGTAATCCGACACGATCTTACCGCGCACCGGCCAGATGAAGTGCGAATTGCCCGGCGCGGGAATCGAATGGGTCGGCGCCTCCCGGCTGGCCTCGCGGACGCTCTCATGGCTGGGCGGCAAGGCGGCAAGCTTCTCGGGCTCGGGCTTCGGGATCGGCGTCAGCGGCGGCGCTTCCGTAGGCTGAGCCGGCACATTCGCGACCCGGCTCTCGGGCGGAGGTGTGGGCACCGGCTCCACTTCCTTCGGCGCCAGCTCCTTGGGCGCTATCGTCGTTGCCGGCACGCCGGGCGGCGGCAGGGATTCGACCTGCTGGATTTCGCGCGGGCTTGCCGGAACGCTCGGCACCGAGGCCCCGGTCACGATCTTCCCCGGCATGATAAGCGTCTGTCCGACGAAGATGTTATAGGGCGGATTTAAAGCATTTTCTCGGACCAGCTCGCTGACATCGACGTCGTTCGCGCGCGCGATGGCGTAAAGCGTCTCGCCCGCCGCGACGATGTGGGTTTGGGGGTGGGGAATGACGAGCTTTTGGCCCGCGAGCAGCACATAGGGCGGCTCCAGACGGTTGGCGTCGATGAGCGCGCGGATGGGCACCTTGTTGCAACGCGAGACCTGATACAGCGTCTCGCCGCGTTGGACGATCTCGATCGCCGGGTTGCCCGTGGCCGGCGGGCGGCAGGCGGGGAATTGCGGCGCGGGCGCGGCCTGCGTCACCTGCCCCGGCGCTTGGGGCTGGAGCGGCTGAGCTTGCGGCGGCGCGTTGACGTCCGCCGGCTCCTCGGGTGCCGGATAGGCGAGGAAGCCGCAGCCCGCAAGCGCCAGGGGCATGAGCGCCGCCATCGCCCTGCCGAACGCCGCCAGCCGGGATCGGCGCGCGCCCATGTCACGCACCCCGATGGCGTCGCGGGGCCGAGGTCGGTGCCGCGCCGATCAAGGGCACGAAGCGCACCGGTCCCATATCCTTGGTCTCGACCCCGTCGAACAATCGCCGCACCTGGAGCAGGCGCTGCTCGCCATGGCGATTCCCCGCCGGCAGCACGATGATGCCGCCGACCTTGAGCTGCTCGACCAGGCGCTGGGGCAGCTCGGTCGCCGCCGCGGTGAGGATGATGCCGTCGAACGGCGCCTGGGCCGGCCAGCCGAGACTGCCATCGCCGAAATTGGTCGTGATGTTGCTGAGCTTTAGCGCCTTGAAGCGCTTCTCCGCCTCGGCGAGCAAAGGCCGGTGGCGCTCGATCGAATAGAGCCGACGGCACAGCTGGGCGAGGATCGCCGCCTGGTAGCCCGAGCCGGTGCCGACCTCGAGGATTTTCATGCGCGGCCCGAGCTCGAGCGCCTGGGTCATGCGCGCGACCACGACCGGCTGGCTCAAGGTCTGGCCGTGGCCGATGGGCAAAGCCACGTTCTCGTAGGCCTGGTCGAGAAACGGCTCGGGTACGAACAGCTCGCGCGGCGTCCGCTCGATCGCGGCGAGCACGCGCGTTTCGGTGACGCCCGCGCTACGCAGCTCCATGATCATGCGGATCTTGCGCGCCTCGATCGTCACGCGCCGGCCCCCGTGCCGGAGGCATCCTTGAGGGCGCCGGAGACATCCTCGACGGCGCCGAAGGCATCCTCGAGGGTCGCAAGGGTCGGCCGGTGCGTGAGGTCGGTCGAAAGCGGTGTTACCGCAATCGAGCCCTGGAGCACGGCGGCGAGATCGCTCCCGGGCCGGGTCGGCTCCTCGGTCCTGAGGGTGGCGACCCAGAAATAGGGCACGCCGCGCGGGTCGAGCCTGCGGTCGAGCTCGCCGCCCGGCTTGCGCCGTCCCTGGGAGGTCACCGCGACGCCTTTGACCCGATCCGCCGGCACATCCGGAAAGTTGACGTTGATCAGCACGCCCTTGGGCCAGGCGACGCTCACGAGGGTGCGGATCACGTCGGCAGCGTGGCGCTCGGCGACCGCCCAGGGCGTGCGCTTGGTCTCCTCGGCGACGTATTGGCTGAGGGCGATGGACGGCACGCCGAGCAGGGTTCCCTCCATCGCCGCGGCGATGGTGCCGGAATAGGTCACGTCCTCGCCGAGATTGCCGCCCCGGTTGACGCCCGAGAGCACCAGGTCCGGCGCATGGTCCTTGAGGATATGGGTGACCGCGAGAAGGACCGCGTCGGTGGGCGTGCCGTTGACCGCGAAATGGCGCTCGTCGCGCGTCCGGATGCGGAGCGGCGTACGCACGGTGAGCGAATGGCTCACCGCACTCTGCTCGGTCTCGGGGGCGACCACCCAGACGTCGTCCGAAAGCGTGCGCGCGACGCGCTCGAGCAGCTTGATGCCGTTGGCATCGATGCCGTCGTCGTTCGACACCAGGATGCGGCATTTGGCGAGGTCGAGCGGCGCCTTGAACATGCGCCTCAAGCCCCCGCGCGCGCGATACGCGTGAGGCCGCCCATGTAGGGATGAAGCGCCTCGGGGATGGCGATCGAGCCGTCGGAATCCTGATAATTCTCCATGATCGCGATGAGCGCGCGCCCGACCGCGATGCCCGAGCCGTTGAGCGTGTGGACGAGCTGGGTCCCCTTCTCGCCCGCGCGCTTGAAACGCGCCTTCATGCGCCGCGCCTGGAAGTCGCCGCAATTCGAGCAGCTCGAGATTTCGCGATAGCGCCCCTGCCCCGCGAGCCAGACCTCGATGTCGTAGGTCTTGCGCGCAGCGAAGCCCATGTCGCCGGTCGAAAGCACGATTGTGCGGAACGGAAGCCCGAGGCGCTTCAGCACCGCCTCGGCGCACGCCGTCATGCGCTCATGCTCTTCGTTCGATTTCTCGGGATGCACGATCGAGACCAGCTCGACCTTGTAGAACTGATGCTGGCGCAGCATGCCGCGCGTGTCCTTTCCCGCCGCTCCCGCCTCGGCGCGAAAGCAGCCGGTCCAGGCGGTATAGCGTTGCGGCAACTCGCCCTCGTCGAGGATCGCGTCCGCCACGAGGTTGGTGAGCGGCACCTCGGCGGTCGGGATCAGGCGCAGATCGACGCCCTCGAGCTTGAACAAATCCTCGCCGAACTTCGGCAGGTTGCCGGTGCCGTAGAGCGTGCGGTCGCGCACGAGCATCGGCGGGCTCACCTCGGTGTAGCCGAACTCGCTCGTGTGGAGGTCGAGCATGAATTGGGCGAGCGCGCGCTCGAGGCGCGCGAGCGCTCCCTTGAGCACCGCGAAGCGCGCACCCGAAATCCG